>NZ_BAAGXZ010000008.1:0-160465 GCF_054779575.1 Glycomyces halotolerans
TCAAGTTCACCAACGGCCAACTCACGCTCGCCAAACAGTCCGAACCTCTGAAGATCCGCTGGTCGCGCAGACTTCCGGTCGGCGCGGTGCCCTCCACGGTCACCGTCTCCCGCGACGCGGCCGGACGTTGGTTCGTGTCCCTGCTCGTAGAGGAGGACATCCCCACCCGGCCCGGACGCGCCGAGGCGGTCGGGGTCGACGCCGGACTGACGTCCTTGTTCACCCTCTCCACCGGTGAGAAGATCACCAACCCGCGCCATGAGCGGCGCGACCGCGAGCGCATCCGCAGACGACAAAAAGACCTGTCCCGCAAGACCAAAGGCTCCAAGAACTGGGTCAAGGCCCAGATCAAACTCGCCCGATCCCACGCCCGCATCGCCGACCGGCGGCGCGACTCCCTGCACAAGCTCACCACCCGGCTGGTCAACGAGAACCAAGTGATCGCCATGGAGGACCTGCACGTGCGTGGGATGCTCGCGAACCATCGCCTGTCGCGTGCGATCGCGGACGCGTCCTGGGCCGAGTTCCGCCGTATGCTCGAGTACAAGGCCGAATGGGCAGGCCGGACCGTGGTCGCCGTCGACCGTTGGCTGCCTTCCAGCAAGACGTGTTCGGCGTGCGGCACGCTCAAAGCATCGGTGCCGCTGTCGCAGCGGGTCTTCGAGTGCCCCGCGTGCGGGCACACCGAGGACCGCGATGTGAACGCGGCGAAGAACATTCTGGCGGCCGGGCTGGCCGTCGCAGCCTGCGGAGACGGTGTAAGACACGAACCCTCCTAGGGCGAGTGCGACTGTCGATGAAACAGGAAACCCAGTCGGGCGACCGACCGGAATCCCCTCCCTACAGGGAGGGGAGGAAGTCAAGAGCAGTATTCGCGGAGGACGCCGACGAGGCCGCGCACATCGCTGACGTCGGCGAACCGGTCGACCGGGACGGTGACGTCGAGGGCGACCATGCTGACGGTGACGATCTCGGCGCGGTCCATCGAGTCGCATCCCAGCTCGGTGAGGGTGACGTCGGGGGTGAGCAGGGCCGGGTCGATGTCGGACCGGACGGCCTCGAGCGCGGCCCGGACGGCGTCCATGACGGGGTCGGCGGTCACGGCGATCAACTCCATTCGTATCGGCGGTGGTGCGACTTCACGCCCGTGAACAGCAGTTCGGGGCCGTCCGCGGCCTCGTAGCCGCTGAGGTCGACGTCGCGGTGCTCGTGCGGGACCAGCACGTCGCGGGTCAGGGCGAGCAGTCGCTCGTACTCGGCGAAGTCGATGCGGCGGCGGGCGTCGAGGTGCGCCTGGACGCCGGTGTCGACTCCGGGGCGCAGCACGCCGCTGAAGAACTCGGCGCACGAGCCCGAGCCGTAGGAGTACATGCCGACCCGGACGGGCTCGGGGTCGACATGGTCGGCGAGGCTGGCCAGCGCGAGGTAGACCGAGCCGGAGCACAGGTTGCCGGTCTGCGAGGGGTAGACGAGCCCGGGGGCGACGCGCCTGGCGTAGTCGGCTTCGACGTCGACGCCTTCGGCGCGGGGCAGGGTGCGGTGGGCGGCGCGGACGATGCCGGCGAAGGGGGTGTGCATCGCGAGGTGGTCGAAGGTGGTGGCGGGGTCGGCTTCGGGGACGCGGCGGCGGTAGGCGCCGAGGGCGGCTTTGAAGCCGTCGAGGTAGGCGAACAGGGACTGGTCGACGTCGGCGATGTCGAAGTCGGGTCCGGGGCGGGCCGAGTCGAGCATTTCGGCGCTGCAGAGGCCGAAGGCGCCTCGGTCGAGGGTGAGCAGTCGCGGTTCGCTGCCGAGGAGCAGGGCCACGGCGCCGTGGCCGGTGGCCGGTTCGGCGTATTCGGCGCGGGCGTCGACCAGGGCGACGTCGGAGGCGATGACGAGGGCCAGTGCTCCTAGGGAGGCGCCGGAGGCGAGGTAGCCGGTGGCCAGTTGCAGGATGCCGGTGGCGGCGTAGCAGGCCTGCTTGGCTTCGAGGACGCGGCATTCGGACGAGAGGCCGAGGTGGCGGTGCACATAGGAGGAGACGGACTTGGAGTAGTCCACTCCGGATTCGGTGGCGACCACGAGCAGTTCGATGCGGTCGCGGTCGGCGGGGTCGAGCCGGTCCAGGACGGGCCGGGCGGCGTTGACGGCGTTGGTGACCGGGTCTTCCCAGGGCATGCCGACCGAGCGTGAGCGCATCTCGAGGTTGCCGAGCCGGGCGGGGTCGAGGCCGCGTCCGGCGAACAGGTCGGGCACGTCGATGCGGGCGCGTCCGGCCCACACGCCGATGTCGTCGATGCCGTGGCTCATGGCTTCCTCCTCAGCGTGTCGACCAGTGCGATGAGGCCGTTGACGTCGGGGACGTCGCTGAAGGTGCCGAGCGGGACGTCGAGGCCGAACCGGCCGGTGATGCCCTGGATGATCTCGACGCGGTCGATGGAGTCGGCTCCGAGGTCTTTGAGGTGGCTGTCGCCGTCGATCGCGTCGAGGCCGGGCAGGACGCGCCTGATCGCCTCGTGGACGGCCGGTCGGGTGTCGTCGTGGGTCATCGCGGCCCTTTCAAGGCGAGCTGCAGGGTGGTGACGGCCAGGAGCCGTCCGTCGTCGGTGATGCGCATGTCGATCGTCTCGGTGTCGGCGCCGCGCCGCGGGGCGATGTCGACGGTGACGGTCGCGTCGGCGTTCGCGTTGGCGAAGAAGCACAGTTCGTGCTCGGTGACGGTCCGTTCGGCGAAGGTCTCCTCGGGGCGGCCGACCGAGCACCACCACCGCAGGAGCGCGCGGTCGATGACGGTGAAGTAGCCGGCGAAGTAGAGCAGCCCGGCGGCGTTGATGTCGGTGACGCGGTCGACGGGGAACGCGACGCGGAGGCCGGGCAGGGCCGTGGCGGCGTCGTCGGCGGGCGCGAAGCCGCCGGTGTCGCGGGCGTGGCGGAAGCGGCGCCGCGGGGAGTGCTGGGGAGGGACGGCGGGCAGGTGCGTGTGGCGGAAGCCTTCGGGGGCCGAGGAGCGCAGGCCTTGGTTGCCGCCGGTCTCGCCGCGGGCGACCCAGCGGTTGAACGTCTCGACGTACATGGTGTCGTCGTCGCCGCCGCGGTAGAACTCGTCGAGGTCGAATTGTTCGGGCGGCGTGGCGCGGGTGATGCGGTGGAGGGCGAGCACGGATTCGGTGCCCTCGTCGAATACGGCGGAGTCGGCGTGGAGGCGGTCGCCGAATTCGAGCCGGTGCGCCTGCGTGCCGGTCGATGAGCGGATGCGGAAGTAGAAGAACGACAGGTAGGTCGGGCGGCCGTCGGCGTCGGCGGCGCGGAGCACGTCGGTGTCGCAGTGCGCGGCGACGGTGTCCCAGGTCCAGTCGCCGACGTGGCCGAAGAACCGGGCGTTGCAGCCGCTGATGGCGGGCCGGACGGTCTCGGTGCGGCGGATGCGGTTGGGGCCGAGGACGGTGCGGGTGGCATCGGTGACGCCTCTCATGACGGCCTCCGGTCGTCGAGCAGGGCGGTGATCGCGTCGGCGACCGCGCCGGGGTGGGTGAGGGTCGGGAAGTGGCCGGCGCCGGGCAGGGTCCGGTATTCGGATCCGGGGATGAGGCCGTGCAGCAGGTGGGCGGTCCGTTCGGGGATGACGGTGTCGTGCTCGCCGCGGAGGATGAGCGTGGGCACCGCGAGGCTCGGCAGTTCGGGCAGCAGGTCGGGGTCGGCGGCGAAGACGTCGAGGTACCGCAGGCCGGTCTGGGGGTCCATCGATTCGCAGCGCAGGAGCCGGGGCAGGAGGGCGGCGTCGGTGTCGGCGGCCGCGAAGTCCTCTTCGGCGACCAGGCTCAGGCGGTTGACTTCGGCTTTGCGGTTGCCGACTTTGTAGGAGCTGCCGAGCAGGAGGAGCCGGGCGACGCGTCCGGGGTGGCGCAGCGCGAGCTTCTGGGCGATGAGGCCGCCGAAGGAGGTGCCGAGCGCGATCGCCGGTTCGTCGACGCCGAGCCCGTCGAGCACGGATCGGGCGAGGTCGGCCAGGGAGTCGAGGTCGAGTCCGCCGTTCCAGGAGGTGGCCCCGACGCCGGGGTGGTGGACGGCGATGAGGCGGCACCGGTCCCGCAGGGCGGGGTAGAGGTCGGCGAAGACGCCGGCGCCGACGTTGAAGGGGCCGAAGGCGACCACGGGCGGGCCTTCGCCGCCGTCGGCGATCTCGACGGCGCCGCCGTCGATGTTCACGGTCGTGGTCTCGATTCCGGCGAACTCGGCGAGCACGGCGGCGTTGTCGCCGGCGGGGGTCTCGGCCTCGCGCAGTGACGCGGCGACGTCGTCGGGGACGATGTCGGCCGGCCGGTAGCGCGGCGGCAGCTCCCCCGGCCCGGAGACGCGGACGAGTTCGGTGACGGGCGGCCGTTCGCGCCACAGGTCGGCCAGTCGGCGCGCGGCGGTGTCGATGTCGTCGTCGCCCATGCCGACGGGCACGGCCAGGCGCAGTCCTCCGGTTCGGGTCAGGTGCGGGGCGGCGCGGACGCCGGTGCGGCGGTAGATCCACGCGGCGGTGGCCGCGTCGGCCTCGGGCGGGGCGTCGGCGTCGCGGCGCAGGAAGACGGCGTGGCCGCCGGGGTCGTCGGTCACGGGTGCTCCGGCTTCGGCGAGGGCGCGGTGGAGCTTTGCGACGCGGGTGCGGCGGGTGCGAGCCGCGGCGAGGGGCCATTCGGTGTCGTGGAGCGCGGCCGCGAAGAGGGCGCGGCGGGCGGCGTCGACGTCGTGGCCGCGTTCGGCCACTGTGGCTTCGATGGCGCGTCGCAGTTCGGGGGCGGCGACGGCGAGCACGCCGCCGCCGGCGACGCCGAAGGTCTTCGACAGGCTCAAGGTGACCGCGGCGGTCCCGGCGAGGCTGCGGCGCAGGATCTCCCAGGGGGCGGCGTCGGGGTCGCTCTCGGCGTTGTCGAGGGCGTTGTCGAGCGCGCGGGCGGCGTCGAGGACCAGCGGTGTCCCGTGGCGGCGGCACAGGTCGCGGGCGGCGCCGAGGTCGTCGAGGGTGAGCGGGCGGCCGGCGGCGGCGTTGCTGTGCGGTTCGAGGAGGACGAACGCGACTTCGGGGGTGGCTTCGAGAGCGCGTTCGAGGGCGGCGAGGTCGAAGGGGCCGGGCTCGTCGGTGATGGCCTCGGCGTCGAAGCCGTGCTCGGCGAGCGCGGTCATCCAGGTCGGGAACGCGTGGTCGTGCAGGACCGTGCCGCGCCGGTAGGGCCACAGCCGGCACAGGAGGGCTTCGGCGGCGCGTCCGGAGGGCACGGGGTGCAGGTGGTGGTCGCGCAGCCAGGGCGGCGAGGTGAGTGCGCCGTGCCGGCCGGCGGTCTCGGCGAGCCGGGCGGCGCGTTCGGCGACGGCCGGTCCGGTGTACTCGGACCAGGAGTCGGTGATCAGGTCGAGGTCGACGGCCTCGGCGTCGAGCGCGGTGACGTTGTGGTCGGCGGCGGCTAGGGCGGACTCGCGCGGGTCGGCGGTCGGCGCGGACTCGGGGGGCGGGGCGAGGCCGGGGGCGGTGGCCTCCAGGTCGGGTTCGGCGATCATGAGGATGACGTCGGCCGCTCCGGTGGTGTCGCCGGTCGCGGACTGGCACAGGTACAGCGGGTGGTTGACCGGCCGGAACTTGTTCTTGAACTGGAAGTTGCCGGGGCCGAAGGCGCCGACTTCGCGCAGTTGGCGGAGGGCCTGGGCCAGTTCGGTGTCGGATTCGCGGGAGGCGTCGGTGAGGTCGCCGCCGAAGCTGGCGCCGAAGCTGAAGACCTCGCAGCCTTCGTCGCGGAGGCGTCCCATGATCTCGACGATGGTGTAGTCGAGGCCGCCGAGCGGCATGTCGGGCGGGTAGAACTCCATGTCGAGGAGGTAGCCGCGTTCGGAGGGGATGTCGGTGACGATGACGGCGTTGACGATCCGGTCGTCGAGGTAGGTCAGGAACATGCGGTGCCGCTCGTCGAGGCGTCCCTGCTCCAGTTCGGACACGATGACCGAGACGTAGGGGTTGACCATGGTCTTGGCCTCGCCCCAGGAGCCGATGAGTCCGACGACGGCGGCGTCGGCGTCGGGGTCGGTGCCGGGGCGGTGCTCGACGACGGAGGCGGCCCCGGCTTTGGCGAAGCGGCCCACCATGTAGCGCAGGCGGCGCATGCGGGAGCCTTCGAGGGTGAACTCGGCGAGGTTCTCGAGGCGCTGCAGGGCCCCGAACGGGGTGGCCGAGAGGCGGTGGTCGCCGGCGCGGTCGAGGGGGCGCATGGACAGCAGGTTGGCGCGCAGGCCGTGGCGTTCGGCGTAGTCGAACCATTCGGCGACGGTGCCGGTGAACGCCGATTCGGGTCCGGTGTAGTTCCACGCCAGCAGGTCGCGTCCGGAGCGGGAGAAGTGGAGGAACGCCTCGCCGGTGCCGTCGAGGAAGCCGAGCGGCGCGATGTCGCGTCCGGCCAGGCCGCTTTCGCGGCCGTGCGCGGCGGTGATGCGTTCGACCCGGTCGGCGAGGTCGGGATCGGCGGCGGTCTCGCTCTTGCGGAACACGCGGGTCGAGCCGGGGTCGTCGTCGGCGGCCCAGCGGTAGACGTCGCCGGTGTCGGCGTCGTCGTCGAGGACGCCGTCGAGGCGGGCGGGGTCGACCGCGAGGTGGTCGGCGAGCGCGCGCGGGCTCGGGTGGTCGTAGAGGAGGGTCTTGGGGAGGGTGCCGAGGCGTTTCTCGAGGCGGCTGACGACGCGGAGCATGTGGAAGGAGGTCATGCCGGCTTCGACGACGTCGGCGTCGGGGTCGATGCGGGCGCCGACGACGTCCGAGATGAGCGAGGCGAGGGTTTCGGCGACCGGTTCGGCGCTGTCGGCGGGGGCGCCGTGGCGGAGCCTGGCGATGAGGTGTCCGACGGTGGCCATGTCGTAGAGCTCGGCGGCGGGGAAGGTGACGCCGCGGTCGCGGTGGAGGCGGCGGACGAGGTCCATGCGGAAGATCGAGTCGAGTCCGAGCGCGTCCAGGTCGGTGTCCGGTCCGATGTCGGCGGGGTCGATGCCGAGGATGTCGGCGAGGTGTCCGGCGATGAGGGCGAGGTCGTCGTCGGTGGTCTCGGGCGGCGGCGCGGCGGGTGCGGCGAGGGCGGGGGCCGGGGCGGGTTCGGCGGCGGGGCGCGGGGAGGCGGGGCGGGCTCGGTCGACGGGGGCGAGCCGCACGTTGGGCCGGGCGTGGTCGACCGGTTCGGGGGCGGATCGGTCGAACCAGTGGCGGCGGGGGTTGAAGACGGTGGGGGCGAGCGCCGGTTCGTCCTGCGGCTGGACGGAGGCGAGGACGACGTGGGCGTTGGCGCCGCCGAAGCCGAAGGAGCTGACGCCGATGTGGAGGGGCTCGGGCTCGTCCCAGCGGTGCGGGGCGGTGTTGAGCAGCAGCGGGCTCTCGTCGATCCGCAGGAGCGGGTTGGGGGTGTCGACGTGGAGGGTGGGCGGCAGTTCACGGTGCCGCAGGGACTGCACGGCTTTGATGACTCCGGCGATGCCGGCGGCGGCCTCGAGGTGGCCGATGTTGGATTTGACGGTGCCGATGCGCAGGCGCTGCCTGGGGGCTTCGGTGCGGCCGGTGTCGCGGTGGAGTTCGGTGAAGGCGGCGGTGAGCGCTTGGGCTTCGATCGGGTCGCCGAGCCTGGTCCCGGTGCCGTGGGTCTCGATGGCGTGGACTCGGGCCGGGTCGATACCGGCGTCGCGGTGGGCGCGGAGGATCACGTCGGCTTGGGCGGCGGGGTTGGGGGCGGTCAGCGAGTTGGCGTGGCCGCCGTGTCCGAGGGCGGTGCCTTTGACGACCGCCAGGACGCGGTCGCCGTCGGCGCGGGCGTCGGCGAGGCGGCGCAGGAGGATCACGCCGACGCCTTCGCCGCGGACGTAGCCGTCGGCGTCGGCGTCGAAGCCGCGGCAGCGGCCGGTGGGGCTGAGCATCCCGGAGCGTTCGAATGAGCGGAACAGGGCGGGGCTGAGCAGCGCGTTGACGCCGCCGACGAGCGCGAAGTCGGTCTCTTGGCCGCGCAGGGACGTCACGGCGTTGTGGAGGGCGACCAGGGAGGACGAGCAGGCGGTGTCGACGGCCATGCTGGGGCCGCGCAGGTCGAACAGGTGGGAGACGCGGTTGGCGAGCACGGCGTGCGAGAGGCCGCTGGCGGTGTGGGCCAGGTCGGCGGCGCCGGAGCCGCGCAGCGCGTCGGCGTAGTCGATGGTGGACACGCCGGCCCAGACGCCGGTGGCGGTGCCGCGCAGTCGTTCGGGGCGGCGTCCGCTGTGTTCGATGGCCTGCCAGGCGGCGGTGAGGAAGAGGCGCTGCTGCGGGTCCATCAGGTCGGCTTCGGTCGGCGAGATGCCGAACGGGGCCGGGTCGAAGTCGTCGATGGAGTCGAGGAAGCCGCCTTGCACGTCGCGGAGTTCGGGGTCGGCGAGGAGGTCGCGGCGGCTTTGCGGCGGGGGCCCGACGAGGTCGGCTCCGGTGCGCAGGAGCTCCCAGAACCGGTCGGGGTCGTCGGCGCCGGGGAATCGTCCGGCCATGCCGACGATCGCGATGTCGTGGGTGTCGGCGGCCGGTTCGGTCGGGGCGGGGGCGGCCGGTTCGGTCGGCTGCGGGGCCTGGGAGTCGCGGAGGTGTTCGGCGCAGCGCCGGAGGGTCGGGTGCTCGAAGAAGACGGTGGGGAGCAGGTCGAGGCCGAGTGTGTCGTTGAGGCGTTCGGCCAGTTCGGTGAGGGTGACCGAGTCGAAGCCGATCTCGAGCAGGTCGCCGTCGGCGTCGACTTCGGCGGGCTCGACGAGGAGGAATTCGGCGGCCGCGGCGCGGAGGTGTTCGAGGAGGTCGTCGGCGTCGGGCGCCGGGGCCTGCGGGGCGGCGGGGGCGGGCTCGGTTTCGGGGGTCGGGAGCGGCTCCAGCCAGTGACGGGACGGTTCGGTGGGGCTGACCGGCAGCGCGACGTTGGGCAGCAAGGCGTCCCAATGGGAGGCCCAGTCGGGGCGGCGGCCTTCGAGCCACTGGCGGCTCAGCGCCGCGGCCGGGTCGTCGCCGGTGACGGCGTCGGCGTCGAGCCACACGCCGTCGGCTTGGCCGAGGTCGGCGAACGCCTCGAGCGCGTCGGCGAGCTCGGGGAGGTCCCGGGCGCGTACGGCCAGTCGGGTCCGCATGGGGCGGCGGCGGCGCTGGCTGGTGTGGCAGATCGGGCCGAGGTCGGCGTCGGGACGGGTGCGGAGCCACTCGGCGGTGGCGCGGGCGTGCCGCCGCAGCGCGTCGGGGCCGCGGGCGGAGAGGACGAGCAGTGATGCCAGTGGCGATTCGGAAGGGGAGAGCGGTGCGGGGCGGCCTCGGTGCTCTTCGACCACGAGGTGGACGCCGGCGCCGCCGGCGCCGAAGGAGCTGACTCCGGCGCGGCGCGGGCGGCCGTTCGCTTCCCACGGCAGCGGCGCGCGCGGCAGCGCGAACCGTCCGTCGTCGAGGTCGAGAGCGGGGTTGACGTCGTCGAGGCGGGCGCACGGGGCGATGCGTCCGTGCCGCAGCTGCAGCAGTACGCGGGTGAGCCCGGCGATCCCGGCCGCGCCTTCGAGGTGGCCGATGTTGGCTTTGACCGAGCCGAGGGGCAGTGCCCGGCCGCTGTCGGGGACGGCCCCGCGCAGCCCGGCGAGCTCGATGGGGTCGCCGAGGGCGGTGCCGGTGCCGTGCGCTTCGACGTAGTCGATCTCGGCGGGGTCGAGGCCCGAGGCCTCCCAGGCGGCGGCGATGACGCGCGCCTGCTCGTTCGGGTTGGGGACGGTGTAGCCGCTGGTCTTCCCGGCCGCGTTCGTCGCGCCGGTGCGCAGGACGGCCCAGATGTCGTCGCCGTCGGCGATCGCGGCGCGCAGCGGCTTGAGCAGGACCGCGCCGACCCCTTCGCCGGGCACCATGCCGTCGGCGGAGGCGTCGAAGACGCGGCATTCGGACTGCGCCGACAGCATGTTCAGGCCGTCGAGGGCCTGGAAGTGGGCGGGGTGGAGGATGAGGTTGACGCCTCCGGCGATCGCGGCGTCGCATTCGCCGCGGCGAAGGCTCTCGCAGGCGAGGTGGACGGCCAGGAGCGACGACGAGCACGCCGAGTCGACGGCGTAGCTGGGGCCGGTGAGGTCGAAGACGTAGGAGACGCGGTTGGCGACCGACCAGTAGGGGGCGTGGGCGTTCGGGAAGGCGCCGGTCGGCCAGTGCTGGGCGGCGATCTGGCCGTAGGAGCCGTACATGTTGCCGGCGAAGACGCCGGTGCGGGCGACGGCGCCGTCCCCTCGGTGGCCGGTCTGCTCGAGCAGGTGCCGGGCGGTGTCGAGGAAGAGCCGCTCGCCGGGGTTGATGGCGGCGGCCTCGCGCGGCAGGATGCCGTAGCTCTCGGGGTCGAAGCGGTCGATGTCGTCGATGTATCCGGCTCGAGGCCAGTCGGCGGGGTCGGTGCCGACCAGTTCGGCGCGGCCTGGCGGGACGTCGCCGACGGCGCTGCGGCCTTCCAGCAGCAGTTCCCAGAACCGGTCGGGGTCGTCGGCGCCGGGGTAGGTCCCGGCGACGCCGACGACGGCGATGCCGTCGTCGGGCGCGGGTGCCTGCGGGGGTGGGGAAGGCGCCGGGGCCGGACGGCTCGCGGGCTCGAGCTGTTCGAGGTGGCGGGCGAGGCGGGCGGCCGTGTTGTGCTCGTAGAGGATCGTGGCGGGGAGGTCGCCCCAGTCGCGTTCGAGGCGGGCGACGATCTCCAGACCCACGATCGAGTCGACGCCGAGCACGTCGAAGTTGTCGTCGGCGTCGATCTCGTCGCGGTCGAACTTGAGGACCTCGGCGAGGACGTCGGCGACATAGGAGACGAGGTCGGCGGGGCGGGTCTCGGCGGGCCCGGCGACGGCGGTGATGACGCAGTGGTCGGTGTCGGCGCCGGCCGCGCCTTCGGGGCGGTGGACGGCGACCGCGCCGAAGCCCGCTTCGCGCAGGGCCGCTTCCCATGCCGGGACTGACAGCAGCGGCGAGTGCGGCAGCCGCGTCAGGCGGTCGGCGGCGCGCCACCATCCGGGCAGGAGACCGAACACGGCCGTCAGGAACGGCCTGGCGCTCGTGGTCTCCTCGATGACGAGGCGGCCGCCGGGGCGGAGCAGGGCGCGGACGTGAGCGAGGGTCTCGGCGAGGTCGCGGGTGGCGTGCAGGACGTGCGAGGCCACGACGACGTCGGCGGTCCCGGCCGCGAAGCCCTGTGCGGCGGGGTCCTGTTCGATGTCGAGTCGCGAGAAGCGCGCGAAATCGTAGGAGGCGGCCAGTTCGGTGCGCGCGCGTTTCACGAACGCCTCGGAGAGGTCGGTGAAGTCGTACGTCACCGGTCGCCGCGAGGCCCGGCAGGTCTCCAGGGCGGGGCGGCTCGCCGAGCCGGTGCCGGCGCCGATCTCGACCACGCGGCAAGGACCGGTGGCGGAGGCGAGGTGCTCGGCCAGGATCGCGGCGGCCACGTCGTGGAAGGCCTCCGTGCCGTCCGTTCCGGCGTAGAAGGCCGCGAGCCGGTCGGTGGAGCCGTCGGGGAACAGCACTTCGGTGCCGGCCCGTCGACCGGACATGACGTCGGGCAGGGCGTCGGCGCAGTCGCGCAGCAGTTCCGCGAGCGGACGCGGGGCCGCGTCGAGGTCCGCGGCTTCGGGGGCGTGGTCGGCGAGGGCGGCGGCGACCGCCTCGGCGAGCGGGCGCCAGCCTTCGGCGACGGTCCAATCGGGAGGGACTTCGCCGGTGGCGGGGACGGTCAGGCCGCGGCGGCGCAGCGAGGCGGCGACGAGCGCGGGGACGGCGCGGTCGAGGGCGTCGAAACCGGACCGGGCCGCCGAGAGGTCCGGCCCCGCGTCGATGCCGAGCCGCGCGTATCCGGCCGGGCCGACTTTGACGGCGACGGTCTGCACGCGGCCTGCGGCCAGGGCCGCTTCGCAGGCGGCCAGGCCCTCGCCGACTTCGATCGGCGCGACGTCGAGCCGCGCGAACCGGTCGCGGTGGGCCGCCGAGGACACCGCGCCGACGCTCCCCCAGTAGCCCCAGTTGACCACCCGCACGGCGGTGCCGACGCGGCGGTCCAGCGAGCGGGCGTAGGCGTCCTGGAAGGCGCTGGCGGCGGCGTAGGCGGCCTGGCCCGGGGAGTCGGTGAACGCGACGGCCGAGGAGAAGAACACGAGCGTCTCTATGTCCAGGCGCTCGGCGACCTCGCCGAGGTGGACCGATCCGGCCAGCTTCGCTTCCCACTGGGCCTCGACCTCGTCGAGGGTCAGGCCCGCGAGCGGTCGGTCCCGCAGCACCAGGGCGGAATGGACGATCCCGTGCAGTGCGCCGAAACGCTCCAGCGCGGTCGCGACCGCGCGGTCGACGTCGGCGCGTCGGGCGACGTCGCCGCTGACGTAGGCGACCTCGGCGCCGGAGTCGCGCAGCTCGTTCAGCGGCTCGGCGGCCTCCCGCTCGGAGCGCCTGCCGAGCACGACCAGGCGGGCGCGGTGCCGTTCGGCCAGATGGCGGCACAACCGGCCTCCGATGCCGCCGGCGCCGCCGACGACGAGGTAGACGCCGCCGTCGCGGAACGCGGCCCCGGTCCGGTCTCCGGCGGCGGCCGGGCGCAGGACCCGGCGGAGCCAGCGGCCTTCGCGCAGCGCCGCCGATCCGGTCGGCGTGCTTCGCAGCGCCGAGACCGCCGAGGCGGCGTCCATGGCGGCGGGCAGGTCGAGATGGCGGACGTCCCAGTCCGGCTGCTCGGCGCGGGCGCTCGAGGCGAAGCCCGCGAGCTCCGAGCCGGCCGGTCGCGGCGGGGCCTCGGCTCCGGTGTCGGCGGTCCCGGCGGTGACCAGGGTCAGGCGCAGGCGGCGGCCGCCGTGCTCGCGGGCCAGCGAGCGCAGCAGCGGGACCAGGGCGCGTCCGGCCGCGCCGGGCGGGGCGTCGCCGGTCTCCTGGCGGGCGAGGAACACGACGTTGTCGGCGGCGTCGCAGTGGTCCTGCCAAGGCTGCGGCCACGGGAGGGCGCGTCCTCCCCCGCCGGCGATCGCGGCGGCGGCTTCGGCGTCGCCCGGGCCGTAGTAGACGACCGTGTCGCCGTCGACGGCGGGCGTCGGCGCGTCGGCGGGGGTCCATTCGGGGGCGTAGAGCATCCCGGACGCGTCTGCGTCGGCGCGTTCGGTCCGGCGCGGTCCGGTATCGCCGTCGGCCTCGCCGACGACGAGGTGCGCGCCGGTGCCGCTGAAGCCGAAGCCGCTGACGGCGGCGATGCGCCGACCGCGTTCGCCCGGGGACCATTCGGTGGCTTTGTGGACCGGGCGGAGGCGGGTGCGTCCGAAGTCGATCTCCGGGTTGGGTTCGGAGAAGTGCAGGGTCGGCGGGAGCTGGCCGTGGCGCAGCGCCAGGAGGACCTTGTGGAGCCCGGCGATGCCCGCCGCCATCGTGGTGTGCCCGATGTTGCCTTTCACGGAGCCGAGGTGCACGAGCGGGCCGTCGGGGCCGAGGGCCTCGCCGAGGGCCTTGACTTCGACCGGGTCGCCCAGCGGCGTCCCGGTCCCGTGTCCCTCCACATAGGTGATGTCGGCGGACCAGGGGGTGCGTTCGTGGACGCGGCGCAGCAGCCGCGTCTGCGAGCGCGCGCTCGGCGCGGTGATCCCGTTGGTGCGGCCGTCGCCGCCGATGCCTCCGGCGTAGATGAGGCCCAGGATCGTGTCGCCGTCGGCGCGGGCGCGGCTGAGGGGCTTGAGCATGACCGCGCCGGCGCCTTCGCCGAGGACCATGCCGTCGGCGGTGGCGGCGTAGGGCGCGCAGGTGCCGGTGGGCGAGAGCATCCCGGTGTTGTCGCACCACCGGTGCATCCGGGAGGTGAGCATGAGGGCGACGCCGCCGGCGATGGCCGCGTCGCAGTCGCCGGTGCGCAGGGCCTCGCAGGCGAGGTGCACGGCCGTCAGCGAGGAGGAGCAGGCGGTGTCGAGGGCGACGGCCGGTCCGGTGAGGTCGAGGCGGTGCGCGATGCGGGAGGCGAGCACGGAGCTGGAGTTGCCGAGGAAGGCGTGCGCGCCGTCGGCGCGGTCGCCGATGAGGTCGAGGTATTCGCCGCTGTTGCATCCGACGTAGACGCCCCAGCGGCGCTCGTCGTCGGCTTCGGTCGATTGGCCGGCGTCGGTGATGCAGTCCCAGGCGACGCGGAGGAAGAGCCGCTGCTGGGGGTCCATGGCCTCGACTTCGAGCGGGGAGATCCGGAAGCGTTTGGAGTCGAAGGGCTCGATGTGGTCGATCTCAGCGACGCGGGCGGGCCGGGTGCGGCCGTCGACGGTGTACTCGCCCCAGCGGGCGCGGTCGCGGACGCTGTCGCGGCCGTCGACGAGGTTGCGCCAGAACTGTTCGAGGTCGGGCGCGTCGGGGTAGACGCCGGCCATGCCGATGACGGCTATGGGCTCGGGGCCGGGCGGCGGTTCGTCGGCGGCGGTGGGGGCCGGTGAGGGGGAGGGGGCCGGTGACGGCGGGGGCGGGGTCGGCGCGGCGGTGGGGGCCGGGGCCGGTTCGGGGACCGCGGCTTCGGGGCGGGCGGCGCCGGCGCGCAGGCGTTCGGATCGTTCGACGAGGGAGGCGGCGTAGGCGGTGAGGGCCTGGGGGGTGGGGTGGTCGTAGACGGCCGTGGAGTCGATGTCGACGCCGAACGCGTCGGCGACGGTCTTGGCGACGTCGACCGCTCCGACGGAGTCGAGTCCGGCGTCGCTGAACTCGCGGTCGACGTCGAGTTCGGATGGCGAGAGGTAGAGCTGCTCGCAGACGGCGGCTTCGACGACGGCGCGGACGCGTTCGGTGGTGGCCTCGGCCGGTGCGGCGGCGTCGGGTTCGCGGTCGCGGTGCGGCGTCGCGGGAGCGGGGTTCTCGAAGAGGTCGCGGTGCATGTGCGACTCGTTCTCGATGACCGGGGCCATCTCGTCGAGGCTGCGGCGGCCGAGGTTCGCTTTGAGCGTCCCGACGATCGTGGCGTCGCGGCGGGCGACGCCCGAGGCCATGGCGAGGGCTTCGTCGAGGACGCGGTCGTGGTCGGCGAACGCGACCGAGGCGCCGCGGCGCTCCAGTTCCGCTCCGGTGTAGGTGCGTCCGGTGTAGAGCATCTCCCGGGCGAGGGTGCGGCCGAATCGCTGCTCGATGATGTAGGTGGCGCCCATGCCGGGGGTGATGTCGTGGGCCACGAAGTTGGCCGAGTAGACGCTGTCGCGGGACATGACGACCATGTCGGCGTGGAGGCCGAACGCGAGGCCGCCTCCGGAGGCGTGGCCGTTCATCGCGGCGATCACGGGGACCGGGCAGGAGGCGAGGCCTTCGTAGACGAACGGGGCGTCGGTGAAGTGGGCGCTGCCGTCCCGGAGCGAGCGGAGCGCGTCACGGTCGGCGCCGGCGCTGAAGACGTCGCCGGTGCCGCTGATGACCACGGCTCTGGCGCCGTCGGCGACGGCGGCGTCGAGGCCGGCGCGGAGCTCGGCGGTGGCCTCGTCGGTGAGCAGCCCGGAGGGGGCGTCCAAGGTGAGGTGGAAGATGCCGTCGTCGAGTCGCCGCGTCCGCACGGTGCCCTCGCTTTCCCGGGTGGTGGTGGTCGCCTCGTGGGTGTCGTGCCGCCGCTTCCACTGGCCGATCCAGTGGTCTTCGAGGTCGAAGACGTAGCCGGGCAGGGAGATGCGCCTGGCCGCCGGGTGGTTCCAGTTCGGCCGGTCGGGGTCGGCGCCGCCGGTCCAGGCTTCGACCGCTCGCTGGAGTTCGGGGTCGCCGCCTCGGGCGTGGACGGCGCGGCCGTCGACGTCGCCGGAGGCGAGGGCCTGTGCCAGCGCGTCGGCGAGTTCGGCCGCGGTGGCGGCGACGACGGCGAACCGGATCGGGAGCGCTTCGCGGCCGACCTGGGTGGTGAACGCGAGGTCGTCGAGGAGCCACGGGTCGGCGTCGGCTTCGGCGAGGAAGGCGGCCATGGCTTCCAGGCCGGCTCGCAGCGCGGTCGGGGTCTTGGCGGAGAACAGGACCGGGCGGGGCCGCGGTTCCGGGTCGGGCCTGGCCGGTTCGGGCGGGGCCTCGGCGACCAGCAGGTGGGCGTTCGCGCCGCCGGCGCCGAACGCGCTCAGTCCGGCGCGGCGGGGGCGGTCGGGCGGGGCGTCCCACGGCTGCGGTGACGTGGGGAAGATGAGGCCGCCGCGCGAGTCGATGTCGGGGTTGAGCGGGTCGGCGTGGAGGGTCGGGGCGATCGTGCGGTGTCGCAGCTGCAACACGGTCTTGGTGAGTCCGGCGATCCCGGCGGCGCCTTCGAGGTGGCCGAGGTTCGACTTGATCGAGCCGACGTGGCAGGGCGATCCGCGCAGGACCCGTTGCAGGGCTTCGGCTTCGATCGGGTCGCCGAGGGCGGTGCCGGTGCCGTGCGCCTCGATGTGGCCGACCGTCTCGGGGTCCCAGCCGGCGTCGGCGAGCGCGTCGGCGATGAGCGCGGCCTGCCGGGACGGGTCGGGCACCGTCAGGCCGGCGGATCCGGCGTTGTGGTTGAGGCTGCCGCCTTCGATGAGGGCGTACACGTGGTCGCGGTCGCGGCGGGCCGCCGAGAGCGGCTTGAGCACGACCGCGCCGGTGCCTTCGCCGGGCACGTAGCCGTCGGCGCCGGCGCCGAAGGGGCGGCAGCGGCCGGTCTCGGAGAGGAATCGGCCTTTGGCGAGTTGGCGGTACTTCTGGGGGTGGGCGGCGACGTTGACGCCGCCGGCGATCGCCATGTCGATCTCGCCGGAGCGCAGCGCGGCGACGGCCAGCAGCACGGCGGTGAGGGACGAGGAGCAGGCGGTGTCCACGGCCATGCTCGGTCCGTTCAGGCGTAGGGCGTGCGAGACGCGGTTGGCGACCGAGGCGTGCATCGACGGCGGCGCGACGCCGTCCTCTTGCCACAGTTGGTAGTGGTTCCACATGACGCCCGCGTAGACGCCGACGCGGCCGGTGAGGCCGCGGGGGGCGTAGCCGGCGTCTTCGACGGCGTGCCAGGCCGTGGTGAGGAACAGCCGCTCCTGCGGGTCGCTCTGCTCGGCTTCCTTGCGGGACATGGAGAAGAACGCGGCGTCGAAGGCGCCGGGGCGGTCGAGGAAGCCGCCTTTGCGGCCGCGGAGGTCGGATGCCGCGTCGGGCCAGCGGTCGGCGGGGACGTCGGTGACGCAGTCGCGGCCGTGCAGGAGGTTCGGCCACAGGTCGGCGACGGTCTCGGCTCGGGGGTAGCGGCCGGCGAGGCCGACGATCGCGATCGGTTCGCGTGCGGGTGCGGCGGCGGGGGCGGTCGGTTCGGCGGTCGCGGGCTCGGGCGGCAGGACGTCCGGGCGTGGGCCGTGGGTGACGGCGGTGACGGACGATTCGGCGGCCCAGATCGCGTCGAGGGCCTTCCAGGCGGCGTCGGTCGCGAGGGGCGCGAGGTCGCCGGGCTCGGCGGCCGTGCCGGGCCTCATGCCGCCTTCGGTCCACAGGGGCCAGGCGATGGCCGTGCTCCTTCCGCTGCGGTCGGATCGTCGTTCGCGTTCGGCGATCAGGTCGCAGAGGAAGGCGTTGGCGTAGGCGTAGTCGGCCTGGCCGGGATTGGGGTGGAAGGCCGACAGGGAGGAGAAGACGGTGAAGTGGTCGAGCGGGTCGGCGGCGGTGAGGGCGTCGAGGTGGACGGTCCCGGTGGTCTTGGGGGCGAGCACGCGATGCAGCGCGGCCTCGTCTTTGCGGAAGTAGACGCCGTCGTCGACCGCGCCGGCCAGGTGCCAGACGCCTTTGATCGGTCCGGCGAGGCGCCGGGCTTCGTCGAGGGCGCCTCGGAGGGAGGCTTCGTCGGCGGCGTCGGCTCGCAGGTAGTGGGCGTCGGCCCCGGCTGACTGGAGTGCGCGCAGCCGGTCGCTGAGTGCGGCGTCCGGCGCGCGGCGGCCGAGCAGCAGGATCGACGCGGCGCCTCGGGCGGCGAGCGTTTCGGCGACGGCTCCGGCGAGGGCTCCCGAGCCGCCGGTGATGAGCTGCGCGCCGCGGCACGAGAAGGCTTCGGTTTCGGTGCGGACGGGAGCGGACCGCCACCGCCGGACGAGCCTGCGTCCGCCGTCGTAGCGGGTGACCGCCTCGAGTGGCGCGGCCGCCTCGTCGAGGGCGTCGGCGGCGGAGGCGTCGCCGGTGATGAGGCGGCAGCGGATCGAGGGGGTCTCGGCGGTGATGGTGGCGCCCATCGCCGCCAGCGCCTCGGTGCCGGGGCGCGGTGGTGCGGGGGCGAGTTGGACGAGGTCGATCGTGCGCGCCGGGCGCTGTGCGACGAGGGCGGTGGCGAGGTTCCACAGCCGCACGGCGGCACGGTCGCCGCCGTCGGTCTCCATGAGGATCGCGTCGCATTCGGGGCGCGAGGCCGCGGCTCGCGCGACCTGTTGGGCGTCGGTGTCCGAAGGGAGGCGGAGGAGGTCGCCGATGCGGGGGTCGTCGGCGAGGTCGGGCAGGGCGTCGCCGAGGACGATCGCGCCGCGAGGGTCGGTGCGGTTCGGCGGGGCCGGGAGGTGGGTCCATATCGGTTCGTTCAGCAGTGTCGCGGGTTCGGCGGCCGGTTCGTCGAGTGGCTCGGGGGCGTCGGCGCTCGGGGGGTCGAGGGGCCCGTGCTCGGTCTCGAGGTATTCGACGAGGAGGTCGATGGTGTTGTACTCGAACAGGAGCGTGGGGTAGAGGGTGGTGCCGACGAGCTCTTCGATCTCCTCGCCGAGGCGCAGGAGCGCCACCGAGTCGAGCCCGAGGTCGTAGAAGCCGACGTCGTCGCCGAGGTGCGCCTCGGCGGTGCCGGCGAGCCGCGCGATGCGGCCGCGCAGGTGGGCGCGGATTCCGGCCTCGCGCGGCGGCTCGGGGTCGGCCCGGCCGATCAGGCCGGCGTGGCGGATGCGTTTGCACTGCAGGGCTTGGAAGGCGGCGCAGACCCGGCCTCGTTCGTCGCGCAGCACGAGTTCGTTGGACATGAGGTCGCCGCCGCCGCGCAGCCGCTCGAGTCCGGGCACCTCGACGGTGACCGTCCCGCGCGGGGGCCGGGGCGCCCAGAAGGCGTCGATGACGAACGGCAGGTATGCCTCCGCGGCCTCGTCGCGGCGGCAGAAGGCCAGCAGCGTCGCGGCGTCGGCGACGGCGGGGTGGAGGTGGAAGCCCTGCTCGGTCTCGGGCCGGCGCAGGGCGATTTCGGCGCGCAGGGCGTCGCCGTCGTCCCAGAGCGGCCCGTCGCACCGCATGAGGTCGCCGTGGGCGACCTCGCGGCCTCGAGCTCTGGCGTAGACGGTCTCCATGTCGCGTCGGGCGGCGTCGGGGGCGGTCGCCAGTGCGTCGGGGACGTCGAGCGGGCCGGGTGCGATGCGCCCGCGGGCGTGGACGGTGCCGCTGTCGACGCCGGTGACGGTGAAGCGCCCGCCGTCCTCGTCGAGTGAGACGGCGGCCTCGAACTCGTAGGGAGCGGATTCGCCGACGGCGATCGGCTCGGGGAAGACGATGTCGCGCAGGGTGACGCCCGCGGGATCTATGTCTTTTCGGGACAGCACACGGCAGACGACGTCGAGGAGGGTCACGCCCGGCAGCACGCGGACGCCGTGGACGCGGTGGTTGTCCATGATGAAGTCGTCGGGGGCGATCGTCACCCGGCACCGTGCAACGTCCATGATCACCTTCTCGGTCGGCGTGCGTTCTCGTTCAGGAAGTCGGCCAGCAGGCGCCGGCACTCGGCGTCGGCCGCGAACGCGCTCAGGTGGTCGCCGCCGCCGCGCATCCGCAGTCGCGCGTTCGGCAGGGCCCGCGCGGCCCAGCGGCTGCCGTCCGGGTGGGCGGTGTGGTCGTCGTCGCTGGTCACCAGCATGGCCGGGACGGTCAGCCGCGGCAGCAGGACGCCGATGTCGGCCGTCATCGTCGCCTCGACCAGGACCGCGTAGCGGTAGAACCGCTCGTCGCTGCCGTACGGCGAGGCGAGCAGCCGCGCCGTGCCGGCCGGGAGCCCGTCGAGGGCGAGGCTCATGAGCGACTCGCGGATGAGCGCGGCGTCGTCGCGGCTGGAGGCGGCCATCTCCAGCAGCGCCTTGAAGTTCCGCTGGTGTTCGGTGAGGACGCCGAGGCTGCCGGAGAAGTCGCCGTGCCACAGGCTCAGTGACTCGACCGCGTCGAGCCGGAGCCCGGCGGCCCGCGCGGCGATCACGGCGCCGCCGCACAGGCCCATCAGGTGCGCCCGCTCGACGCCGGCCGCGTCGAGGACGGCCCACAGGTCCTCGGCCTGGTCGTCGACCGAGCATCCGAGCGCGTCGAACTCGTCGGGAGCGAGGTCGCCGCCGAACATGCCGCGGGTCTCCCAGGTGAGAGCGAGGCGGTCGGAGGCCAGGACGCGCATCCACGCCTCGCACAGCTCGGCCGGGTACCCGCAGGGGACGACGAGGACGACCGCCGGTCCGTCGGCGCTCCCGCGGCCGTAGGCGGGGACCGTCGTGCCTGAGACCTTCACCTCGAACCGGCGGACTCCGCCGTCGCCGCCGGTCATTCGCCGAAGGGGTGGCCGGTGGTGGTCTCGGTGACGGTCTTGTTGTAGCCGTAGTCGTCCTTGCCGGACACGAGCACCGCGCCGTAGCGTTCGAGGCTGACCCGGCCGCCGTACTCGATGATCTCGTCGGTGTCGGGGTAGATGCGCACCGACGTGGGGACGTACCGCGCCGCGAAGCCCATCCGCATCGCGTCGGTGCTGCCGTTGTGCGGCAGGGAGGCGTGCATGAGGGTGGACCAGAACATGATCGCCTGGCCCGGGCGCATCACCATCGAGACGGCCTTCGACTCGTCGGGGGTGAAGTCGGGGTCGATCTGGAGGTCGCGGTAGTCGTAGCCGAAGAAGCCGCGGCGCACGCCGCCTTTGACCTCGCGGTTGATGCGGTTGGGGTCGTAGTACATCTTGCGGCTCTCGTCGTAGACCATCGTCTCGTGCGTGCCGGGGATGAACTGGAGGCAGCCGGTGTCCTCGTTGGACTCGGTGAAGGCGGTCCAGACGGTGATCGTCCCGCCGAAGTGGGCCGATTCGTCGCCGGTCCACAGGATCTGCGGGGCGCCCGAGGCGTTGGCGAAGGTGTCGGCCTGGTGCCAGTCGGTGCCCTCGTCGCCGGGGTACTTGGGGAAGAACTCGGTGCGCCAGCAGAACACGTCCTCGCCGAGGACGCCGGTGACGCGGTCGACGATCTCGGGGCGGGCGATGTGCCGGGCGAGGAACGCGGAGTCGAGGTGGCGGTCGTAATTGGAGATGTTGGTGTTGCCACTGGCCGCGTCCTCGCCGTAAGCGGCGTTGCTGCGGTCCATGAGGTTGAGTCGCTCCGTACGCCAGGTCCGGTCCATTTCATCCGGGTCGTAGACGTCGAAAGGACCGTAGTAGCCCTTCTGGTGGAATTCGCGGTACTCCTCCGCCGTGAGGGCGAAAGTCCGCCCGGAAGCAGCGAACGACATGTCGACTCCTAAGATTCTCGATCGGTCAGTTCCGTGTGGACGGTCTGGGCGATGCGCCCGATGCTCGCGTCGCCGTCGAGCGCGACGGGATCGACGGCGACACCGAAGCGGCGCTTGACCTCGACCAGCAGGCGGACGAAGGACAGCGAGGTGGCGCCCTGGTCGAACAGGTCCTTCTCGGCGCTCACCTCGCTCTTGCCGAGCAGGGGGCCGGCAATGGCGGTCATCTCGGACTCGATGTCGTCGCGCGATGTGCGCGGCGCTGCGGTCGCCGTATCGTCGTATCCCATGCTCGGAGCATAGGAACGAATGGAATTGCGTTCTGCCCACTGTTGAGCAGATCCGGAATTCATCGCGGAATGTCGGGCGCTTTCTCGGCGAGCAGTGCGCCCAGGCCGCGGACGGTCGGATTCCGGTAGAGCTCGGCGATGCTCAGCGAATGGCCCTCGGCGCGCAGTCGGGCGATCATCGTCGCGGCCGTCAGCGAGTTGCCGCCGCGGTCGAAGAACACGTCGTCGGGGCCGGGGCGGGCGCCGAGCAGCTCGGACCAGACCTGCGACACGAGCGCCGTGCGCGGGTCTTCGGGCTCGTCCGCGCCGCCGGGAGCCTCCAGGCGCTCGACGAGGCGGTCGACGTCGAGTTTCCCGTTGGCGGTCGCGGGCCACGAGTCGACCTTGACGACGGCCGAGGGGACCATGTACTCGGGCACGAAACGCGCCAGGTGCTCTGATAGGGACTCGGGGTCCGCCTCGGTCTCCACGAAGGCGTCCAGCCGCATCGACGCCGCGGCGCCGGGGACGGTCTCGCGCGCCACGACCACGGCCTTGCGGACCTCGGGGTGCGAGCCGAGCACCGCCTCGATCTCCGCCGGCTCGACCCGGTGGCCGCGCAGCTGCACCTGCCGGTCGATGCGGCCGAGATGCTCCAGTTCGCCGTCGGGCCGCAGCCGCCCGCGGTCGCCGCTGCGGTACCAGCGCTCGCCGTCGGCGTCGGTCACGAACCGCTCGGCGGTGAGCTCGGGCCTGCCGACGTAGCCGAGCGCCAGCCCGGCCCCGCCGACGAGGATCTCGCCGTCGCGGCCGACCGGGACGTCGGCGAGGTCGCCGTCGACGACGCGGACCTTCCAGCCGCGCAGCGGCCTGCCGACCGAGGGCGTGTTCGCCTCGATGGCGTCCCGGTCGACGTCGCGGGCGGTGACGTGCACCGTGGTCTCGGTGATCCCGTACATGTTCACCAGCCGGGCGGCCGGGTGCCGTTCGCTCCAGTCGCGCAGCGACGCCGGGGCGAGCGGCTCGCCGCCGAACACGACGAGGTCCGGGGAGGGCTCGGCCTCGCTCGAGGCCACTTCGGCGAGCGCGTGGAACGCCGTCGGGGTCATGCTGAGGACCGATACGCGGCGGCTGCGGAGGAACGCGGCGGTCGCCTGCAGGTCGTGCCTGGTGGCTTCGGGAACGACGGCGACCGTGCCGCCGGTCGTGAGCGGTCCCCAGATCTCCCAGACGGAGAAGTCGAAGGCGACCGAGTGGTACCAGCTCCACACGGCGCCGGGGGCCAGGTCGAGTTCGTCGCGGGCGGCGTCGACGAGGGCGAGGACGCTGCCGTGGGCGATCTCGACGCCTTTGGGGCGCCCGGTGGTGCCGGAGGTGTAGACGATGTACGCCGATCGGCTCGGCGAGGCGGGCGGTGTGCGGTCGGCGGCGTCGCCGTCGTCGACGAGGTCGGCGAAGCGGACCGACTTCGCTCCGGCGACCGGGCTCGCGTCGTCGGTGATGACGAGCGCCGGTCCGGTGTCGTCGAGGATGTAGCGGATCCGGCCTTCGGGGTGGGTCGGGTCGAGCGGCACGTAGGCGGCTCCGGCGCGGAGGACGGCGAGGAGGGCGGCGACGAGGTGCTCGCCGCGCCGCATGTGCACGGCGACGCGGGCGCCGGGTTCGGCCAGTTCGGACAGCCGTGCCGCGGCCTTCGCGCTGAGCGCGTCGAGTTCGGCGTAGGTGAGGTCGGCCGCCTCGCCGCGGACCGCGACGCGCTCGGGCGATCGGCGGCAGTGGTCGAGGACGGCCCGTTCGATGCGGACGGGTCCACCGGTCATAGCGCTTCCTTCAGTGCCGCTTCGAGTTCGGGCCAGCGTTCCAGGAGGTACAGGTGGTCGCCGGGCATGTCGCGGGAGGAGAAGGGGCCGGTCGTCTCCTTCGCCCAGGCGCGGTTGCGGTCGTCGGTGACCAGCGCGTCCCGGTCCCCGCGAAGGGCGAGCACGGGGATCGACAGGGTCGCGGCCTCGGGCCGGTAGCGTTCGTGGGCGGCGACGTCGGCGCGGGCGGTGGGGAGCAGGAACTCCCGCAGCTCGGGGTCGTCGAGGGCGGGGTTGCGGCGGCCGGCCACGCGGGCCATCGCGTCGACGAACGCGGCGCCGTCGAGTCCCGAGTAGTCGTCCCAGTCGCGGGTGCCGGGAGGCGGCGAGCCGCTGACGGCGAGGCTGAGCCGGGCGGCGGTCGCGCCGTCGAGGAGGGTCGCGGCGCGGTGGGCCAGGAGCGCGCCGAAGCAGTGGCCGAACAGGATGAGGTCGTCGTGCTCGGCGGCGAGGGACTCGAGCTGCGGGAGGCATCCGTCGACGATGGCCTCCACGGTGTCCGGCGCCGGTTCGGTGCAGCGCTTCTCCTTGCCGGGCAGGTCGACGGCGACGACGCTCATCGCCGCCGATCCGCGCAGCCCGGCGAAGAAGCTGGGTCCGGCGGCCGCCGGCGGGAAGCAGGCCACGGCGGTGCTCATGCGGCCGCCCCGCTGCCGCGGCTGCGGCGCCAGGCGAGGACGCCTCGGCGGGCCCACAGGACGATGCCGAGGACGTTGGTGCCGATGCCGAGCACGAGGGCGGTGGCGAAGTCGACCCAGCCGAATCCGGGGTTGGCGCCGGCGAGGTAGGTGACGCACTCGGTGGTGTAGTAGATCAGCAGCGGGACGGTGAAGGCCGCGAAGGCCCACAGGGCGACGGCGCGGCCGCCGGTCCAGATGAAGGCGTAGACGCCGATCGCGCGCCGCTCGTTCGGCGGCACCGCGCTCTGGTCGATGAGGTCGGTGCGGCGCCGCAGTCGCCGCCAGAGGTTCCGCAGCAGGTTCTCGGTGTCGATCATGAGGTTCTTGCACTTGAGGAGCGTGGCGACGGCGTAGTAGAAGTCGGTGCGCCAGAACATGAGGCACTGCCAGATGATGCGGGCGATGTAGGTGAATCCGACGCCTTCGAGGAGCATGAGCGGTATCGGCGCCAGTTCGATGCGGCCGGTCTCGTGGCCCCAGAGCGCGATCATGATGGCCGCGACGCAGACGGCGTCGACGATCGGCCCGGCGAGGAACGCGATCATGCGCTGGCGGGCCGGCGCCATCCACACGCCGGTCATGTCGGTCTGCACGACCACGACGTACATCCGGTTGCTCAGCTCGATCCGGGCGCGCGCGCCGGCCGCGCGGGCGGCGATCACGTGGGCGAACTCGTGGACCATGACGCCGGAGAGCGCGATGGCGAACGTCAGCCACGTCATGAGCGCGAAGTGCGACTCGAACTGGAGCCCGTCGGCGAGGGGCACCACTTGCGGCCGGGAGATCGCGGCGGCGATCCCGGCGAGGACGATCAGGGCGCTGACGGCGCCGACGACGGGGTTGACGAACAGGCGCGCGGTGCGGGGCGTGAGCCACTGCAGGTGGCCGCGGCCGTCGGTGGCGGGTTCGGATTCGGCCGCTTGGGGTTCGGTCCCGGGATCGGCGATGAACCCTTCGGCCCGCAGGGCGTCGAGGAAGCCGCCGATCTCGGGCGCCTCGCCGAACTCCCGCTCGAACCGCTCGGAGGCCTCGGCGACGGTCGCGCCGTCGCGGAGCCACTCGAGCAGCCGGAAGCCTTCGACGGGGATGGAGAGGAACACGTCCTTGCCGGTGAGGGCGATCGTGACCTCGTCGCCGTCGTGGCGGTGCGTGAACTCCCTCAGCGCGACCTGCTCGTCCAATGGGGATTCAATCATGAGCGTTCCTGTGTCCGGTCCGGTCGGGGCTGTTAAACGCGCCTTAGGGGGCGGCGGTCCGGTCCGTCCGGACCGGACCGCCTCTCAGGCGCCCGTGGGCGCGTTGCGTCAGGCAGGGGCGCTGCACTGGGCCGAGGCGCTGGTAAGCACCGGCTCGAGCTTGCGAACGGTAAGGGTCATGCGGGACACCCCCTCTCGAGGTCAGCGCGTTCAGAGACGTGTCGGCCGGCGGACCGGCGGGGCCGCCCGTCGAGGCGCGGCGTCCGAAGTGCCGTCGACGTAATGCAGTATCGGCTGTCCGACTCACGGCTTCTGCTCAACATTGTTCCTTTTCAACGGAACGACAGATCGAGGACGGAGGCGACGGGGGCGGCGGGCCCGGCGGCATCGGTCCCGGCGTCGAGCCAGAGCCTGCGCTTGCGGAAGACCGGTGCCGGCAGCCGCGACCGTGCCGGGGCGACGGCGGCGTCCACGGAGCTGACGACGGCGTGCGCGTTCGTCCCTCCCAGGCCGAAGGCGCTCACGCCCGCGACGCGGACGCCCGGTTCCCAGCGGGCCGAACCGGTGGCGGGCGCCAGCGGCGAGGACGCGAAGTCGAACCGCGGGTTCGGCTCGGCGCAGTTGAGCGTCGCCGGTATGAACCCGTGCTCGACGGCCAGGATCGCCTTGACCAGGCCGGCCGTCCCGGCCGCGCTGAGCAGGTGGCCGATGTTGGACTTGACGCTGCCGACCGGGCACGGCGCGAGTTCGGGCGCGCGCGAGCCGAACACGTCTCTCAGACCGCGCAGCTCGATCGGGTCGCCGATGAGCGTGCCGGTGCCGTGGGCCTCGATCAGGCCGACCTCGGAGGGCGTCCGCCGGGCCCGTTCCAGGGCTTCGGACACGACGGCCGCCTGAGTGCGGTGGTCCGGCGTCGTCGCCCCCATGGTCCTGCCGTCGTTGCCGACCGCGACGCCGTCGACGACGGCGCGGACGCGGTCGCCGGCCTCGAGCGCGTCCTCGAGTCGCTTGAGGACGAGCACGCCGACGCCCTCGCCGGGGACGAAGCCGTCGGCGGCGGCGTCGAAGGTCGCGCACCGGCCGTGCGGCGACAGCGCCCCGGCGGCGGTGAACTCGAGGTACGGCTCCTCGTCGAGCAGCACTTCGACCGCGCCGCAGAGCATCGTGTCGGCGGCGCCGTCGCGGAGGTCGCGGCAGGCCAGGTCGAGGGCGACCAGACCGGAGGAGCAGGCGCTGTCGACGGTGTAGGCGGGACCGTGGAGGTCGTAGTGGTGCGAGACGGCGGCGGCGACGAAGTTCTGGTCGCCGCCGAGTCCGGCCCGGCCGTCGACCTCGGCGCGCCTGCGGTAGTCCGACAGGCGCGCGCCCATGATGACGCCGGTGCGGGAGCCGGTCAGGTCGGCGGGGTCGACGCCGGCGTCGGCCAGCGCGACGGCAGCCTGCTCGAGGGTGAGGCGGACGGCGGGGTCGGTGCGGCGGGCGGCCTCGTCGGTCATGCCGAAGTGCTCGGGGTCGAACAGTTCGATGCCGGTGAGGAAGCCGCCCCAGCGGGAGGCGCTGGTCCCGGGCCGACCGGCGGGGTCGTAGAGGCGCTCGACGTCCCAGCGGCTCGGCGGGACCGGTCCGATCGCGCTGGCGCGGTCGTCGAGCAGTTCGCGGAACGCGGCGTCGTCGTCGGCGCCGGGGAAGCGGACGCCCATGCCGACTACGGCGATCCGGCCCGAGGCCGCGTCGCGCGTTTCGGGGGCCGGGGGCGGGGCCGGCCGCGGGCGGGGTTCGTCGAGTGCCGCGGCGACGCCGCCGGTCGTGGGGTGGTCGAGCAGGAGGGCGGGGTCGACGGGGCGTCCAAGTTCCTCTTCGAGGCGGGTGACGATCCGTGCGGCCAGGACCGATTCGACGCCGAGGTCGGCGAAGGTCGCTTCGGGGTCGAGGTCGGCGACCGGCAGGCCGAGGCAGTCGGCGATGACGTCGGCGACGATCCCGGTGCGGGGCGGCGCGGGCTCGGCGGCGGTGGCGGGAGCAGCCTCGGGGGCGCGCTCGAATCCGAGGGCGGCGGGTGCCGCGCCGGAGAGGACGCGGTCGAGGACGGCGAGCGCGGTGTCGACCGGCATGGTGGGGGCGCCGGGCACGTCGGCCGATCCCCATGCGGGCCAGCGGACGGCGGTGACGGGGCGGCCGCGGGCCCGCTCGGCGGCGGCGAGCCGGTCGAGGCAGGCGTTGGCGGAGGCGTAGGGGGCTCTTCCGGTGCCGACGCCGGGTTCGGCGGCGGCCGAGGAGTAGAGGACGGCGAACTCCAGCGGGTCGTCGGCGGTGAGTTCGGACAGGACCGTCCAGCCGGTGACCTTGCCGCGGTGCGTCTGGTCCCATTCGTCGACGGTGTAGTCGTGGGGCCGTCCGGTGCGCGGGAAGGTTCCGGCGCAGTGGACGATGCCGGTCAGCGGTCCCCAGCGTTCGCGGACGCGCTCGAGGAGCGCGGCGACGGCGGTCCGGTCGGCGAGGTCGCCGGTCCAGGTCTCGACGTCGACGCCGTCGGTTTCGAGGGCGCGCACGGTCGCGACCGCTTCGCGCTGGGCCTCGTCGAGGCCGGGTCCGTCCCATTCGGGCCGGGGCGTCAGGGGGCGGCGTCCGGCGAGGACCAGGCGGCGGGCGCCGAGCCGTGCCAGGCGCCGCGCGGCCAGCGCGCCGAGTCCGCGCACGCCGCCGGTCACCAGGTACACGCCGGCGGGGGTGACGCGGTGGCGGCCGGCGGACGGCAGGGGGGCCTCGGCGGTGGTCGGGGCGAGCACGCGTCCGGATCGGACGGCGAGTTCCCCTGGTCCGGTGAGGTGCCAGTGGGCGGCGATGGTGTCGGCGGCGTTGTGGGAGGCGTCGTCGAGGTCGAGGACGGTCGCCTCGACGTGGGGGTACTCGTCGTTCAGTCCGCGTACGAGTCCGGAGACGAGCAGTCCCGCCGGGGCGTCGTCGCCGGGGTCGAGGAGTCCGGAGACCGGTTGGAGGACGCGCAGCCGTTCGCCGCCGGGGAGGGCCCGGAGGAGGGCGTCGCGGCGGACGGCGTCGGTGTCGTCGGCGGGCGTGCCGCGGCCGAGGGCGCACAGGTCGAGCCAGCCGTCGAGGCCTTCGGGGACGTGGACCGGCGTGACGGAGTCGAAGTCGATCTCCTCGTAGCGGGTCTCGATGCCGCCGAGCGCGGCCTCGTCGCGGAGGCGGGCGACGAGGTCGCGCTGGTCGATGCGCGCGAGGCAGAGCGTGCGGCGGGTGGTGCCTTCGCGCCGGTCCGGGGTGGTTTCGGTCCAGGTGGTGGTGCGGGCGGTGAGGCCGGGGATCGGGTCCTCGGCGGCGGGTTGGGGTCCCGGGTCGGGTTCGGGCAGGCGGCAGTCGGTCTCGGCGAAGGCGTATCCGGGGAGGTCGATGAGGCGGCCGTCGGGTGCGACGACGTCGCGGTCGAGCGCGGGGCCGCCGTCGATCCAGGGGCGGGAGTCGGCGCCGAGGTCGGGTGGGGGCGCGGCGTCGCCGGAGGCGAATCGCGAGAGCGCGTCGGCGAGTTCGGCGGTGGTGCGGGCGGTGAACGCGGCGCGGCGGGCGAACGGCTCGCGGGAGGCGAGGGTGTAGGCGACGTCGCTCAGGTGTGCTTCGGGGTGGCGGCGCAGCCAGTCGGCGAGGCGGCGGCACTGCTCGCGGAGCCGCTCGTCGGTGCGGGCGGCGACGGCGATGAGGCGCGGGGCGTCCTCGCGGGGGCCGGGCTCGGGTTCGGCGGGGGCGCTGACGATGAGGTGCGCGCCGGCGCCGCCGGCGCCGTAGCCGCTGACGGCGGTCCGGAGGGGGCGGTCGGGCCAGTCGGCGGCTTCGCGTTGGAGGCGCAGTGCGCCCGCGTCCCAGTCGATCGCCGGGTTGAGGCGGTCGGCGTGCAGTGAGGGCGGCAGGGTCCGGTGCCGCATCTGGAGCACGGCCTTGGTGAGCGAGGCGATGCCCGCGGCGCCTTCGAGGTGGCCGATGAAGGACTTCAGGGAGCCGAAGGGCACCGTGCCGGGTCCCGTATGGGGTGCGTAGGCGGCTTGGAGCCCTTCGTATTCGACCGGGTCGCCGAGGGCGGTGCCGGTGCCGTGGGTCTCGACGTAGCCGATGTCGGCGGCGGTCACCCCGGCTTCGCGCATGGCGGCTTCGATGAGTTCGCGCTGCGAGTCGGGGTCGGGGACGGTGTATCCGGTGGTGCGTCCGCCGTGGCGGACGGCGCTGCCTTCGATGACGGCCAGGACGCGGTCGCCGTCGGCGCGGGCGGCGGCGAGCGGTTTGAGCACGACCGCGCCGACGCCCTCGCCGGGCACGAAGCCGTCGGCGTCGGCCGAGAAGCTGCGGCAGCGCCCGCCGGGGGCGAGCATGCCGCGTTCGCGCAGTTGGGCGTACTTCTGCGGGTGGAGGGTGAGGTTCACTCCCCCGGCCAGCGCGGCCCGGCATTCGCCGGAGCGCAATGACGCCACGGCGAGGTGGATCGCGGTGAGCGAACCGGAGCACATGGTGTCGACGGTCATCGAGGGGCCGGTGAGGTCGAAGAAGTAGGAGGCGCGGTTGGCGATGCCGGCGAAGGCCGAGCCGGTGGCGGTGTCGTCGCCGCCGAGGTACGGGTAGTCGTTGTACATGGAGGCGGTGAACACGCCGACGCGGCGGTCGGTGGTCTCGCGCAGCCGCGAGGGCGTGTATCCGGCGTGCTCTAGGGCGTGCCAGGCGGTCTGGAGGAAGAGCCGCTCCTGGGGGTCCATGGCGGCGGCCTCGACCGGGGGGATGGAGAAGAACAGCGGGTCGAAGCGGTGGACGCCGTCGATGAAGGCCCCGGGGCCGCCTTCGGCGCCGAAGCGGCGGTCGGCGGGCGGGCCGGTGGCGCCGTCGCGGCCGTCGACGAGGTCGCGCCAGAACGATTCGAGGTCGTCGGCGCCGGGGTAGCGTCCGGCGACGCCGATGACGGCGATCGGTTCGGCCGCGGGCCTGGGCGCGGCCGAGGGGATTCTGGGTCCGGCGAAGAAGCCGTGGACGAAGACGTCGCCGGTCTCGACGGCGTCGTCGCCGGTGCGGACGGTCCCGAAGGGGCACAGGCCCACGCCGGTGTCGGTCTGGGCCTCCATGAGGGCCTGTCCGAGGTAGCCGGCCTCCAGGAGCGCGAAGTCGCGGGCGTGGTGCTGGTAGAGCGGTTCGATGGCCGGCAGGTGCGCGTAGAGGAGGATCTCGGCGGCGGCGCTCTCGGCGATGGGCCGGTTGGCGACCGCGTGGCGCAGCGGGTCGATGCGGGCGTCCGGGTCGATCCGGTGCAGCTCGTGGTCGGCGGGGTGGTGGTAGTACAGGCCGCCGTCGAGGCCGTCGACGGCTCCGGGTCGGACCCGCAGGTAGACGCGGACGGGGTAGGTGGATCCGGCCGAGGGGTAGCGGCGGTGCGGGGCGCCGTCGAGGTCGTGCTCGCGGGCGCGTTCGAGGAGGGCGGCGAGTTCGGCCAGGCGCAGCTTGCGGTCGCCGAACGCGCGCTGGGTGGCGCGGGCGGTGATGACGGAGGCGGGGACCGCCGTGCCGCTCAGCGCGATCCGTTCGACCGGGGGTTCGGGTGCGGGGTCGGGCCGGTCCGCTTCGGAGGGTGCGGTGTCGGGCCCTGAGTCGGCGCCGTCGAGGGCGGCGGCGATGGCGGCGACGGTGGGGCTGCCGAGCAGCACCGCCACGGAGATGACGGTGCCGAGCCGCTCGTGCAGGAGCGCGGAGGCGCGGATCATGGTGAAGGAGGTGGCGCCCAGTTCCCACAGGTCGTCGTCGGGGTCGATGTCGTCGAGTCCGAGGAGTCCGGTGAAGACGGCGGTGACGGCCTCGCGCGAATCCCCTGCGGGCGTTGCGGGCGGGGGGCCGTCGAGGAGGGCGGCCCGGTCGAGTTTGCCGTTGGGGGTGGACGGGAAGGTGTCGACGTGTTCCCAGCGCACGGGGATCATGTAGTCGGGGAGGGTCTCCTCGGCGAAGGCGCGCAGCTCGGCGGTGGACGGGGCGGGGCGGCCGTCGGCGGTGATGAGGAACGCGGTGAGGCGGCGCTCGTCGCCGTCGTCGGACCGCGGCGCGAGGACGACCGCTTCGGACACGTCCGGGTGTTCGCGCAGGCGGTGTTCGATCTCGCCGGGTTCGACGCGGAAGCCGCGGATCTTGACCTGCTGGTCGACCCGTCCGGTGATGAAGAGGACGCCGTCGGCTCGGCGGTGGACGCGGTCGCCGGTGCGGTAGAGGCGGGAGCCGGGGTGCGGTGAGAACGGGTCGGGGACGAACCGTTCGGCGGTGAGGTCGTCGCGTCCGGCGTAGCCGTCGGCGAGGCAGTCGCCGCCGATGTAGAGCTCTCCTTCCTCGCCGTCGGGGACCGGCCGGCGGTCGGCGTCGAGGACGAGGTAGCGGGCGTGCGGGATCGGTCGTCCATAGGGGATGGAACGCCATTCGGGGTCGATCCGGTCGACGATGTGGTAGTTCGACCAGACGGTGGCCTCGGTCGCGCCGCCGAGGTTGACGACCGTGGCCGCCGGGAAGCGCTCGCGGATGCGGTCCGGGAGGCTCAGGGGCGTGAAGTCGCCGCTGAGGAAGACCAGGCGCAGCCGCGCCTGGCCCCGGGTGCGGCCGAACCAGTCGGCGCACTGCTGCATGATCGTCGGCGCGGAGTTCCAGAAGGTGACTCCTTCGGCGACGATGACGCCGGCCAGGAGGCGGGGGTCGCGGCGCTCGTCGTCGTCGGCGATGTAGACGGCCGCGCCGTATCCGGGCAGTCCGAGCAGGTCGAACACGGACAGGTCGAAGCCCGGGGAGGTGACGTTCAGGCCGAGGTCGGCCGGGCCGAAGTCGAAGGCGTCGGCGCACCAGTCGAAGAGTTTGGCGGCGGTGCGGTGGCTGACGCGGACGCCTTTCGGTTCGCCGGTGCTGCCGGAGGTGAACACGACGTAGGCCGGCGCGTCGGCGGAGACGGGGGCCTCGGGCGGCTCGTCGGCGGGAGCGGCACGGTCGATGTCGATGGTCCGCAACGGCATCGGCGCGTCGCCGGAGGTGAGCGCGACGGTCGCGCCCGCCAGGCGCGCCATGGTCTCGACGCGGGCGGTCGGCGCCCCCGGTTCGGCGGGCACGTAGTGCGCGCCGGCTTTGAGGACACCGAGGACGGCCACCGGCAGCAGCGGACCGCGAGGCACCGACACGATCACCGCCTCCCCTGAGGCGACGCCTTCGGCGCGGAGCAGGTGGGCCACGCCGTTGGCGCGGCGGTCGTATTCGGCGAAGGTCATCGAGCCGCCGTTCCAGCGGAACGCCTCGGCGTCGGGCCGTTCGGCGGCCCGGCGCGCTATCGGCAGGTGGACCGGCTCGACGGCCGGCTCGGCGGCGGCCCACCGCTCCACGGCCTCGGCGTAGCGGTCGAAGGCGCGCTGGACCCGCTCGGGGTCGAGCGCGGACTCGGTCACGTCCCAGTACAGGTCGAAGCCGTCGCCGTCGATCAGGGAGACGCAGTCGATCGCGACCTCGGGGGTGCAGGTGAGCCACGGGCCGCGCCGGACGCCGTCGGGCACCGGGGCGTCGCGGAGGTCGAGCAGGCCGGTGTAGACGAACGGGTGCGCGAAGTCGCCTCCGCCGCCGCGGCGGCGCATCGCCTCGCGGCGGTACTCCTTGAGCCCTTCCCAGGCGTCGGCGGCGGCGTCCTCGGCGCCGATCCGGGAGAACTCGGTCGCGGCGGCGTCGAGGTCGCCGCCGGTCCAGTTCAGCCAGCTGAGGGCGGTGTGCTCGCCGGGGCGGAGCGCGGCCGAGGCCGGCGTCCAGCGAACCCAGGGGAAGGAGAACGATCCGGAGTGGAGCGGGGCGATCGCGGCGGCGAAGCAGGCGGCCAGGACCGCGTCGGGGTCGAGGCCGCGTTCGGCGGCCTTCGCGGCGAGGTCGTCCCAGCCGTCGAGGCGGCGCGAGAGCCTGCGGCGGCGTCCGCTCGCGGGGACGGCCGGTCCGGGCGGCAGTCCGGTGGTGCGCGACCGCCAGTGCGCGCGCGCCTCACCGCGGTCCATCAGCTCGGGGGCGGTGCCGGAGCCGCCGAGCTCCAGGGGCGCTTCGGGGCCGGCGTACCGGCGCATGAGCAGTCGCGCGAGCCGGTGGATGCTGGGGCCGTCGAGGACGATCAGGTCGAGGGTGAGGTGCACGGTCGTCGTCTCGGGGTCGGCGACGACGCGCAGGTCCCACGGCAGACGGAAGGCGCTGCGGAACGCGCGGCCGGTCAACTGGTCGCGCAGCCGGTCCCGGTGCGCCGCGGCGGTCGCGGGGTCGGTGAAGCGGACTTCGGGCACGGCGACGGGGCCGCTCGCGCGGCGGCGCAGCGTCCCTTGGGCGTCGACCAGGGTCCGCAGCTGCGGGAAGTGTTCGACCATCCGGGTCCAGGCGTCGGCGAGCCGGTCGACGTCGCAGGGCGCGTCCAGTTCGAAGGCGAGGTGGACTTGGCATCCGTCCCAGTCCGACTCGGCCTCGACGGCGCGCGCGACGATGTACGACTGCTGGAGGGCGTTGGGCTCCCCGCGGTCCTCGTCGGCGTCGGCGAAGCTCGACAGCGCGTTGGCGAACGCCGCCCAGCATTCGGCCAGGACGCCGTCGCGGAAGCGGGCCTCGTCGGCGTCCCAGTGGATTCGCAGGCCGTCGGGCTCTTCCCACACTTGGCAGTCGAGGGCCAGTCCGGCGGTCAGGCAGGAGCGGTCGGTGACCTGTGCGGCGAAGCCGTCTGGGCGGCCGGAGGCGGTCTCCAGCAGGCTGGTGAAGACGACCGGCGGCGGGGCCGCTCCCCCGGCCTCGCGGAGCGCGCGGGTGCCGGACACCGAGCCGTGTTCGAGGGCCGCCATCAATTCGTCGTAGACGCCGCGGGCGGCCTCGGCTCGGTCGGTGTGGCCGCCGGCGAGGGGGATCACGGCCGTGGAGGTGAACGGCCCGACCGTGTCGGCCAGTTCCATCGGCAGCCGGGGACGCTCGCTGGTGGTGACCGTGAGCGTGCAGTCCCGGGTCTGCCGGCGGACGCGGAGCGCGTCGGCGAAGGCGGCCAGGAGCACCGCGGTCGGCGAGACGTCCCAGTCGCGGGCCGAGAGCCGGATGGCCTGCCACGACTCGGCCGGGATCAGGGTCTCCATCGTGGTGTAGGAGGGCCGCGACGGCGGTTCAAGGAGTTCGGCGGGGCCGTCGGGGGCGTCGGCGAGCCGGTCGCGCCAGTAGGCCAGGTCCGCATCGGTCGCCGGCGTGGCGAGCGCGTTCAGGCACGAGGAGAGGGCTTCGGGGTCTTCGCCGGGCGTGTAGGCCTCGTCTTGATAGCAGCGGTGCCATTCGGCGAGCACGATGCCGAGGCTTTGGCCGTCCATGATGGAGGCGTCGAAGGCGAGTCGGGCGGTGTCGTCGCTCGCGTCGACGCGCCACAGCGGCCACGCGCCGGGAGCGAAGGGCCCGGTGTCGGCGTCGAAGGCGATCTCGGGCGTCTCGGCGCGGACGGTCTGCGTCCCGTCGGGCCTGATGTCGAGCCGCAGTGCCGGGTGGGCGCCCACGACGCGCCGCCAGGACTCGCGGAGGCGCTCGGCGTCCAGGTCGTCGACGGTGAAGGCGCGGGTGACGAGGCAGCCGACCGGGTCGGCGGTCAGCTGCGGGTCGCGGCCGACGAGGTAGGCCTGCTGCAGTTCGGTGAGCGGGTAGGTCTCGCCGCCGGCCGGTCGCGGCTCGGGCGGTGCGGAGACGGGCGGTGCCGTGCCGCCGGCGGCGGCGATCGTCTCGGCCAGTGCCCGCGCGTCCCTGGTCTCGGCGAGTCCTCGCACGTCGATGTCGACGCCCCAGCGGCGCTTGACCTCGAGCCGCAGCCGGGTCAGCGCCAGCGAGCCCATGCCGAGGTCGGCCAGCGGGGTCTCGGGTCCGACGTCGGTGTCGGCGATGGTCCGCAGCAGCGCGGTCAGGTGCGCGTCGATCGGGTCCGGGTTCGTCATGGTCGTCGTCCTCTTTCCGGGCCGATGATGTCGGCGGCGTCGCGCATGAGTCGCAGTCCGAGCGCGGCGGCGTCCCTGCGCCGGTGGTCGGCGAGGTCGCCGCCGGCGAGGTAGCCGTTGAGCGCGCCCATGGCCGGTCCGCAGTGGATCTGGTAGTCGGCGCGCATCGCCGGGTCGCCGTCGCGGGCGAGGCGGTTGGTCCACGAGAAGTAGCGCTTGAAGATCTGCGCCATGCGGTGCTTGGGGTCGGTGCGGAACCGCTCGAGTGCGCGGTCCCCGCCGAGTCGCAGCCGGTGCTCGACTTCGAGGGCGACCTCGTCGAGGCTCTTGCGGAAGCAGCGTTCCTCGAGCATGGTGCGGGTGCGGGCGTCGAGGTCGTCGATGCCGTCGTGGCGGCGGTACAGCTCGTAGAGCTTGTTGCCGCGCGAGGCGAACAGGGTGCCCTTGCGGACCACTTGGACGCGCGCGCCGTATTCGAACATGTCGCCGGCGGGGGCGTATACGGTGTCGTGGACGTCGAGTGTGGACAGCAGTTCCTTCACCGTCGCCGAGGTGTCGGCTTGGAGGGTGCACTGGTTGATCGAGCCGGTGACGACGAAGTCGGCGCCGAGCAGGAAGGCCGCCGCGGCCGCCTCGGGGGTGCCGATGCCGCCGGCCGCGCCGACCCGCATGGGCCTGTCGTAGCCGTGGCGGCGGGTGTGCTCGTCGCGCAGGCGGACCATGGCCGGCAGCAGGACCCACGGGTTGCCGCCGTCGGTGTGGCCGCCGGAGTCGGCCTCGACGCAGAGGTCCTCGGCGACCGGGTGCCGTGCCGCCGCGGCGGCGTCGGCGCTGGTGATCTCACCGCGGTCGACGAGGCTTCGCAGCAGTCGCTCGGACGGCGGCGAGGCGAAGGCGCGGGCCACCTCGGGCCTGGAGATCTTCGCGATGAGGTGCCGCGGTCCGGAGGCGGCCGCGCCCGCGAACCGGTAGCGCACCACCGCCTCGGTCGGCGTCGTGTAGCCGGAGGCCTCGGCGTGGCGGACGTCGCGGCGCAGCAGCACGTCGACCAGTTCGGCCTCGGCTTCGGGGCGGCCCGGGGAGGCCAGCAGGTTCACGCCGAAGCGTCCGGGGCAGCCGAGTTCGCCTTCGAGGCGGTCGATCGCCTTCTCGACCGCGCTCGGGGCGAGCCCGCCGGAGCCGAAGAATCCGAAGAGCCCGGCCTTGGCCATCGAGGCGACCAGTTCGGCCGAGGCGATGCCTTGGAACATCGAGCCGCTCATGTAGGCGTGTCGCAGCCCGTAGTCGCGGCGGAAGGAGGCGCTGCCGAGGTCGCTTTCGGAGACGTCGGGCGCGGCGGTCGGCGCCGGAGGCGGCGGGGTGTGCGGACGCTCGGTGGCCTCTTTCCACAGTCCGGTGAGGACGCGGCCGGGTCCGAGCTCGCGGATTTCGGTGACGCCTTCGCGCAGCAGGTGCGACATGCTCTGCCACCACAGGACCGGGGAGGTCATCTGGCGGGCGAGGAGCGAGCGGATCCGACCGGGTTCGTAGGGGCGGGCGGTGACGTTGGCGATGACCAGGAGGCGCGGCTCGGCGAAGGTCACGCGTTCGAGTTCGGCGGCGAACTCGCGGGCGGCCGGGGCCATGAGCCGGGAGTGGAAGGCGGCGCTCACGCGCAGGCGGACGGTCCGGCCGAGCCCGTGGTCGCGGAGGGCGCGCTCGGCCGCGTCGACGGCCTCTTCGGTGCCGGAGAGGACCACTTGCCGCTCGGCGTTGTGGTTGGCCGCCTCCACTCCGCTGATCCGGGCGGACTCCAGGCACGCCGAGACCTCGTCGGCGCTCGCGCCGACCACGGCGGTCATCGTCCCGCCGCCCGCTTCGGCCATGAGCCGTCCGCGCGTGCGGACGAGCCGCAGGCCGGTCTCGAAGTCGAAGCATCCGGCGGCCAGCAGCGCGTTGAACTCGCCGAGGCTGTGCCCGGCGAGGAAGTCGGGGCGCGCGCCGTCCGCGGCGGCGTGCTCCCACATGACCGCGCCGACGGTGAACAGGGCCGGCTGGACGTGCCGGGTGTCGCCGAGGCCGGGCGCGGCGCCGTGGAGGCACTGGTCGCGGACCGAATGGCCGAGCACGGCCTCGGCTCGGGACCACAGCGGCGAATCGCCGTACCGGTCCCCCATGCCGACCCGCTGGGACCCCTGCCCGGGGAACAGCCACGCCTTCACCGCCGTCACCGCCCCCGCTCCGGCACCGCGCCGAGATCGCGGAACGCCGCCAGGCGGCCGCGCACCGTCTCGGAGTCCATCCGCTCGGCGAACGCGCGGACCGCGTAGTCCCGGTCGGCCGGACCGACCGCGTCGAAGCGGCGCGCGTAGGCCTTGGCTTCGGCGATCGAGTCGCGGTCGAGGCGGCCGACCCGTCCGGCGAGCCGGCGCAGCTGCGCCTCGGGCGGTTCGGGCATGTCGTCGACCAGGCCGCGACGCCACGCGTGCTCGGCCGTCCACGGCAGTGTCGACAGCGTCAGCGCGCGAGCGCCCTGGGCGCCGACTCGCCGCCGCACGTAAGGGAACACGCTGTAGGGCAGCAGGCCCCACAGCAGCTCCGGGAGCGAGAACCGGCTGCGCTCGGTGGCCCACACCAGGTCGCAGGCCGCGGCGAGCCCCACGCCGCCGCCGATGGCGCGTCCGTCGACCGAGGCGACGGTCACGAACGGGGACGACTCGAGCCGGCTCAGCAGGTCGATGTAGCGCCGCGCCCCCGCCTCGAAGGATCCGCCGCCGGTCGCCTGCGACCGGTCGAAGTCCATGCCGGTGCTGAACACGCCGTCGCTTCCGGCGAGCACGACCGCGCGCACCTGTTCGCGCCGCTCGGCCTCGTCGAGTCCCGACGCCAGGCCGTCGAGCAGTTCGGCGTCGATGCCGTTGCCGCGCTCGGGGCGGTCCATCCGGATCGTCAAGACCGCCTGGCGCACTGCGATGTCCACGCTCGCCATGGCTCAGCTCCACCGGTAGCGGCGGTGGTAGCGCTCGATGCGGTCGAGCACCAGCAGGCCGCGGCCCTCGGCCGACTCGGCGTACACCGCCTCGTAGGGGCCCGGATGGAACTCCTGGTCCCGCACTCCGGACATCCGCTGCGCGGCCAGGTCCGACAGCAGTTCGTACTCGCCGATCGCGAGGCGGCGCCGATCGGCGATGGCCTTGGACAGCTCCGGGCGCCCGCCCGGGCCGGTGGTGCCGCTGTAGAACTCCGAGGCGCAGCCCGAGCCGTAGGAGAACAGGCCGAGCCGTCGCCGCTCGCCTTGCGGCGTGCCGTCGAGCACGCAGCACAGCGCCAGGTACAGGGCCGCCGAGTAGATGTTCCCGACTTCGCTGCAGTAGTGGAGGCTCCCGGCCACGCGGCGTTCGAAGTCGGCCGCGACCGCGGCCGGGTCCAGGTCGGCGAAGCGCCGCATCATCTGCCGGTGGGCGCCCTTGACCATCCCGGCGAAGGGCGTGTGCCACACCAGGGCGTCGAATGAGGACACCACGTCGGCGCCGGGGACGCGCTCGCGGTACATGCGGAAGCTCTGCTCCAGGCACTCCAGGTAGGACAGGAGCGACAGGTCCGAGTCCCCGTCCTCGACGTCGGGGCGCGGCCGGAGGGTGTCCATGACCTCGTGGCTGTAGTAGCCGTTCGCTCCGGGGTCGAGCTCGAGCACGGCGCCGTCGGCGGCGACGATCATCGCCACGGCCCCGGCCCCCTGCGAGGGCTCCCAATAGGTGCCGCGGGCGGCCACGCTCGAGGCGTCGGCCGCGATGACGAGCGCTTTGGCCTCGGGTCGCTGCTCGACGAAGGCCGCCGCGGTCTGCAGGGCGGCCGTCCCGCCGTAGCAGGCGTGCTTGACTTCGAAGGAGCGGCAGCGCCGGTCGAGGCCGAGCTGGTCGTGCACGTAGGTGCTGACGGGCTTGCCGAAGTCGAGTCCGGACTCGGTGCCGACCACCAGGAACTCGATGTCGCCCGGGTCCTCCAGGGCGGCGACGAGCGGGGCGGCCGCGTTGACGGCGTTGGAGACCGGGTCCTCGCACGGCAGGTTGACCGACTTGCGCCGCATCATGAGGTTGGGCAGGCGTCGCCGGTCCAGTCCCCTGGCGTCGAACAGGTCCTCCACTGACACGTAGGTCCTGCCGACATAGGCGTTGACCGCCTCGATTCCCGTCATCTTCCCGTCCTCGGAGCCGGAGCGTCGATTGGACTGGAGCGTATGGGAGGACGCGGGTTCGCGCTGCTCAACGTTGAGCGTGCGGTCCGGCGCGCCGGTTCTACGCTGTGGCGGTCCGCGGTTCCGGAATGGGGAGTCGGCATGCGACAGATCGACGACGGGCGAGCGGCCCGGCTGTGGGTGCTCCCGGTCGCGGCCGGCGCCGAACTCGAACGATGCGAGTCGGTCCTGTCGGAGGAGGAGCGCGAACGGGCCTCGCGGTTCGTCTTCGAGGTCGACCGGCGCATGTACGCGACCGCGCACGCCGCGATCCGCTACGCGCTCAGCGCCCGGCTTCCCGGCACGGCGCCGGAGGCGTGGGAGTTCGGCCGTGAGCCGAACGGGCGGCCGTTCGCGATCGGGGCGGGGCCGTGGGACTGCAACCTCTCGCATTCGCGGGGGCGCGTCGCGTGCCTGGTCGCGCCGGGCTCCGGCTGCGGGGTGGACGTGGAGCCGGTGTCCGATCGGGTCGCCTCGCTGGGGGCGGCGGTCTTCGCGGACTCGGAGCTGGAGCGGATGCGTTCGAGCGGCGCCCGCGAGGCGGAGGTCGCGACGTCGCTGTGGACGTTGAAGGAGGCGTACGCGAAGGCCCGCGGGCTGGGTCTGCGGCTGCCGTTCGCGCGCTGCGAGTTCGACCTGGGCGAGGGGTCGGCGCGCTTGGCGGCGCGGCCCGACGGCGACGCCGAGGAGTACGTATTCCACCGCCTGCGCGTCGAAGGGCACGTGGTGTCGGCGGCGCTCAACGTCTCGCGCGGGACGTCGGCGCTCTCGGTGAGGTCGGGCCGGCCGGACTGGCGGCGCCCGGCCGAGTGGTTCGGGGGGAGTCCGGCGCGACCGCGCGTTCTCGTTCGCGGGTCGGGCCCGGACTCCCCGGCGTCGTCTCAGTCTTCGTCGAACCCGTAGGCGATCGTGTACTCGTGCTGTCCGTCGACCACGTTGATCGACAAGGTCCCGGTGATGCCCTCCAGCTCCCCGGTGCCGGAGTCGGGCACGATCGCGACGGTCAGCTCAGGCTTGCCGCGCGTCATGATCCCGTTGTGCTGGCACACGAAGCTCCCCTCCTTGCCTTCGAGGGAGCCGGAGAACCGCTCGACCCCGACGTAGCCGGCGGACCCCGGGACGGAGGTGACGGCCTTGAGCATCCGCATGGAGCTCTCGCCCTTCAGGGGGCCGTCGAAGGTCTTGGAGATGGAAACCAGGGTGAGGTCCACGCCGTCGGCGCTGTCGTATGCCGGTTCCTCGTTCGACTCGATCTCGAAGGTGCCGGTCGCTTCTTTCAATGCCATGTCAGTGCTGCTCCTCATTCGCTCGATGCCGCGCCGGACAGGCAGAACGGATGTCCCGCCGGGTCGAGCAGCACCGTCCATTTTCCTGATTCCGCGCCCGGCTGGAACTCCGGCTTCTCGGCCCCGTGCTCCAATGCGAGGGCCACGGCCTTCGCCTGGTCCTCGACGGCGAAGTCGAGGTGGAACTGCTGGGCCTGTTCCTGCCCGGGCCACTGCGGACCGCGGTAGTCCTCGACCTTCTGGAAGTTGATGTACGGTCCCTCGCCGGCCGAGATCGCGGCGTAGTTGTCGTCGCTGAAGACCACGGGCATGCCCGTCAGGGCGCTGTAGAACCCGGCGAGCGAGGCCGGGTCCGGGCAGTCGATCACTGCCCCGAGATATTTGCACGCATTGTCCATGCATCCTCCTTTTTCCTATGGGGAGCGGGAAAAGTCATCGTTTCGACTCTATAGGCTAGTGGGCTGGGGCACGGTCCGGCGGCGGTGACGCTCCCGGGGACGGCCGACCGGTGACGGACGCGAGCGCCTCCTGGAGTTCGGGCGTGTAGAGGTCGGACACCGGCCGGACGCCGGCGACGGTGTCGAAGTACCGGCGGGTGAGCGTCTCGCTGGTGGCGACGGCGGCGATGAGGGCCTTGCGTTTCATGCGGGCCGACGCCTCGGCGACCAGGAGCGTGCTGTGGTACGACTCGGTGAGCGCGGCGTCCCGCGCGGCCTCGAACCGCTCGAGGCGGGCGTCGACGTCGGCGGGGGCGAAGTCGGTGCCGTCGAGGTGCTCGACGAGCATGGCCGCCTGCTCGAAGGCGTCGCCGATGCCGCGGGCGGTGAGCGAGTCCTTGTGGTGGCCGGCGTCGCCGACCAGCGCCCAGCCGGGGCCTCGGGCCTGCCGGAAGAAGTTCCGCTGGTCGCCGGTGCCGTAGAGACGCCCGACCCGGCGGGCCGATTCGAGGCGCTCCCACAGGTCGGGGGCGTTGCGGCGCACGTTCTCGAGGTAGCGCGTCTCGGCGTCGGCGCGGACCTCGTCGAACCGCTCCTGGGGGAAGTAGGCGGAGACGAGCACGGCCTCGTTGGTGGGCACCGACGACACCCAGCCGTCGTCGCCTTCGTAGAGCTCGAACTCGGCCTCGACTCCTTCCCAGAAGCCGTAGTAGGCGCACGTCAGGCGCTCGTGCTCCAGTGTGGTCTTCGCTTCGGCGAGGTCGGCGACGGTCGACCGCATGCCGTCGGCGCCGACGACGAGCGCGGCGGTCGCGGTCGCCTCGCCGCCGTCGGTGTAGCGCACGCCGGCGACGCGGCCGTCCACCTCGATCAGGCCGGTGACCTTGGCGCCGAAGCGGACCTCGGCTCCGGACTCGGCGGCGGCCTCGGCCAGGATCGCGTCGAGCAGGTGGCGGCGCGGCGCGTAGGCGCACGTGGCCTCGCCGACGCGGGCGGTCTCGCCGCTGAGGGCGACGTCGCCGAGGCGGTAGTTGACGGTGCGCAGCGGCGGGCAGCCGGTCGCCGTGACGCGGTCGAGCAGCCCCCACTCGGCGAGGCGGGCGACGCCGGGAGGCTGGATGTAGAGGGTGGAGAGCTTGTCGGAGGGGAACGTGTCGCGCTCGAGGACCAGTACGCGCAGGCCGGCGCGCGCGGCGAGCATCGCGGTGGCCGCTCCGGCGCATCGGGCGCCGACGACGACCAGGTCGTAGGTGTCGCCGGTCATTGCTCGCGCCCGGTGTTCGTGGCGTTCATGCCCGGGTGCTGGGGCGTGAGGGCCATGTCCTCCAGCGTGGCGTCGATGAACATCCGCTCCCAGCCGCCGCCGCCCTTCTCCTCGGGGATCCACTGCTTGGTGAACAGTTCGCGGGACTCGGCGTCGATGCGGGCGCGGAATCCCATCAGGTTGTAGTACGAGCTGAGCCGTTCGAGGTGGACGAACCAGTGGACGCGGTCGGAGAGCCCGAACGCCTCCTCGTACAGGAACACGGTGGCCAGGCCCTCGAGGCTGCGGTTCCAGTTCTCGGCGAGCGCCCGCGCGAACTGGCGCCCCTCGGAGCGGAACTCGTACTTGAGCTTGCCGGTGCGGTGCATGAGGATCCCGCAGTTGCCGGTGTGCAGCAGCGCCTCGGGGGCCTGCTGCGACTGGAGTCCGGCGACGGGGACGTCGAAGCGGTCCTTGCCGCCGGGGGCGGACACGGACGCGGTCTCGGTGGAGGAGGTGCCGTAGATGCCGGTGCTGTGCGGGATGAGGACGGTCTCGGTGAGGCTGCCGACCTCGAACATCCGCTCCCAGGTGCCGCCGCCGCGCTCCTCGGGGATGCGCCCGCGCATGATGATCTCGCGCCAGCCCTCGTCGCTGACGCCCATCTCGACGAGGGTCTCGTAGGCCTCGAGGGAGGCGAGGTGGATGAGCCAGTGGATGCGGTCGACGGTGCCGAAGGTCTCCTCGTAGAGCAGGACGGTGACGACGCCGGCGTACTTGTGGTTGAGGTATTCGGCGAGGTCGCGCGCGAACGCCCGGCCTTCGGACCGGAACTCGGGGCGCAGCTGCCCGACGCGCTCCACGACCACTCCGCAGTTCCCGGAGTGGAGGATGTCGTCGGGCGAGAGCGTGGTCTGTTCTTGCGCGGTCCAGGCGTGATGCGGGTTCTCGGCCATCGCGGTGCTCCTAGGGAGGTGGGTGTGCGGCTTCGATGGCGGCCACTGTATGGCCGCCGGGGCGTCCGTTCTGCTCAAAGGTGCGCACGCGACCGGTTCCGGAGCCGGGCCTTGAGCACCTTCCCGGTGATGCCGCGCGGGAGTTCGCCGAGCACGACGACGTCGATCGGCTCGTCGACTCCGGCCAGGGGGCCTTCGCGGAGTCGCTTCTCGACGCGGTCGAGGTCGTGGACCGGCCCGGCCAGCACCGCGGTGATCCGGCCGCGGTCGTGCACGACCGCGGCCTCGCGGACGCTCGGATCGGCGTACAGCTCGTTCTCGACCGCGATGGACGAGACGGGGCCGCGGGAGGTGGGGATCCGGTCGCCGCCGCGGTCGAACAGGTGCAGCGTCCCCTCGTCGTCGAAGTGTCCCCAGTCGCCGGTGCCGACCCACTCGCCGGGCCCGGCTGGCGGGGTCCGGCCCCAGTGCCAGCGCCGGCGGACGTCGGTGTGGCGCATCCAGATCTCTCCGACGGTGCCCGGCGGGCACTGGTCGCCGCGCGGGTCGCGGACGGCCACTTCGGTGCCGGGTCCGGGGCGGCCGAGGGCGAGCGGGCGGTCCGGGTCGTACTGGCCGAGGACGACCGCGGGCACGACCTCGTTCTGCGCGTAGGCGGTGTTGACGCTCGCGTTGGGGAAGACCTCGGCGAGGCGGCGCGCGAAGGCGGGCGGGAGCGGGGCCGAGGCGATGCCGATGGAGGCCACGGCCGGGTTGGGGCCGCGGTAGGTCTCGGTGATGCGCCGGGCCGTCCAGGGGGTGACCATGAGCGATCCGACGGCGCCGGTGTCGAGGGCGGCGCGGATGCCGTCCATGTCGTCAGGGCTGGGCACGATGAGCGGGGAGCCGGTGACGAGGGCGAACATGCCGACCAGGGAGGCGCTGGAGGGGGTGCAGACCGGCATGGGGGCGAGCATGGCGCGACTCGCGTCGAAGACGCGTCCGGCGGCGCGGCGGTGGCCGTGGGCGAGGTTCTCGTGGGGGTTGGCGATGGGTTTGGCCGGTCCGGTGGTGCCTGAGGTGTAGAGGATCTCGGCGGGCGCCGAGCGGTTGACGCGCACGAGGAACGGCCCGTCGGTGTCGGCTTCCATCTCGGCGACCGTCGCCTGCCTGACCCGGTCGAGGACCGGCGCCGGCCCGGGCGAGCGGAGCATGAGGGCGGCGTCGCACTGGCGGACGCGGCGGCGCAGTTCGGTCGGGTCGAGCCGGGGGGACAGGTGCAGGGCCACGGCGCCGAGCTTGAGGACCGCCATGTAGGCGATCGCGTAGTCGCCCCAGGCCGATTCGTCGAATCGGAGTCCGATCACGTCTCCGGGCCGGTAGCCGGCGGCGGAGCATCCGGCCGCGACTCGGGAGGCGCGGGCCTCCCATTCGCCGTACGACAGGCCGCGGCCGTCCGGGCCGGTCAGCGGGACGCGGTCGGCCTCCTCGGCGGCCCGCTGCCGCAGCAGCTGCGGGGCGGTCGTGGCCGGTCCGGTGCCTGGGGTGCGTTCCACGGTGCCTTCATACCGCCGGCTCGGGGTTCGGGGACGCGCAATAGTGAGCATATTCGGGAACGTCTTATTAAGAGTTCTAAACAGGACTATTACGAGACGGTACGCGGCGGCGCCGGCGTCGGGACCGGGCATTGCGGCGCAGGACGATCATTTTGGTACACAAGGGGAACCACCTGCATCGTGTCCATCAGGCGCGATCACAGCCCGTGCGTTACACGTCACCGACCACCGGCCTCATCCGACTTCGGTGATCACGTGACAAACTGCTGACGCAGCGCTATGCAAACCTCGCTCCATTGCCCTAAGATGCTTGTGATCCCATACACAACTGAAGATCCGATCACTCCCGTGGACCCCCACGGCGCACCCTGGACAGAGCGGACCGGAATGATCTTGGACACTCAGAAACCCACGTCCATCGGCGAACAGATCCAACTCCTCATCCAGAACCGAACGATCTCCGCAACCACGGTCGCGCTTTCACGGCGCGATTACCTTTACAGCAACTGCGACACCGACAACTGTCTATATCTCGTCCTCCAAGGGCGCATCAAAGTCGTCACCGTCAATCCCGAAGGAAAGGAATCGCTCCTGCGCATCGCCACTCCGGGCGACCTCGCCGGCGAGAGCTGCCTGGCGGCCGAAAGCCGCTTCGACTCCGCCGTCGCCATGACCCCGGCAACCGTGAAACGGCTGTGCCACAACGATGTGCTCGCCGCGCTGACCGACAACGGCCTGCGGCGGACCTTCATCGAATTCCTCGCCCAACGCGTCCGAGAACAACAGCAGCTCATCACCGATCTCATCACCGTCAACAGCGAGCGCCGACTCGCCTCGATCCTGCTCCACCTCGCGCAGAAAATGGGCTACCGGGCCGGCACCACGCTGCAACTCCGTGAACGGATAACGCAGGAAGAACTCGCCGCAATGGTCGGCACCACCCGGTCCCGCATCGGGTTCTTCCTGAAGCGCTTCCGCGAATCGGGCATTCTCCAAACCGCCGACGGACGTCTCCTCGTCTTCGACGAACCCCGACTCAGAAACTTCATCGAATGCGGGAAGATCTCCGCTTGAACGCTCAATTCTGCGCAGTAGATCCGCAGCAGACGTGACATCATTCGCCCCCCGTAAGGTCCCCGACCCCGCACCGCAAAGGATCCCTATGCCTCCCAAAGCGACCGCGTTCACGCGCCGTACGCTCGTCACCACCGCCCCCATCGCCCTCGCCGCCGCGTCCTGCTCCTCGGCGGGCGGCTCCGGAGGCGGCGACACCGCCCCCACCACCATGCGCATCGGCGTGGCCGACGCCACCGGCATCGACGGCGTCAACCCGCTCCAGGCCAGCGCCGGCGCCAGCCAGATCGTCGTCCGGCACCTGTACGACTCCCTCATGGTCCTCGAAGAGGGCGAGTACCGGTACGAACTGGCCGAGACCGTCGAGCCCAACGACGACGCGACCGTCTGGACCATCGTCATCCGCGACGACGCGGAGTTCCACGACGGCTCGCCGGTCACCGCCGCCGACGTCGCCTTCAGCCTCACGGCCCTGGCCGGGCCCGACAGCAACCGCGCGTCGGTGTACGCCGCCCTCGCGCCCGACGGCGTGAGCGCCGTCGACGACCGCACCGTCGAGGTCGCCCTCGCCCAGCCCCGCGCCGACTTCCGCGAATCGGTCCTGGTCGTCTACTCCCCCGTGTTCCCCGACGGCACCACCGACTTCACCGACCCGATCGGATCGGGCCCCTACCGCTACGAGGACAGCGACGAGCAGACCGTCCGACTCACCGCCGTCGCCGGCCACTGGCGCGGCACCGGGCCCGACACGCTCGAGATCCTCCGGATCAGCGACCCGACCGCCCGCCTCAACGCGCTCGTCGGCGACCAGATCGACTACGGCGTCGGCCTCGGCGCCGCCGGTGCGCGCACCGTCGCCGACGACCCCGACGTCGAGGTCCTCCCCGGCGACCTGTCCACCGCCTACGCGCTCGCGTTCAGCATGAACCAGCGGCTCGCCCCGTTCGACGACGCGCGGGTGCGCCGAGCCGTCCGGCTCGCCGCCGACCGCGAGGCCATGCTCGAGGCCGCGCTCCACGGCTACGGCGAGACCGCCGACGACGTCGTCGGGGCCGGGCTGCCCGGCTACGCCGACCTCGAACCGCGGCAGCGCGACATCGACACTGCCCGCGACCTGTTCGCCGACGCCGGCGTCACCGAGCTGACCCTCACCACCGCCGAAGTCGTGCCCGGCATGACCGCCGCGTCGCAGGTCCTCAAGCAGAACCTCGAGGAGGCCGGGGTGACGCTGCAGCTCGACGAGATCCCGGCCGACACCTACTACGCCGACCTCGCCGCGCTGGCGACCCGTCCGTTCCAGGCGTTCTACTACGCGAACCGGCCCGCGGCCGTGCACCTGGCCGCGACCACGCACGAGCAGGCGCCGTTCAACGTCACCGGCACCGGCTCCGACCACTGGAGCGCGCTGGCCGAGGCCCAGACCCTCGTCGACGACGACGCGCGCGAGGCGGCCTTCGAGGCGATGCAGCGGGAGTTCTACGAGGAGGGCGGCGATCTGCTGTGGGCCTTCTCGTACCAGCTCGACGCGGCGCGGAGCGGCACCACCGGAGTCGTCATCAGCCAAGGCGTGCCCCTGTTCACCGGCGCCGCATGACCCTGCGCACCGTTCTGGCCGTCGCCGCCCGCATCGGGGCGGCGGCGCTCACTCTGCTCGCGGTCTCCTTCGTGCTCTTCGTCGCCGTCGAAGCGCTCCCCGGAGACCCGGCGCAGACCGTGCTCGGCGTCGACGCCTCAGCGCAGCAGCGCGAGCTGTGGCGCCGGGAATGGAACCTCGACCGGCCGCTGCCGCAGCGGTACGCGGACTGGCTCTCCGGCGTCCTGCACGGGGACCTGGGCATCAGCATGATCACCCGGCGGCCGGTCGCCGACGAGATCGGCGCTCCCCTGTACTACACGACGGTGCTGGTGGCGTTCTCGTTCGCGCTCGCGCTCGTCGTCTCCCTGGCCTGCGGCATCGCCGCCGGGCTGCGGACGGGCGGGCGCGGCGACCGCCTGCTCTCGGGCGCGGCGGTCGTCATCATCGCCGTCCCGCAGTTCGTCATCGCCGTGATGCTGACGGCCGTCTTCGCCATCGCGCTCGAATGGCTCCCGGCCGTCTCGCTCATACCGCTGGGCGAGACGTGGCTCGACCGGCCCGAGATACTGGTCCTGCCGGTGCTGACATTGGGCAGCTTCGGCGCCGCCTGGGCCACCCGCATGGTCCGCGCCGCCGTGTCGAACGCCGACGGCCCCAACGTGGAGGCCGCCCGGCTCGCGGGCCTCCCGGCCGGCCGCGTCATACGGCGGCACCTGCTGCCGAACACCGCCCCCACGCTGGCGCAGGCCTACGCGTGGCTCCTGGCGGGCCTGTTCGCGGCGACCACCGTCGTCGAGCGGGTGTTCAACTACCCCGGCCTGTCGAAACTGCTGCTCTCCTCCATCCGCAACCACGACTTCCCCGTGCTCGAGGCGATCGGCCTGGTCTTCTCCATCATCGTCATCGCCGCGCTGCTCACCGCCGACCTGCTGGGTTACGTGTTCAACCCGCGAGCCAGGACCGAACCATGAAGGCCGCCAAGCGACTCACCGCCGCGGCGCTCTACGCTCCGGTCCTCGCCGTCCTCGCCTTCGCGCTGGCCGGCCCCTCCACGGTCTCCCGGCCCACCGACATCGTCGCCGCCCCGCTCTCGCCGCCGAGCGGCGCGCTCCCGCTCGGAGCCGACCACATGGGCCGCGACGTCTGGGCGATGCTCCTGGCCGGCGGCCGCGAACTGGTCCTCATACCGGTCTTCGCCGTCGCCTTGACCGTGCTCATAGGAACGGCCACCGGGATGGCCGCCGGCTACTTCGGCGGCGTCGTCGACTCGGTCATCTCGCGTGTGGACACCGTGGCGCTGTCGATCCCGGTGGTGCTGTTCATGCTGCTCCTGCTGCACAACCGCGGCTACTCGGCGGTGACGATGACCCTCATCGTCCTGTTCGCCAGCGTCCCGTTCGTCTCGCGCCTGGCCAGAGCCGCGACCGTCCACGTCGCCCGCAGCGACTACGTCGAGCAGGCCACCGCCACCGGGTCGGGCCCGATGCGGACCATGACCGTCGAGATCGCCCCCGCCGTCCTCGCCCCCGTCCTCGCCGACGCGGGCACGCGCCTCAGCGTCGCCGTCGGCCTCACCGCCACCGCCGGGTTCCTCGGCTTCACCGACAGCGACCCGAACTGGGGCCGGATGATCAACGACAACATCGCCGGGATCTCACTGAACATGTGGGCCTCCCTCGCCCCGTCGATCCTGCTGGTCATCCTCGCCATCGGCGCGAACTACCTGCTGGACGACATCACCAGGAGGTTCGTCAATTGATCGACGTCAGCTCCCTGACCGTCACCGCCGGAGACGGCCCCGTGCTCGAAGACGCGACGCTCCACGTCGACGCCGGTGAGCGCATCGCCCTCGTCGGCCGCTCCGGGGCCGGCAAGACCACCCTCGCGCTCAGCCTGCTCGGCCACCTCCGCTCGGGGATGCGGCTGGAAGCCGGCCACGTCGAGTGCCGCGGGCGGCGGCCCTTCTCCATGACCCGCAAGGAACTGCGCGCCTACCGGCGCGACGTCACCGCGTACCTGCCGCAGGACCCCACCATCTCCCTGACGCCCACGATGCGCCTGCGCGACCAGCTCACCGAACTGTCCGAGAAGAAGCGCACGACCGAGGAGCTGCTGCGGCGGCTCGCCGAAGTGGGACTGCCGGGCGACCCCGGCATGCTGCGGCGGTTCCCGCACCAGCTCTCGGGCGGGCAGCGGCAGCGGCTCGCGCTCGCCCGCGCGCTTTCCGGCGACCCCGCGGTCCTCGTCCTCGACGAGCCGACGACCGGGCTCGACGCGGTCACGCGGAGCCTCATCGTCGAACTCGTCGACGACGTCGTGCGGCGGCGCGGCCTGACCTCGGTGATCGTGACCCACGACCGCGAAGTCTGCGACCAGCTCGCCGACCGCACCGTCACCTTGGAGAACGGCCGGATCACCACCGGAGACGACCTGGCGGCCCCGCTGCCGCGCCTCCCGGCGCCAGTGCGCGCCGATTCGGGGACCGCCGACGCCGAACCGGTGCTCGAGGCCCGCGACGTCACCGCGTTCCGAGGCCAAGGGGCCGACCGGTACCCGGTGGTACTCGACGTGAGCCTCGAACTGGCAGGCGCCGAGAGCGTCGGCCTCGTCGGCGCCTCCGGCAGCGGGAAGACCACGCTCGCGCGAACGCTGGCGGGCCGCCACTCGGCCTGCTCGGGCACCCTGCGGCTGGGCGGCGAAACCATGCCGCTCGGCGCCGGACCGATCACGTCGATACAGCTGATACCGCAGGACGCCACCGCCTCGCTCAATCCGCGCCACTCCATCGGCTCCACATTGGCGGCCCCGCTGCGCAAACTGCGGGGGCTCCGCGGCCGCGCGGTCCGCACCGAGGTCGTCCGGCTGCTCGGCTCCGTCGGGCTGCCCGAGGCGATCGCCCACCGCAGGTCCGCGGAGCTGTCAGGGGGCCAGTGCAGAAGAGTCGCCATCGCCCGCGCCCTCGCGTGCGACCCGCGGGTGCTGCTGTGCGACGAGATCACCTCCGACCTGGACCCGGAGACCCAGGACTCGGTCATGGCGCTGCTCTCGGACCTGCGCGCCGAATTCGGCACGGCCGTCCTCATGGTCACCCACGACCTCGACCTCATCGCCCGGTACACCGACCGGCTCCTCGTCCTCCACGAGGGACGGATCTCCGAGTCGGGGCCGACCGAACGAGTCATGGCCTCGCCGAGCAACCCGTGGACCCGCTACCCGGGAGCGCCGCCCGAAGGCGACAGCGCCGCGCACGCCGTCCGGTGATCAATCTTGGCTATTCGCGCGCCCCGCACCGGGCCATGATGAAGCCGCCTGTCCCCCACCCAGAATGCGAGGCGCACGACATGCCGCACACCGCAGCCGAACAATCGGCGGTCCCAGCGGAGCAACTGCTCAACTCGGCGACCGCCGGCTTCCTCGTCCACCGCGCCGGCCAGATCAAGTACGAGTTCCGCGGCGAAGCGACCGCGTTCGCCCGCGAGCTGGTCTCCTTCATCAACCCCGCCCACGCCGGCCACGTGTCGGTGTTCCTCTACGAAGAGGTCTTCGGCGACACCGACCGGCTCCACTGGATGCTCCACATGAACCGGCCCGACGACTACGGCCGCCTGCTCGACATGGTCGACCACGACAAGAAGTGGCAGGAGATCGCCGACATGGACCGCCTGCCGACCAAGGGCGGCGGCGGCTGGGAACGCATGTTCGTCGAGCGCGGCATCCAGGAGACGGTCATGTGCCCCCAGCACGGCCTGGGACACGGCGAACCCGACGAGGCCGCGTTCCAGCCGCCCGCGCGCCACCAGACCGTGCTGCCGTACGACCAGCTGCTGCACACCGCCAACGCGCCGCTGATCCTGCACCGCACGCTCAACGCCGCCTACGCGCTCCGCGAGGAGGCGCGCCTGTTCTGCTACGAATGGGCCGCCAAGGTCACCGAACTGCTCGCCGGCGAGGCCACCGCGTTCCTCTACGAGGAGATGTGGGGGCAGCAGGACCGGCTGCACCTGCTCGTCCACGCCCGCGACTGGGACACCCTCGACCGGGCCCGCGCGCTCGAACGCGACCACGAGGAGATGCGCGAGCTGCTCGCCCGCGACTGGATCCCCAAGTTCAAGGGCGGCGGCACCTGGGAAGGGCTCATCCTCGACGGCTCCATCACCGAGACCGTCCTGCGCCCGGTCGCGCCGCCGCAGGACTGACCGGCCGACGGCGCGAGGGGCACCGCGCGCCGTCGGACCGCGGCGCTTCGCTACCATCCCGTTATGACGCGAATGGTGGCCATGTTGCGCGGTGTCAACGTCAGTGGGAAGAACAAGCTCCCGATGTCCGAATTCCGAAGCGTCCTCGGCGAGCTCGGCTTCGCGAACGTCGCGACCTACATCCAGTCCGGCAACGCCGTCTTCGACTCGGACCTGAGCAGCGCGCAGGTCGCCGAGACCGTGCGCACCGCGCTGGCCGACCGCTTCGACATCGAGACCCCGGTGATCGTCCGGACCGCCGAGGAGCTGGAGGCGATCCTGGCCGCCGACCCGTTCGCCGGGCGCGACCTCGATCCGTCCAAGGTCATCGTCAGCCTCTTGGCGGATCCGGCCCCCGAGACCCTGTCGGTCCCCGACGGCCGGCCCGAGGAGGCCCACACGCTCGGCCGGGAAGTGTGGGTGTACTACCCCACCGGCATCGGCAAGAGCAAGCTCGACCGGACCCCGTTCTGGAAGCCGTTGGGCAAGGCGGCCGTGACCGCCCGGAACCTGCGCACGGTCCAGAAACTCCGCGACATGGCCCGCCAGTGACATGCCGTCCTCATCGGACGGAGCGCCGATCGGTCTCGAGCACCTCTCGCGCAGCGCCCGACCCGAGATGACCGCGACCGAGTGGCCCTCGGCGTCGAGTCCCGACCGGTCCGGTGGAGTCGACATTCTGTCGCTCTCCTTACTTGACGGCTCCGGCGGTGAGGCCGGAGATCACCTGGCGTTGCAGGATCAGGAAGATGCAGATCGGTACCAGCATCACCAGCGTCGCCCCGGTGATCGCGGCGGTGACGTTGAAGCCGAACTGCGACTTGAATCCGGCCAGTGCCAGTTGGACATTCCGGTTCTCCTGCGACACCAGCAGGAGGTTCGCGAAGAAGAACTCGTTCCAGATGTTCACGAAGGCCACGACCGCGGCTGTCGCCAGGGCGGGCCGGGTCAGTGGCAGCACCACGCGGAAGAGTGTGGTGAAGTACCCGGCGCCGTCGATCATCGCCGCTTCCTCCAGTTCGGGCGGTGTCGAGACGAGGAACGCTCGGAGCACGACGAAGGTGAACGGGAACTGCAGGGCCGAGTAGAAGATCACCATCCCCAGGCGGGAGTCGAACATCCCCAGCTCACGGACGACGAAGAACACCGGTGTCGCCAAGCCCACCAGCGGCAGGGCCAGCGCCAGCGAGAACAGGGCCACCAGCGCGTTGCGGCCGATGAACGCGTACCGGGCCAGCGGGTAGGCGGCCAGGAACGCTGCACTCAGCGCGCCCAGGGTCCCGAATCCCGCGTAGACGAGGGTGTTCAGCAGATAGTCATGGAGATGAATCTGCGTGAAGACGTCGGAGAATCCCTGGAACGTGAACGGCGAGGGCCAGAAGCCTTCCCCGCTGAAGATCTGATTGCCGGTCTTGAAGCTCGAGGCCATCACCCAGACCGTCGGCGTCAGCGACAGCAGCGCCACGGCGCCGAGGAATCCGTAGATCAGCGCGTATGCCCACACGGAACGGCGCGCGGTAGTGGTGGTTTCGACTGCACTGGTCATAGCGCTCGCTCCCCGATTCGGAACACGCGTCGTACGGTCACGATCAACGCAAGGCCGATGACGATGATGACCGAGCCGATCGCGTTGGCGTAGCCCCATTCACCGCTGAGGTAGGCCCGGTAGGCGTACAGCGCCAGTGTCGCGGTTTCGTCGTCGGGTCCTCCGGCGGTCAGAATGAACACCAGGTCGAACATGCCGATGTCCACCAGCAGGCGGATGAGGATCGCGGTCCCGATGACGTTGCGCAGCAATGGCAGGGTGATGCGCGTGAGTTGCTGCCAGGTCGAGGCTCCGTCGACTGAGGCGGCCTCGTACAGCTCATTCGGGATCGAGGCGATTTCGGCCATCACCAGCACGACGACGAACCCGATGATGAACACGAACGTCCCGGCGACGGCCCATCGTGCTGTGGCGGTGTCGAAGAGCCAGTCCCGGTCGCCGGGCATCCCCAGCGCGCCGAGGAGGTTGTTCAGCAGCCCCGACCTGGGGTTGTAGAACATAGAGAAGATGACGGCATAGGCCGCGCCCGAGATCACGAACGGTATGAAGATGACCGTGCGCAGTGCCCGCCATCCGGGTGGCCGCAGCGCGAGCACCATGCCGACGGCGACGCCGAGCGGGACCTGGATGAACACCGATGCGGCAGCGTAGAACAGCGTGTTGCCGAAGGCTTTGAAGAACACCGGGTCGTCGAACATCCGCCGGTAGTTCTCCAGGCCCGTCCACGTGAAATCGAGGCCTCCCCATCGCGAGAACGCGGTGGCGGTCAAGACGATGAACGGCACCAGGAAGAAGGCGCCGAACAGGATGGCTCCGGGCAGCAGCGACACCGCGACCGGTCCGCGCATACCCCGTGGGATTCTCGTCCCGGAGCCGCGCCTCGCCGGTCGTTTCGGTCGTCTGCCGGTTGCGGGCCGGCCGGCCGCCGCGCCCCGCCGGTAGGCGGGGGCGGGGCGCGGCGGCCGGAGAGCGGTGGAAGCACTCATCGTCGTTCGCCTACATCCCGTTCGACGTGGACTCGTCGGTCAGGCGCTGCAGGAACTCGTCGGTGTTCATGTCTCCCTGCACATACGCGGGCCAGAGGTTCTTCCAGGACGTGTCGAGCCCGGCCGGGCCGTGGACGCGCGCGTGCGGGTAGCGGTACGTCAGCTCGGCGGCTTCCGCGATGAGGCCGGCCGACAGCGGTTCCAGGTCCGCCGCTTCGATCGCCGCGGTGTCGACTTTCACCGGCGGGTTGGCGCCCGTCTCCTGCGCCTGCGTGAGGGCCTCCTCCTCGGAGGTCATGAACTTGACGAACGCATTGACCGCCTCGAGTTTCCGCTCGTCGGTCGCGCCGGAGACCCAGCCGGCGCCGGAGACGACCACTGTGCCCTGGTCGCCTTCGGTCCAGCCCGGTGAGGGCGCGTAGCCGGTGCGCTCGTACAAGCCCGGTGCGGCCGCGTCGGTCTTGAGGTTGGTCTTGACGAACCAGGGCCCGTTCGCGACCATCGCCGCCTCCTCGGTCAGATAAGGAGCGGCCGCGTTCTGGAAGTCGCCGGAGAACGCGTCGGAGTTGACGTAGCCGGCTGCGTGCCAGTCTCGCAGGCGCTCGGTCGCTCGGACCACCGCGGGATACTCGCCCCAGTCGTCCGATTGGGCGACTCCTTCGTTCAAGAACTCCGCGCCGTCCGATTTGGTGCCGATGAGGTTGGCCCACATGAGTTTCGTCGCCCAGTCGCCGTCCATGGCGATGGCGATCTTGCCCTGCTGCTCGAGTTCGGCGGCCAGATCCTCGAACTCGTCCCAGGTGGTCGGGAACTCGTCGTATCCGGCCGCTTCGAGGAGCTCGGAGTTGTAGTAGATCCCGATCGCGTCGCGCTGCTGCGGTATGGCCCAGATCTGGCCGTCCGAGCCGGTCAACGCGTCGAACGCCTCGTCCTGGAAGGTCTCGGCCCACTCGCCGTCCGCTTCGAGGTCCGGGGTGAAGTCGTGCAGCCTGCCGGTTTCCTGCATCGCCTTGATCTCGCCGGAGTTGAGCTGGAATACATCGGGCAGGTCGCCCGCGAGCGCGAGCCGCTGGTAGTACTGCAGGCGGTCGGCGCTGGATCCGGCGTTCGGGTTCTCGATCATCTCAATCCGGTACCGTCCGGCGAATTCCTCGTTGAACCGCAGCGCCGCCTCGTAGTTGTACTGCAGGAACGGATCGGTCGGGCTCTCCTGGCAGGTGGCGCAGGTGATCACCACCTCGCCCGAGTCGGCGGTGTCCGAACCGGAGCCGCATCCGGCGGCCATCGCCAGCAGCGCAGCTGCCCCAGCTGTCACCGCTGTTGTCGTTCTGGCCTTGCTCATGACGTCATCTCCTTTGATGATCTGTTGTGAATGAAGGGTTCGTCGCTGTATGCGGTTGTCGTCAGTAGCCGGCGACTCGCGGCCAGTGCCGCTCCACGCCGGCCTCGTCCAGTTCACTGGTGAAGTCGGCCAGCAGTGCCTCGTCGGATCGGACCTTCCGGGGAGTGACCTTGCGCTGTGCGCAGAAGGCGACCAGGTGACCGGTGACCTCACCGATGTTCCACTCCACCAGCGGCATGCGGTAGGCGCCATTGGTGATGTGGGTGGTGCCGATGTTCTTCGCTCCCGGCAGCAGGTTCTCGACGCGCACCGGGATCAGCGCGCCCAGTGGCAGCTCGAACGGGCAGCAGCCGATGTCGATGTACGGGTCGCCTCCGGTCGAGGGGTGCAGGTCGATCCGGTACATGCCCACTCCGACGCTGTCGGGGTGTGCGACCGCGCCGGCATCGCCCCGCACCGCGAGGGAGAGCTCTTGCTCCACGACCGTGTGCTCGGCACTGATGCGGCGGGACTCCCTGATGTACAGCGATTTCGCCAGGCCGTCGTCGGTGTCGCCGACGACGTCGCCGCGCAGTCGCAGCCCCGGCCAGCCGGTGCCGCCGTCGGGCCGGGGCGCCTCGGTCTGCAGCCAGTACAGGAACGAACGGCTCAGTTCCCGAGCGGCCCGGACATGGTCGTCGGCTTCCGGTGTGCCGAAGACCGGGCCGCCCCAATAGTCCATCTGCGGCCAGTTGACCAGGGTGATGTCGCTCGGATACGCCCCCGGCCGGAAGTACTTCCGGGCCGCGATCCGCCGGAACGTCCACAGGTTCCGGTCCATCGAGCCGACGCGCTGATCGGCGTAGTCGGGCCGGATCGCCGCTGGATCGTCGTCGGGATTGGGCCAGAACTGGTGCTGGACCGTCCGGCGCGTCTTGGGGTGCGGGGCGGTGAACGAGAGCTGGCCGTTCGGCCAGTCGACGGCCCGGGCGGCCTTGAACTTCTCGTAGCCCTCCGGCCTGTCGATGGTGTGGTCTTCTCCTGTCCGGTGGTCAAGCGCGAAGCACACCGACACCGGCTGCATGTTGAGCGGGTCGGCCTCGTCGGCGGCGTGGGGTTCACCGGTCTCGCGCTGCGCCTCGGCACCGGTGACGTGCTCCACGCCGGCCAACGGCAGCAGTTCGCCGGTTTCGCTCGCGTCGACGACCCACTGCGCGGTGATCACCGTCGGATCGCCGGTCCGCCTGCTTCGCACCGTCACGGCCGTGACGCGGTCCCCGTCGGTTTCGGCGGCGACGGGCTCGTGCTCCATGAGGATGCGCAGCTGCCCGGAGCCCCGGAGCGGTGCCACCATGCCTTCGAGCACGGCCACCGTCACCCGCGGCTCGTGGCACAGGTCGGAGACTTTCGCGCCGCCGGGATTGAACGCCCGCCGTTGCATCGCGGCGTCGGTCAGGGGGTAGTACCGCCGGTAGTACTCGCGCACCGCGTTCCGATATGCGCGGTAGGTCGCCGTGCTGCCGAACTGCTCGATCCACACGTGCTCGTCCGGCGGCACCGCCTGGGCGGTCAGCACGCCGCCCAGCCAGTCAGTCGGCTCGGTGAGCGTCACGCGGATGCCGCGGCGGGCGGCGGACACGGCGGCCATGACGCCGCCGACGCCGCCCCCTACTACCAGGAGCTGTGTCTCAGTTTCACTCATGCGGATATGACACCAGTATTCAACCACTATTTACATAGCTGTAATACACTGATCTGTGTCCCAGTTTGATGCCCACGCGCGTCGCCTCCGCATTGCGGACGCGACGGCGAGACAGCTCGTGCAGCCCGCCGGTTCCAGTATCGGGCCCCGGCGCCAGCAGGAGATCCAGCTCATGCTGATCCATTCGGGGTCAATGAGCCTGCGCGTCGATGACGGTGCCCCCCGCCATGTCTCCGCAGGCCAGATATGCCTCCTCCTGCCCGGCCACACCGAGGAGATCAGGTTCGACGAGCACACCGACACCAGTGAAACGCTGGTCCGGGGCCGGATGGAGCACTCGACCGAGCAGATGCGCGCCTGGCTCGAATCGCTCCGGCCCACCAGAACGCTTTCGTCCGCCCTGACCTACCTGGCTCGTGAAGCCGTCACCACCGAGCAGACCAGACTCACCGCCGACGGAGCGCTGGTGGATGCGCTCGCCACGGCGCTGCTGTGGAGATTCATCGCGGAGTTCAAGAACCTGCCCGCCGCACTGCCCGGGTCGATCGAGGACGCCCGCCTGTTCATCCACACGCACCTCGAACAGCCGATCACCCTCCACGACATCGCCCGATCCGCGTCGGTTACCCCGGCCCACCTGGTCCGGATGTTCCGCGCCCACATGGACACCACGCCGATCCGATATCTCTGGGACCGCCGCATCTCCCTCGGTGTCGAACTGCTGACCTCGACGGGGCTCCCGGTCGGCTCCATCGCCACCCGCTGCGGTTTCAAGACGAGTTTCCACTTCGCCAGGAAGATCAAGGAAGCCACCGGCCTCTCTCCCACGGAGCTGCGGACGTCCACTTCGCGCGCCTGACCCGCCGCTCACCCGCGCCTCTTGAGCCCGAGCAGTGCGACACCGGCGACGACGATCCCTGCGCCGCCCATCGCCACATGCGGACCGGAGACGGTCGATGCCCACCCGCCGAGCACGCCCCCCAGCGGGTAGCCGACACCGTAGGCGGCCATGCGGGCGGCCGTGTTCACTCGCGATCTGAGCCGATCGGGAGTGGTGAGCTGCCGCCACACCACCGTCGCCAGCACGACCGAGAGATAACCGAAACCCCAGATCGCGGTCGCGGCGAGCGCCACCGGAACGGCCGTCGTGAACGCGCACGCGAGTGCGCCGATCGCGGCGAACCACATGGCCGCGAACGCGACCGAACGATCGCTCGTCCTGCGGGTCGCTGCGGGGACGAGGACGGTGGCCGACAGGCCCCCGACCGCCCAAGCCATGAAGAGCAATCCCGCGGTGCCGCCGTCCACCGGAGCATCGAGCCGTCGGACCGCCCAGGGGACCACCTGGGACACGAACACCCCTTGGCTGACCGTGACCGCGACGCCGAGCAGGATGGTCGATCGCGCGCTTGGAGACGCCACCAGCCAGCGTGCGCCGTCGAGTATGTCGCGATGAAGGCCCTGAGGAGTCCCCGGTTCGGGGCTTCCGCGCGGCAGGCGCCCCGCGCGGAAGCAGCAGTATGCCAAGGCCGAAGCGGCGGCGCCGATGGCCACGGTGGACGAGGGCGGCAAAAGCGCCGACATCGCGCCGACGAGGCCGGGTCCCACCATTTCCACGATGCTGCTCGTGGCGAACAGCAGCGCCGTCACCGCGGCCAGTCGGCCGGGAGGCGCCAAGGCGGGCACCAGGCCGAAGTTGGCCGCGTCCGCGAAGACGAACGCCGTACGCGCGACGGTCACCGCAGCGACGATGTGCAGCGGTGCGAGCCGATCGAGCAACGCGGCGATCGGAACCGTCCCCACCGCCAACGCGGTGATCAGCTCACAGGACCGGAGTACGAGTGCCCGGTCCGTCCGATCCGCGACGGCTCCAGCCACCGACCCGAGCGTCAGATACGGAACGCCCTGGACGGCCACCAGTGCCGAGACCCAAAGGGGCGACGAAGTCAGCTGGAAAACGGCCATCGGCGTGGCGACCAGGACCACGGACGCGGCGGTCAGGGACAGCACTCGTCCCAGCCAGTACCACCGCAGCGCCCGGTCGCCAAGCAGCCGGACCCATTCCGACATGGAGGTCAGGCAGCGGCCAGCGCGTGGAGTCGAACGCCCGCGGCCGGATCGATCGTCTCCCTGGGGTCGATGAGGCCGAGGCTGCGACCGGTTTGGAGCACTCGCTGCGAGAACTCGACATTCGCCTCTCGTGCTTGGTCGAGCGCATCCGGCGACGGTCGCGCGTTCTCGACGGCGACGAGCCAGTCGGCCTGGCTCGCATACGAGATCGGCCACCGGAAGCCGTGGAACCGCGTGGAGTTCGGCGCGACCGCCACCGCGCCCCGGCCGAGCATTATCGCCCAGTACAGGGCGTGGTAGGAGTTCGACACCACGACCTTCGCCGACGCGAGCCGGGTCAGCGTTTCCAGGAGGTCTTCGGTGTTGTTGGTGATGTGCTCGAACTCGATTCCCTCGGCCAGTGCCTGCGTCGTGTCGATGCCCCGCTCGTAGTGGTTGAGGACGACGAACTCGCGCTCCGGTTCGCGCTCGCGGAGCACATCGAATGCCGGCAGCATGCAACTGGCGCACGGCACCCACGGCATTCCCGCGTTCCAGTCGCGGACGCCCACGGCATCGGCCTGCGCGAGCCATTCGGGCCAGAGCCTGGTCACGCCGTCTTTCAGCACGCGCTTGCGCCATCCGGTGGTCGGGTCGAGGTGCACTCCGGCCTGGAAGTTGTGGCCGATGCCCCACAGCGCCACCGACGCGGGCCGCTGGGCGAAGATCGACTCCACGCAGGACTCGAACCTTCCCGGTCCGACCAGGCCGCTGCCGCCGATGATGACGAGCTTCCCCTGGAGGGGGGAGTGCTTGCCCAAGTCTTGCAGCGACGCCGCTTCATACAGGCTGATCGTCCGGCCGAGACGTTCGACCCACTGGACCGATCGCCCCACCGCCGACCAGTGGTCGCCGACGTTGCGCATGTTGTTGCTCTCGCACACCGCGACAACGGACGAGTCCCTGAGCAGTTCGGTGAGCTCTCCGGTGGTTCGCATCGAAGCGGGCGTCCTCGACGCCATCGCCCCCTCTGCGTTGTCGCTGCGAGACGATGTCTCGGAATTCCTGCTGCTGCGCTTCATGTGCATGGCTGTTTTCCTCCATGGCAAGCCGGACCCGATCGAGTCGGGCCGTCGATTCGGAAGCGGGGCGTCGGCCCCTGGGAACCATCCACCTCCCTCCCGCAGGACCACGATGTCGAACTGAGGCGGGATGACAAAGGCGAACCGGTATGACTACGACGGTATTGGCGATGCCTGTGCCCGTCTGTACGCTGCGCGCCGACCTGTCGGCCGATAATTGCGGTGGCAATATGCATGTGCAGGTTTTTGAATTCGAGATGGCGGCGGCGTGACGAAGGTGGAAACCAGGACCGGACGCCGCGTTCAGTTTCCAGCGCGCGGCGGCTCTTCGAGCGTGATCGCCGGCCCCAGGATCGGGACCAGGTCGGCCAGGGCCAGTCGCAGATGCCGCTCAGCCTCGCTCCGCATTCGCTCGGGAAGGTCGATGCGCATCGCGGTGGCCAACGCGAGATTGTCAGTGGCGCGCGGTCCGGTCTGCACGATCACCCCCGAGCATGCGACATCGCTGCGGCACTGGCCGAATTCGGTGAAGACGCCCGTTTCGGCCGCCCTGCGGAGCCCGTTCTCGAGCTCGTCCGGACTGCGGACGGTCCGACTGGTGAAAGGCCGCATCCCGGATTCTTTGAGGTAGCGGTGGCGACGATGAAGCGGCATGGCTGCGAGCAGCGCCCGTCCGAGGGCGGTGGCATGGGCCGCTTGGGGCAGGCCCTCTGCGATGTCGTCCAAACGCGGGGCGCCGGTGGTCTCGCTGTGGGCGATCACCGTCAGCTGCTCATCGCGGAAGGCGGCCAGGAATACGCCGCATTCGGAATCGGTCGCGAGCTGGTCGAGAATCGGTTGGACGCGGTCGAGTCGGGCGGTCATGTCGGCAACGGGACCGAGGAGGTCCGGCAGGAAGTGGTGGCGTCCGTCGTCGCCGCGCCAGGCCCATCCGCGGCCGATGATGGTCCGCAGGTGGTGGTAGACCGTCTTCACCGGGATTCCCGACCGGCGCGCGAGCTGCTTCGCGGTGAGGCCCTGTGGGTTGCGGCTCAGATGCTCGACCAGCCGGAGCACCCGGTCTGGACTGCGGAGCGCGGGGACGTCGTCGGTCGGATCGGGGGCAGACAAGGAGGTCACTCCAAGCACCGGATGTTCGATGACATCGAGGGTTGTGACTATTCGGCTATCGCGGCAAGAACCCGCACAATTCTCACTATCTTGGTTTTGCCGCTCACGACAAGGTTGCCACGATCGGCGGTGCGACTGATAGTTGTTCCGTGGCTACAGATCCTATGTCAGGTAGGGAATCCCATGGGCACGAGGGCGAACTCGAAGAGATCCTCACCGAATATCCCATCCCGCTCGCCGAACACCAGGTCTTCAGAACCGCCGATCCCGAGCTGGCCCGTGAAGAGGTGTCTCGGCTTCTCTTTCCACACGACCTGCGTCTCGAAGACGACGGTCGCGGATTCGAGGCTTCGCTCCGCAGCGTGCGACTTCGGGCGGTGAGCCTCAACGTGCTCGCCTACGGAGTCGACGCAGAACTGATCGCCGAGCGAGCCGATGCCTCGTCCTTCATCATCGCCCACTCGCTCGTCGGATGGGCCGCCGTCGACTTCGGCGCGCAGTCAGTCACCGTGAAACCGGGGACTGCAGCGGTGTCCACGCCCGGCAATCCCATCCGCATCAGATGGGCGTGCGGGAGCGTCATGATGATCATCTGCATCGACCGCGCCGCGCTAGAGGCGGAGCTCGAAGCATGGATGGACGCCAAACCGGGCGATCCACTGGCATTCGAGCCTGCCGTCAACGCCTGGGACCTGCCGGCGGCCAGCTGGTGGTCCGCCGTCGACAACCTGGTCGAGGACCTCGACTCTTCGCAGCCATTGCTTCGCCATCCGGCCGCGGCTTCCGCGGCCGAACGCGGATTGATCGTCGGGCTGCTGCTCGCTATGCGGCACAACTACTCCAACCGTATGTGGGAGCAACCGCCACCGATCGGCCCCGCATGGCTGCAACGCGCGATCGACCTGATCGAACGCTCCCCGCATCGCCTCTGGACCGTTCCCGACCTGGCGCGAGCGTCCAATGCGAGCACTCGAGCGCTCTACGACGGCTTCCGCCGATGGCTGGGAACCACGCCCATGGAGTATCTGCGACAGGTCAGGCTGCGGCGAGCCTGGACCGAACTGCGAAGCGCCGACCCCGCTACGGGCGCCACGGTCACCGCGGTCGCCTCGCAGCTCGGGTTCACCAACCACGGGCGCTTCGCCGCCGAGTATCGACAACGTTTCGGCGAACCCCCGTCGGCGACGCTGCAGAAGAGAGGCTCCGAGGGCCCCTGACAACTCATCGCGGCGGGAGCCTCGACCACCAGGGTCACCCGCCGTCTCCGCCCCGGGACATCGGGCACCCGGGCTCGGCCGACGCGCTTGCCGCATTCGCGGCCGAAATGGGCCGGTACTGGATCGGTCACCTGATCATCGACCCTGCCGCGCAGCATCTTCGGCATCCGGTGGGGCCGCCGGGCGGCTGGCACAGCAGCTCGGAACGCCAGCCTTCCTGACCGCTGAATTCGAACCGGTAGTCAGGTGCGAACCCGAGCCCACGCTCGGCTCGCCGTCTCGGCCGAGCAGCCGCAGCAGCCAGATCCCGTAGGCGACGAAGCCGACCGCGACCGCCGCCTGGACCTGCCAAGGCGCCGCGCCGGGGCTGGCGAACTGCGAGAAGTTGTAGACCGCGTGCGCGGCCACCAATGGCCAGACCGTGGCCAGGTGGAACCGCGCGGCCGCGTAACCGAACCCGAACGCCGCGGTGCTGACTACCTGGAACAGCGTGTCGCCCAGTTCCCTGCCGAACCACAGACCCGACAGCGCGTGGCCGAGTCCGAAGAGAATGCCGACCCAGACGGCCGCGGGCACGTGCCCGAGCGGAGCGAGGAGGCGCTGGACCAGGCCCCGCGACAGACTCTCCTCGATCAGGCCCACGACAAGGCAGTAGAAGGCCAGGTAGAGGAGGACTTCTGCGCCGCCCTCGATACCCGGCACGACGTAGACGAGGCTGACCAGGAACAGCGGCGAGAGGAGCCGGGTGGTGCGGGACGCTGGCGGGCGCGGGCCGACGGGAGCGAGGCCGCTGTAGCGCCAGTTCCCCATGACCAGCGCCGCCAGGACGAGGACCGGCAGTGTGCACAGTGTGACGAGGGCGGCGCCGAGGTGCGGCCGCGATTGATCGGGGATGAGCTCGGCGGCCCCGAAGAGCGCGACGTGCCATAGCAGGGTCAGGCCGGCGGCGAGGAGCAGCGAGCGGGTGCGTGAGGTGTGTTCGCGAGGGGGCACGCCGCCCAGTCTAAACAGGGCTCGGCCCGGCGAGGGGGAACGAGTCCCCCCAGCCTCCCGCCGCCCCACAGGCCCTAGCGAGCATCGACTGCAGATCGAACGCTAAAGCTGGCCTCAGTTGGTTTCTGGCAGCCGTGCGCGGGAGACGCCGCCGATCTCACGCCAGCGCCGTCCACCGGCGGTTGGTCAGTGACGACTGCCTACTGTAACCTACTGACTATTCAGTCAGTATAGAAAGCGTGCGTGTGACATGGCGATGATCCGTTACGACTACCGTTCGGAAGTGCTCGAGCTGAGCACGTCACTGGTGGCCTGCGTCCCCGACCAGGCCCCGCCGGCCGCGGGCTTCCCCGTGCTCTACCTCCTGCACGGACTGAGCGACGACGCCACGATGTGGGCGAGGAAGACGGCGCTGGAGCAGCATCTGCAGGCGTGCGCGCTGCCGCTGTTGGTGATCATGCCGCAGGCCCACCGCTCGTACTACACCGACGAGGTCCACGGCATCGATCACTGGACGCACCTTACGACAGAGGTCCCGGCGGTCGTCTCGCGTACCTTCCGGGTCAGCTCCGAGCGTGGGGACACGTTCGTGGCGGGGTTGTCCATGGGCGGGTACGGGGCGATGAAGTGGGCACTGCGCGAGCCGGAGCGCTTCGGCGCGGCGGCGAGCTTCTCGGGCGCGCTGGGCCTGGCCCAGCGGACCGTCGACCCCCGCGCTAGCGGAGCCCTCGACGGCCGCCTGTGGGACACCATCTTCGACGGTCAGGACGTCACCGACACCGAGCACGACTTGCTTTGGCTGCTGGACTCCATGTCCGAGGTGGCGGCCGCCTTGCCGCCGCTGCGCGTCGCCTGCGGGACGGACGACCCGTTGCTGCCGGAGAACGAGCGGTTCATCGCGTCCGCGCGGGGGCTGGGGCTGGATCTGGCGGTGGACCTGGGCCCCGGTGCGCATACGTGGGACTACTGGGATGCGCAGGTCCAGGGCCTTCTCGCATGGCTTCCCGAGGTATGGACCGGCGACAGGCCGGGGCTCGCCGGCGCATGAGGCTCAAGCGGTTCGGGGATCGCACCGAAGCGCGCGCGCCTGGTCCTGCGCCCACTGCGCGGCGATCTCCTCGGCCGGAACCGAGCGGTTCGCGAGCCAGGCGGTCTCGAGGCCGTGGATGAAGGCGAGGATCTCCATCGCCTTGCGTCGCGGGTCGACGTCCTCTCGCAGCACGCCGTCCTCCTGGGCGCGCGAGAGGGCCAATGAGACCTTGTCCACCCCCGCCTCGTAGGCCTTGCGGAGGCGCTTGCTGATCGAGTTGTCCTCGCTCGCGTTCTCGGCGACCAGGACGGTGTGCATCCCCACCATGTCAGGCGCCTCCGGCCATCGCTCCACGGCATCGACCACCATCGTGAAGACCTCGAGCCCCGGCCTGTCCTCGTCGCCCCACGTGAAGTACTGCTCGCTTTCGTCGCGCCGGTCCAGCACGGCGTGGAGCAGCAGCTCTTTGGTGTTGTAGTGGTAGATGAGACCCGGCTGCGACACCCCGGCCTCCTTCGCGATCTGCGCGAGCGAGGTGCCCCGCGCCCCGTGCCTCGCGATGAAGTACGTAGCCGCCTCGAGTATGCGCTCGCGCCGCGCGTGGCCCCGCGCCGCCGCTCCCTGCCCGAGCCGGCCGCTCCCCTTGGTCGTCACCGGCTCCGCACCACCGTCCCAGCGCAGGTCAGCAGTGGTGCGGAGTTCGGGCAGTGAACGTTGAAGTAGCTCATCCTTGAATTCTAACTGAGTAGTCAGTAAGATCAATTCAAGTATACTGACTGAGTAGTCAGTATGGAAGGATTCGATCTCATGGCAACGTCGCCGAACATCCCCCGCCGAACAGCACTCGGAGTACTGCTCGCGGTCCCTGCCGCCAGTGCGCTGCCCGCGTGCAGTGCCCCGGGCTCCGGACCCGCCCCGAGCACCCCACGTCCTGCCAGCACGGAGCTGCCCAGCGAACCGACCACCCTGACGATGCGGGCCAACGCCGACCAGGCCCCGCTCTGGGAAGCGCTGGGGGAAGGGTTCGAGAGCGAGCACTCGCAGGTGACCGTCGAGGTCGTCACCGAGGACTTCGCGTCGCTCCAGCAGAACGGCCCGCGGTACCTGGCCTCGCAGGACGCCCCCGATCTTCTCCGGTTCCCCTCGCCCGGCGACGCGGTCGCCGACGGACTGCTCCTCGGTCTGCAGTCGTACGCCGAGGCCTACGGGTGGGAGGACTTCCCGGAGACTCAGTTGAACCAATGGCGGATCTCCGCGGACGGCTACACCCGCGGCGAAGGCGACCTGTACGGCCTGGGCGTCGGGTTCGCGCTCGTCGGCCTCTACACCAATACGACAGCGCTCGACGAGCTCGGGCTCGCCCAGCCCGAGTCGCTCGAAGCGATGGCCGAGGCGATGGAGGCAGCGAAGGACGCGGGTTTGACGCCGCTCGTCTCGAGCCAGGCGGGCCTGTCCTACATCCTGCAGAACCTCATGCAGGCCACCGCCGCCGAACAGGTATCGGACTGGGTCCTGGGCAAGCCCGGCGCGACGATCGAAGGCCGTGAGACCGAGGAGGCCACCCGCACTTTCCTGGAATGGAAGGAAAGCGGGTACCTGCCCGACGACGTCCTGGCCGTCAACGATGCGGACGCGCTGTCCGCCTTCACCAGCGGCGAGGGCCTTTTCTACATCCAGGGATCATGGATGGCCGCCGCGGTAGACCAGACGGCCACCGACATCGACGTGAGCTTCACGATCGTCCCCGGAACGGGACCCGACAGCGCTCCGACCGCGACCTCGGCCCCCAACAGCTTCGTGATCCCCGCGAAGGCCGAGCACCCCGACGTCGCGGCGGCGTTCCTGAACTGGGCCTCGACCGATCCCGTAGCGCGCGAGACGCTCATCGCCGAAGCCGGCCTGTTCCCGGGCGGCCCGCTGGAGCCGGAGCCGACGCTGTCGGACGACGGGGCGCTGGCGGACGCTGCCGCGGCCTTCACCGAGGTCTCCGAGGCGGACCGGTTCATCGACTTCCTCGCCAACGCCAGCGCGGGGATGCTGACGGGGACCTTGCAGCCCCAGCTCGACCTGCTCCTCGACGGTCAGAGCGATCCAGCGACCTTCTTGTCGAGGCTTCAGGAGGGGGTCGAACGTGAGCGATCGCAATAGACGTCGCGATCGGGTAGGCCTGCTCTGGGTCTTTCCCGCACTGGTTTTCTACGCCTTGTTCGTGCTCTACCCGCTGACCCAGACGGCCCGGTACTCCCTGTACGACTGGAACGGCATCGGCGAGGCCAGGTGGGTGGGACTGGAGAACTACCTCACCGTCCTCACCGACCCCGAGCTGCGCGACTCGGTGGTGCACGCGTTGATCCTCATCGTTTTCTTCGCCTTCATTCCCGTCTCGATCGCGCTGGTGGCGGTCGCGACGATGGGGAGACTGCGCACCGGTGCGTTCGTCAGCGCGGCCCGCACCGTGCTCTTCCTGCCGCAAATCATCCCACTGGTCGGCGCGGCGATCATCTGGACGTGGATGTACTCCGACCAGGGAGCGGTCAACCAGGTCCTCCGCACTGTCGGCCTCTCGGGGCTCGCGCGGCCGTGGCTGGCCGACTTCGGCACCGCGCTGCCCGCGGTCGGGCTCATCGGAAGCTGGGTCTCGACCGGATTCTGCATCGTCCTGCTCATCGTCGGCGCCGGGAAGATCAATCCGGCCCTGTACGAAGCCGCGAAGATGGACGGTTCCAACGCCGCACAGGAGTTCTGGCACATCACGCTGCCGGGACTCCGCAACGAGATCGCCGTGGCCGGCACGATCACCACGATAGCGGCCCTGTCCGCGTTCGACATCGTCTACGTGTCCACCGGCGGAGGCCCGGGATTCTCGACCATGGTGCCCGGGGTGCAGATCGTCCGGCTCGCGTTCACCGTCCGAGAAGTCGGCCTCAGTTCGGCGCTCGCGATCGTGCTGCTGCTCCTGGTGCTCGCCGTCATCGTCCCGATGCAGGTCTTCAACCGAAGGGCGCACACATGATCCGCGGCCTCCATTTGCGTGAACGCGCGATCCTCGCCGCGATGATGGCGATCTCGATCATACCGTTCCTCGGCGTCCTCTTCACGTCGTTGCACCGGCAAGGCACCGTGCCCGAAGGCCTCTCCTGGCCCACAGAGCCGCAGTGGCAGAACTACCTCGACGCATGGAGGGTCGGCGACATTGGCCAGCTGCTCTGGTCGAGCTCGCTCATCGTCCTCGTCGTCGTGCCGGTCGGCGTGCTCGTGTGCACCACGGCGGGGTTCGCCCTCGGGCACCTACGCACACCCGGCCGGAATCTGATCGCCGCCTTGTTCCTCGCCGGTCTCGCGATCCCGTTCGAGTCGGCGATCGTCCCGCTGTACTACCAGGCGGAGACGATGGGCATCCTGAACACCCGCTGGGCCATCATCCTGCCGATGATCGGACTCCTGGCACCATTCGGAGTGTTCTGGATGTCCGTCCACTTCCACGGAATGCCCTCAGAAATCGCCGAAGCGGCACGCATCGACGGAGCCGGCACCACACGGATGTTCCTCCACATCCACCTGCCGCTGGCCCTCCCCGCGATCAGCACTCTGGCACTGCTGCAGTTCATCAGCACGTGGAATCAATTCCTCATCGCGACCGTACTCGTCGACGACCCCGGCCAGCGCACCATGGCCGGCGCGCTCGGCGCTTTCCAGGGCGAGCACCGCACCGACGTCGTCCTGCTGTGCGCGGGGGCCGTGACGATCATGCTCCCCACCGTGATCCTCTTCCTGCTCTTGCAGCGCCGATTCGTGTCCGCAATGCTCGCCGGTGCCACCAAGGGGTGAGCCGAAATCTGGATGACGCCATCATTCTCCAGCGTCAGGTGTGCGCCGGCCTCACCGCCGAAGCCGGCAAATAGGGAAGGACCCTCCACTGACCGCAGCAGGCAACGACCAAGTCGTCGTGGTAAAGATGCCCACTCCCGAAGCGGCGCAGAGCAGCCGTAGCTCCAAGGACAACCAGGCACCGAAGCGGGTGTCGGCTTCGGCCCGAGTCTGGTCCGAGGAGCTTCGCTCGGCCCTGACCAGACTCGCTCGCGTTCCGCAATTGCTCATCGCCTGCGACTACGACGGCACGCTCGCCCCCATCGTGACCGATCCCTCCCAGGCGCAGCCGATTCCGGAGTCGGTCTCGGCGCTGCGCACGCTCGCGAAGCTGCCGCAGACGAAGGTCGCGGTCGTCTTCACCCAGGCCGAGGCCGCCTCCGCGCTGGCCAGCCGCATCTACGACCTGCGCCACGCTTGCCCCACCAGCTGGCTCAACGCCGGCGTCCCCGCACCCGACGTCGCCGCCTGGGCCGGCAACTCCGTCGAAGTCCTCCACCGCCACTACTACAACTGCGTCGCCGGGCAACTGGCCGACAACCAACAGAAGATCACCGCCGCCGAACAACACCAACCAACCTCGACAGCCCTCAAAGCCGAGACAGCATAGACCCTTCAGGGCACATACTGATCAATCAGACAGATACACCAAAAGATGACATAATTTCAACCCTTGGGCCGAAGCTGTCGCAGCACAACCCAAACCGCTCCACATCAGAGGTCCTAATAAGACAAAGCCAGGCCGGAGACATAGGCTCCGACCTGGGAAAATGTCGGGACGACAGGATTTGAACCTGCGACCCCCCCGCCCCAAACGGGGTGCGCTACCAAGCTGCGCCACGTCCCGGTTGCCTGCCAGCAGACAGCCGTAGCCAGGGTACAGCAGGACCGTCCTGAACCATGAGCTGGTCGAGCGTGCCCCCGACCACCACCTGACGCCACGATTCCGGCAGCTACTCGGCAACCGATCCCGCAACAGGCCCCAAGAGACAGCCGCCTACGGAAAGTAGCACCGCGGATACGAGGCCACCGTGCCCCAGCGACTTTCTGACAAGAGCCACTGGTTCGATTCACGCAAGGTCCACCACGAACAATGCCCCGGCTGGTCAAGTCGGAGCATTGCCATAAGAGTCAAACTCCTGCGCTGGGCCGTGTTTGAGAATTGAGGAAGCCTCCTGTTGAATCTGTTGCCCCGCAACAAGCTTCACCCGGTGGTTCCAATTGTCGAGCGTAACAGCACGCAGGGACCTGACCGACAACCAGTGGGAACGGCTGCGCCGGTGGCTGCCCGAGCCTTCCCGGCTCGGCCGGCCGATGCAGCCGCCGAAGCCTGGTCAACGGCATTGCCTGGCGGGTCCGGACCGGATCGGCAGGTCTCCGTCTGGACCCCCTCGCGCTCGTCTCAATCGATCCCGGTCGTGAACACGGCCTGCTTCGCCCGCGACGACTGCGCCATCGATCACCGATTCCCGAACAGATGCAGGTTGACATCACACCGGTCCTCGAACTCCGAACCGAACATCGTGGAGAACCGACGGTCGTCAGCGAGCGAGCGTGGCGAAGACGACGAGGTTGTCGGTGTAGGCCCCCTCGTCGGCATTGAAGCTGCCGCCACAGGTGATGAGGCGAAGACCAGGGTGGTCGACGGCACCATATACCGCTCGGGTGGGGAAGTCGGCTTTGGAATGCCATTCGAGACGGTCGACGCTGAAAACCGCGGAGCCGCCATCGGCACGGGTGACGGTTATGCGGTCACCGGGCGCGAGTTCGGCGAGTCCCGCGAAGACGGCCGGCCCGTCGAGCGTGTCCACGTGTCCGAGGAGGACCGACGCTCCGACCTGTCCAGGGGTGACCGAATGCTCGTACCAGCCGACTTTCGACGCTTCGTCGAACTGCGGCACTTCGACGGCACCGTCCTCACCAAGTCCCAGGCGGATCACCTCGGTATCCACGCCGAGCGAGGGGATGTCAATGGACTCCGGTGCGGAAGCGCTGAGGCCGCGCCGGTCGTAGGGCTCAGACGGGCTCGACCGCCTATCGTCGCCGGTCGCCACTGCTCGGGGTTCGGCCGCTGGCACGTGATCGGCACCGGCCCCGGAACCAGAAAGGATGGAATTCGAGGCCAGTGCGATCGCGATGAGCGCCAGCACGAGGGCCACCGTCACGCGGATCGCGTGACGGCGCCCCTCGGTGTCGACGGTTGCAGAACCCATGGCGATGCGCGGCCAGATCAGCTGGCCGCCGGAGCCGTCTTACGTCTACGCCACGCGTAGGCGGCCGCGATAAGTGCACCGGCTGCTGCCAGAACAGCCCCGATCGTCGTCACCGACCCGTCAGACCCGGCGAGGTAGCCGCCTCCGGTGTCGGCGCCGCCGTCCGGCATGCCGCTCGCCAGGGCGCCGCAGAGCGCCGGAGCGGTCGCGGCCAGTGGCAGTGAGTCGTCCAGCGGGCTCTTGGCTTCGGCGGCCTCATCGCTCATCGTCGCCGGGTCGACGCCGTGCACGACGATGACCCCGGTCCCGTTCCGCACCGACTCGGCCGAAGCCTTATCCAGGGTGAACGTCCGCGAGTAGTCGTTGGCCGGCCCCCCGGGGAAGCGTTCGACCGCCAGGGCCGAATCTGGGCTGGTATCGCCCTCGGTCGTCAGCGACGTCCCGATCCCCCCGTAGTCGGGTTGCCCTTCGGGTGTGGAGACGACCCCGTCGCCGTTCTCGTCTCTGGACATGTCGGGGCACCGGCCCTGACCGTCGATGTGAATGTGCTGGGCGTGCGGGAAGGGACCGTCCTGGAACGTCTCGGCCAGTCCCGAGTAGCTGACGGTGATCGTCGCTTCGTCTCCGTGGAAATCGACCGTGGCGTGGCCAGAACCCGGCGTGTTGTTCAACGGATCCAGCATGGTGCTGAACGTGCCGTTCTCGTGGTCTTCCTGCGCCGTCGCTGCCGCCGGAGTGAACGCGACCATGCTGATCACGCTCGCCGCCGCCAGCGACTTGATGATATTCGCCTTCTGCACCTTTCCCCCTCAGGATTCGAAAGACAGACCGCGCCTTCCATGCGCTGGTCTCTTGGGCAATCAGGCTTGACCGTAACCCGGTTCCAGAACCGGCTCTCCAGGTTTCGGGAATTGGCTCGACGGCTCATTGGCGATACCGGGACACAGGTGGAGAACAGATCGAATGCAGGACATCTACCTATTAAGGAGTAAAGATTTGATTCCACGGAAACCTGTCCGAGGGGCGATACCGACCAGTTTCACCAGAATGACCTTTGATCATCCGAAAACTCTATGAGGGCGTTCTCCAAACCACTTGACAGGGATGCTCCCTGCTCTGGCCACGCAACCGCGCACATATGGGAGCGGGGTCAACCCCGTGTTTAAGAGGACGGATGGCTGTTACCAAGTGCGCAGTGCTGACGCGAATCGCTCAGCAGTTCGAGCGCAGGGCGACCGAGTGATCCCGTCCGGTTCAGGCCGGACCGACGTCCGCCACCGCCTCAACCGCGGAGGCAACCGCGCCCTCAACGCCGCTCTTCACCGGGTCATTCTCGCCGCGTACGCCATTACGCTCTCTCGCGTGCCTAAGTAGAACGACGCACTGCTGAGCGAAAGACAAAAGGTGAGATCATCCGCTGCCTGGAACGATACCTGACAAGGGAGATCTATTAACGCTCAAAGCGACGCAGCACAACACGAGTCGCGCGACTTGACCTCCATAGAAGCATCAACGAATGCTACTTCTGCCTGAAAGACCCGGAGCTCCGGTTGCTGTCAGATCTCGAAGACATCCGTGCCTCGTCCATGCTTCACGTACCCGACAGGCAGGAGAGCTACCCGAGGATCATGGGTCGCTGGTAACCGCGGGAGCACGACCGCGACAATCCGGCGCATGGCCCCGTCATACGGCGAACCGGCGGCAACGCTCGCGTAGCCCCTCGACCACATTCAAGGATTCGCTGTTCGGTTCAGGAGCAGGGCATAAGCAAAGTCGTCTCAGTTGAAAGTTTGTTCGAGCGCGTAGGTGCGCACGTCGTCACGCGCCCCGTCAGCGTCCCAGACCGCCCGCCCGCCCGAGCAGGTGCTGGAGTCCGTGCGGGGAGTCGTGGCCGGCCACGCTCGGTGATCGTCCAGCAGTTCTTTCTCTCCAACGGAGCGACCAGTACCGCCGGCAGGCCCCGCGCCGACGACCGAGCACCGCGACGAGCGAACCTGCCCGCGACCTGCCTGAACGCCGCCTCGAACTCGGTACGCCACGCTTGAGGGTCTACACTATTGGCCGCTTCCAACGCCACGGAATTCTTGTCCACACAAGCAACGAAGCATCCCGGCGGTGGCCGCCTCACGTCCAATGTCACCGCAGGTCAACGGCTGTAGTACGAGTGCCTGGACGTGGTCTATGAGTGCCTCGGCGGTGACCGCTTCGGCTGCGCGAGGGAGTGCGGCGACGGCTATGCCGAACTCGAGCCGTTGCCACGGTGTCGGCCGGAGGTCGCCCGCGGGACGGGCCCGGTCGGTGTGCGTGATGGGCGGCCCGGCGGGACCGCACGGTTCGCTCGGCAGCACTGATCCGCACGGCCCCGCCGGTCGGCGTCAGCTCGCGGGCCGCAGCCGCACCCCGGGGAAGTCGACCGGAACGTCGAGCGCGATGTTGATGTAGTTGGTGAACAGGTTCAGGGCCACCTGGGCGATCACCTCGACGATGTGCTCGTCGTCCCAGCCCTGGTCACGGACGGCCTGCACGTCCTCGGGGGTCACCTGTCCGCGGTGCTCCACGAGCTGCAGGGCGAAGCGGAGGAGCGCTGCGGTGCGGGGGTCCTCGGAGGTGCCGTCCTGCGCGGCCGTCAGGGCATCCGGGCTGACGCCGGCCTTGCGGCCCAGGGTGGTGTGCGCGGCCAGGCAGTACTCGCACGCGTTGCGGTTGGCGACGGCGACGGCGACCTGCTCGCCGAGCGCGGGACCGAGGACCCCGCCGGCGAACGCCCCGAACGACGACCACATGCTGGTGAGCGCGGCGGGCGAGTTCGCGACGGCCCGGAACATCGCGGGGACGGTGCCGAACGTGGCGTGGATCTGGTCGAGCTGGTTCTTGACGCTGCCGGTGGCCGACTCGTGCTCGACGAGGTGGACGGTGGGCATGGGAGGTACTCCTTCGGTCGTGACGGAATCGCCCCTCGTGGGAGTCCCCGAGGGGCGTACTCACAAACTAGCCGCGAATCGTGGACTAACAGCATGAAATCGTCCGTAGTTCTTACCAGATCGTCTGATACATTGGGCTCATGGCCTCCATCGACCGGCTCTCGCCCCTCCTGGACCGGTTCCGGGTGCGCACGCGCCTCTTCCACACCGGACCGCTGTGCGGCGTCACGAAGTTCGCCGCGCAACCGGGCCGGGGCTTCCTCCACATCCTGCGGCGCGGGGAGATGGAGGTGACCCACCGCGGCGCGGACGGGCGCTTGGAGCGCCGGGCGATCGATCAGCCGAGCCTGCTCTTCTACCCGAGGCCCCTGGAGCACTCCTTCCACAACGCGCCGACCGAGGACTCCGACTTCGCGTGCGCGACACTCGACTTCGACGGCGGGGCCACGCACCCGCTCGTGCGCACCCTCCCGGCCGCGATCGTCCTGCCCGTGGCGGCGGTCGACAGCCTGGAGCCGTCGCTCGACCTGCTGTTCGCCGAGATCGACAACGTGCGCTGCGGCCGCCGGGTGCTGGCCGACCGGTTGTTCGAAGTGGTGCTCGTCCACCTCTTCCGATGGCTCCTCGACCACACCGACGAGCTCGCCCTGCCCGCCGGTTTGCTGACGGGCCTCGCCGACGAGCGCCTCGCCCGCACTCTGGTGGCGGTCCACGAGACCCCCGGCGGGCCGTGGACGCTCGCCACGATGGCGCAGGAGGCGCACATGTCGCGCAGCGCGTTCGCCGCCCGGTTCAAGTCGGCCGTCGGGCAATCACCGGCCGAGTACGTGACGGGGTGGCGGCTCACCGTCGCCCAGGAGCGGCTGCGGGGCGGGGCGTCCATCGCCCGGACCGCGACCGAACTCGGCTACAGCAACCCGCCGGCCTTCTCCCGCGCGTTCGCCCGCGAGCTGGGGCAGTCGCCCCGCGCCTGGCTGGCCGGCGCCCGCTGACCCTGTCCTGTCCCCCACCTGAAATCCGCCGAGGAGCAGCAACACCCATGACACGCGACGTGCTGGCACTCCGACACGTGCCTTTCGAGGATCTCGGGCTCCTCGCGCCTCTGCTGGGCGCCCGGGGCTACCGGACGTCATACCTGGACGTCACGATCGAGCCGATCACGCCGGAGGCAGCGCTGCAGCCCGACCTCCTGGTCGTGCTCGGCGGCCCCATCGGGACGTACGAGGACGACGCCTACCCGTTCCTGCGCGCCGAGAAGGACGCAGTCAGGGCGAGGGTGCGCGCGGGCCTGCCCACCCTCGGCGTGTGCCTGGGCGCACAGCTCGTGGCCACAGCCCTCGGGGCGGACGTCGTCTCCACCGGGCGCAAGGAGATCGGCTACGCGCCGCTGACGCTGACCGACGAGGGGCGACGCTCCGTGCTGGCGCCCCTGGACGGTGTCCCGGTGCTGCACTGGCACGGAGACGAGTTCGCCGTGCCCGAAGGCGCCGACCGTCTCGCGCAGACGCCCGGGTTCCCGAACCAGGCGTTCGGCGCGGGGCCGCACGTGCTGGGGCTCCAGTTCCACCTGGAGGCCGACCACGCGCGGATCGAGCAGTGGCTGGTCGGGCACGCACACGAACTCGCGACCGCAGGCATCAACCCCGGCCGCGTCCGCGCGGACGCCGCCGTGCACGGACCCCGGCTCGCCGAGGCCGCGGTGCGCGTATTCGAGCGGTGGCTCAACGAGAACCCTCAGACATCCAGGTAGGACACGATGGCGCGGACCCGGCGGTGCTCTCGGTCGGTCGGCGGCAGGTCGAGCTTGCTGAAGGTCGCTTGATGTGCTTGCTGACGGCCTTCTCCGTGACAGTGGGCGCCGCGGCTAGTCGCTCACGACCCGAGCCTAACCGACAACCATTTTCAATAGCGCCTGGCGAGATCCATCGCGACCATGAGCGCGCGGCGCTAGATCCGCTCGCCCAAGGCCGTGGCGATCGGGCCGATGCACAGGGTGGGCGAGCATCTTGATCGCAAGCGCGGACGAGCCCGGCGAAGCGGGGCTTCGCGAGGTGCTGGCTGACGGCGGTGCGGGCGGCGCCGGTCTGCTCAGCGAGGGAGGCCACATCGGCCTCGCCGAGCGCCACCGCGGACCAGGGCGCCGAGGGCACCCCGACTGCGAAATTGAACGGCGAGGTCGTCGACAGCGCCCAGTTCACCGCCGCGGTCGAAACCGCCATCAAGTCCGGACCCTGATCGGATTGACCAGCCGGAAAGAGCCGGATCGAGCCGGGCACCCACATGCCCGGCCGGTCCCGGACATGTCGGCGGACCGGCTCACGGCACATCCGTCGCGCGGACCGCCCAAAGCTTCCGTCCGATCCGGACGGACCGGGCTCCTCAGACCTGCTCGTTTCCGAACCATAAGGAGTATCAATGCCTTTCAGCCCACCAAGCATGTCCGCCGGCGCGAGCCTCGCCGCGCTGATCGCGACGGCCGCCTGCTCGTCCGACGAACCAGCCGACGCCACCGAAAGCCAGACCCGTGAGGCCGCCTTGGCGGTCATTGCCAGCGCCGAGGATATGTACCCCGACGCCTCGGGTGAAGCATCCGTCACCGTCGCCGACGGCGGCACGAGCGTCGAGCTCACCGTCTCCGGCCTGATGTCCGAGACCACATACGTCTCGCACCTGCACGATGCGACCTGCGAGACCGACCCGCCCGGCGGCGAGCACTGGCTGGCCGACCCCGACGAGGGCATGTCGGAGTCCAACGAGATCCACCTCCACTTCGTGACCGACGCCGACGGGAACGGCTCAACGGCCGTCGACAGCGATCTGGTCGCCGACGACCGGATCGAGGCCATCGTCGTCCACGTCGAGAACATGGATGTCGAGGGACACGAGCACATAGCCTCCGACCGCGTCCTCTGCGGGAACTTCGACTGAGCGGCCTCCCGGGCGGCGCGCCGAAAACGCGCCTCCCGGGCAGTCCAGACCAAAATATTGGCAATCGTCAATTGAATGGCATCATGGGCGCGTGGCCATTCGCTGTTGTCCTGTCCTGCGACATCGAGCCGTACCGACTCGTTCCTCCGAACCATCAGAAAACGGCGGGGCGGGTTTTGGGGCCTGATATGAGGGTCCATGTTGGTTTGGCGGCGAACTTGGGCACGTATTCGGCACGAACCTGCCGAGAACTGCCGAAGTTAGCCGGACCTAACCGGGCCGCATCGGATAGTTCGGGTGAATTCATAACCGCAGGTAGATCGGTTTTTCGCAGGTTGGAAGGGTGTTGGCTGGGTGGTCGGCTCAGGACCCAAACGGGGTGCGCTACCAAGCTGCGCCACGTCCCGAACAACTGCCGGCAGGCAGCCGTAGCCAGGGTACAGCAGAGCTGTCCCGACCCATGAATTGGTCAAGCGCCCGGAGCCATCATCCGACGCTGGCATTCCAGCCGCCCGTCGAGCGGGACACGTTGGCGGTGGCCCGATACCTTCCGCTCACCGTCCGCAAACGGTGATTCGTGGTCGGCTTCCCGTACGCGTGGCGATTCGTCGGTGGTGGCGGGGACATTCGCCGGATGGTGGACGCGGTGAAATTGCGCACTCGGACAACGGAAGCCTGTACACGTCACTCCTGTTTCGACAGTACTGTGAGCGGCACGGAATCCTGCAATCGCGTGGGAAGGTGGGCGCCAGCGCCGACAACGCCCTGGCCGAGAGCTTCCACGCCTCGCTCAAGCGCGAGCTGCTCGGCTCGGGCGGCAAGTTCGCCAACGCCGCTACCGCCAGGATGGAGGCCTTCTCCTACCTGAACTGGTTCAACCTCAAGCGGCGACACTCGTCACTCGGGTACCGGTCCCCCGGTCGATTTGGAAAACGAACTGAAGACAGTCCAATCAACCGTTTGAAACGGTGTCCCCTTCCAGGGTGGACGCTCGCCCGTCGAAGGCGTCGCCGGGGACGCCGCGGCGCCTCCAGGCCCGGTGGATGTAGGCGTTGCAGTCCCGCCCGGCGTACCAGTGGCCGCTGCGGAGCTTCACGGGCGCCTCCCTGTTCACGTAGGTTGTGCGCCCCCATCTACGGGCGAGGCCGGCCCGGAGGCGTTCGCCTCCGGGCCGGCCGGTGCCACCGCACGCTCAGGCGGCCGCGCGCGACGAGTGCTGGTTCGCGCCACCGGTGCACGGCCGCTGCACCAGGTCGCCGCCGTTGTCGGTCGACCGGTTGCAGACGTCCGGGCACTTGCCGCCGTGCCGGGGGATCCGGTCAGCGGCTAGATGCGATTCCATTGCTGGTTATCGCCTCCCCAGCAGGAATAGAGCTGTACGGGCGCGCCGTTGTTGGAGCTGTAGACGTCCAGGCACACGTTGCTGTATTCGACGTTGGAGATCGTGCCGTCGGAGTTGAAGGTCCACTTCTGGTTGTCGCCGCCGTGGCAGGTGTAGATCTGCACCAGGTCGCCGTTGCTGCCCGAGGGCGCGTCCAGGCACTTGCCGAGGACCTGCAGCTCCTGTCCGGAGGTCTCGGTGAACTGCTGGTTCTCGCCTTCGTAGCAGGAGTAGAGCTGGACCTCCGTGCCGTCGGTGGTGTCACCGCCGGGGACGTCGATACACTTCTCGGCCGAGACGCTCTGGAGCAGCACGGTGTCGCCGCTCGGGTCGTCGTCCGGGGGCGGTGTCGTGCCGCCGCCCGACAGCGTGATGCTGTCCAGCTCGGCGTAGCCGACGCCGCCGTCAAAGTTGGGCGATCCCTTGGCGAGCCGGATCGCGTTGTGGCCGGCGTCGAGGTCCACCGACACCTCGACCGTGTCGAACTGGCCCCAGTCGCCGGTGGGCGGATACGTGACCGACTGCCATGCGCCGCCGTTGTAGGCGAGCCCGTGCGTCGAGTCCGACCCGGTGCCGTTCGCGTAGCGGATGGCCATGGTGTAGCTGCCGGAGCTGGGGACTTCGACGAGGAAGTCGACGAAGCTGTGCGTCCGCATGTCGGTGTCGTTGTCGATCCGACCGACGTAGTAGCCGTTCGAGGCACTGCCCGAGGAGAGCGTCTCCGCGAAGTTCACGTTCGCGTTCTCCGCCTCGTACGTCCGCTGCCAGGCGGGCGCACCGGAGGCGGGCGTGATGAGCAGTTGGTAGGCCATCTCCGCGTCCATGTCCGGCACGGCCACGTCGATGCTGCCGCCCGAAACGGTGTAGTCCCGGGTCGACACCACGATGTTGTTCGGCTGGTTGGTGTGCCGGCCGGTGTCGTTCGTGCGCGAAAGTTGCACGCTCACTTGGCCGCCGAGATCACCCAGGCCGTTGACGCGGACGTTGTTGGTCCCGCTGTCGCCGCCGAATACGACGTTGACCCGTTCCCTGCTGGCGTCGTAGGAGGCGACGCCGTCGAGCCAGGACTCGGGGACGGTCTGCACGATCCGGCCCGACATGTCGGCGTACCAGCGGTAGACCCAGTAGGACGCGGTCGGCTGGCCGTCGTGGAACAGGCCGTTGAACGTCCCGGCCTCGAACCAGTAAGGCCGCATCGCGTCCTGCACACCGTGCCGCTCGAGGACGGACAGGTAGTGCACGGCGATGCTGGGGATGTCGACCTGATCGGACGAGGCGTACTCGTTGATCGAGATCGGCCGCGGGCTGATGCCCAGTTCGTTCTCCAGGGCGCGGTAGTCGTCGACCTCGGAACCGAGGTCGTTGTACGAGTGCTCGCCCAGACTGTGCCAGACGATGACGTCCGGCAGAGTGCCGGTGTCGCGCGCGTGGACCAGGAAGTCCCGCATCTTGCCGCTCTCGTACCAGGCCCAGCTCGGTCCGGCGATCGGCGTCGTCGAGTCCAGGCTGCGAATGACGTCGTGAGTCCGCGTCCAGAACTGGTTGAACGTCATGCCGCGGTTGTCGTCCCAGTTGAGCTCGGGCTCGTTCCACAGCTCCCAGCCGGCGATGTTCGTGGTGCCGGTCGCGTCGAGGCGGTCCTGCACCATGTCGCGGACCTTCGCCTCCCAGTCCGCCCAGCCGTCCCACGGGTAGGGGAACGACGGGTAGATGTCGGGCATGCGGATGTACTGCTTGGCGCCGGCGTTCGTGATGCCGTCGGCGACCTCGAGCGAATCGCAGCACGGCTCGGTCGCGCCGTTGCCGAGGTGCGGCGTGTCGGGCGCCGGCTGCACGAACGCCGTGGGCCGCAGTGCGCGGAGCTGTTCGAGCGAGGGCGACCCGGTGTCCACGCCGTAGAGGCCTCCGGACGCGACGTGCGTGACGGGCCTGACGGTGTCGCCGACGTTGACGGTGAGGGTGTTGTCGGCGGCGCTGGCCGGGGCGGAGGACCCGATCACCGCCATGCCCAGGGTGAGTATCAGGACGCTCAGGCGCGCGAGCGTCCGTTTGAAGGTGAGATGCATAGCGTCTCCTCGATGAGATTATGAACCGGTTCGATGATCCGATTCACTCGGGACGTTAGCTTCGAACGCCGTTCGATGCAAGATCTTCGATATCATTACCCCACTCAACTGGTGAAACTCTTGCAAACCGAACTTTCGGTCTCCGGGACTGCAAACTGTTCTTCGAACCGGTTCGAACGTCACCCCGCCCGCGGTTTCTGAGTACTGCCGCTGCACTCCGGCCGACCTGCGCCCTTTCTTGATGAAACCTGTCTCGTCGACCACGAGCACGCCGGAGGGTCGGCCGGGCAGGTCGGGTCAGTGGCCGCCGAGCGCGAGCATGGCCAGGGCGATGAGCGCTTCGGGTGATTTGAAGCCGTAGGCCATCCGGGTCAGGATGCGGACCTTGGTGTTGACCGACTCGATCAGCCCGTTGGACATCCCGTGCCGTAGTGCCGCTTCGATGGCCTCGCGTTGGTCCTTGATGCGCCGGCCGAGGCGGACGAACCCGGGGATGCGGCAGCGGGCCGCCCAGCCCAGCCACCCGTCGAGCGCTTCGATGCCGCCTTCGGCGCCGAGACGCAACACTTCGCAACCCGGAACCTATGCAGCAGACGACGTGCCCTTGCTATATCCCCCAGCGAACAACCACACATCACTACGAAGAGCCGTTTCAGGGCCCGGCACGAAAGTCCATGTTGGTTCGGCGGTGAACTTGGGCACGTAGGTCGAGCACGTTCGCGAAGACGCCGTCCGGCCCCTGCAATCCCGGCCCGGCGCGCGCTTGCGGTTGGTTCGGTTCCGGTCCTTCCGTGCGGGTCCTCATTGCTCTCCGCTGACGCGGGAAGCGGAGAGCGCAGGTAACGGACGGTCGCCTCCGAGAGGACGCCGTCTCAGTCCACTTGCATGGTTCCGGCGGGTAGTGCCTTTGGGTCAATGAGTCCTCGAAGAGCGGCGAGAGCGACCATCTGGTACGCGTTCTCGGCACCGAGGCGGTCCATTATGACGCCGATCCGGCGCCGGAGGTGCCGAACGGTCATTCCCAACCACTCGGCCGCCGTCTGCTGGTCGGGGGCGGCGACGAGATACGTGAGTATTTCGCGGTCTCGGGCGGAAATGTCGGTATTACTCGAAATCTCACCTGATATGCTCACTGTCCAGTAGCTCCCGGGCTTGAGGGTGGCGCTTGGCACCGGCAATGCCGCCGGAATCATAACAACCAGTGCGAGCGAGTGATGACCGTGCGTGGAAGCTTGGAAATGCAAGGGATGTCCTAATCCGGACATCCGGGCTTGACAGTCCCTCTGCAGCCATAACAGAATTACGATGAGCAATCACAATGGGTGCCGCGAAGGATACTCCAACCGGGATTCGGTCGGTCCATTGTCGGCCGCTCTGACAGAGCGTCGACACCGTGGTCTGACAACGAGGAGACTCGGCGGAAACCACGAATTGCATCCTTCGCGGACCCGATTAGAGGAAGCGGACTGAGCCCGCTGCCCGCTCGTGCGCAGAGCGCGCCGCATCGCATGCGGCGATGACGAGGAGGTCATCGCGGTGAGCTCCAGGCCGCCAGCGCGGCATGCGCCGGGACCGGCCTCGTGCAAGAGCCCGAACACGGAGATCGGAAGGAAACCCGAATGCGGAGAGTCGTGGTAACCGGCGGCGGAACAGGCATCGGACTGGCCATCGCGCAGCGGTTCGCCGCCTCCGATGCCGAAGTCCACATCATCGGACGCAGGAAGGACGTGCTCGATCGCGCAGCCGCCTCCGCCGAAGAAGGCCGGATACATCCCCTGGTCGCGGACCTGACCTCGATCGAGGACCTTCAGCAGGTCGTCGACACGCTGTCCGAAGCGCCAGTCGACGTCCTGGTCAACAACGCTGGAGGAATCCTGAAAGGACGCGACGCCGGGCTCGGGGGGACCGTCGCGCACTACCGGCGCACCATCGAGTCCAATCTGCTGACCGCCATGGCCCTCACCGAGGCGCTCTGGTCGAACCTCGCCAGGCCCGGCGGGCGCGTCGTCAATATCAGCTCCATCGCCGCCCAGCGCGGCGGGGGCGACGCCTACGCGGCCGCCAAGTCCGGTCTGTTCGGCTGGGCGTTCGGGCTCGCCAAGAAGGGCGGGGCTGACGGCATCACCGTCAACACGGTCTCGCCCGGATACGTCCAGGACACCGAATTCTTCAACGCCGAAGGCCGCTCACCGCGCCATGACCAGCTGGTGTCGGAGGTGCCGCTCGGCAGGGCCGGGCGTCCCGCCGACATCGCAGGCGCCGTCCACTTCCTGGCTTCCGAGGACGCTTCCTGGATCACCGGGCAGGTCCTGAGCGTGAACGGCGGCGCCCTGATGGGCTGAGACGCCGCCCGACCGCCTCCACAACCGAATCCGTCCCCCGGCACCGCCGACGCGGTGCGTCCGAGTCATGCCCCTCTTCGAGAATTGGACACGCCGTGAAGAAACGGATACTCTACCTCTTTCCCGATCGTGGATCCACTTTGGATTCAATGTGGGAGCGGGAAGTGTTCTGGCCCGAGTATCGCAAGGCCGCAGAGGCGGTCGGCATGGATTTCGACGTGGCCGCGCCCGAGCACCTCCTGATGGCCGACGGCCAGGCCCACTGGCGCAGCGAGCGGCTGTTTCCGGCGCGCGACATCATCGTCTACAGTCCTCGTGCGAATCCCCGGCACAGGGTCGACCTCTGGTCGGGCATTACGACCGCCAGGTCGCTGGAGGCCCTGGGATTCTGGCTCGCCGTCCCGCTCGACGCGGGCATCGCGCTCAACGACAAGTTCGCCACCGCCGAGGCGCTGCGCGACTCGCCCGTCCCGCTGGTCCCCTCGGTGCGGATCACGGCCGGTCGGGACGTCCACAGACTCGACTACCACCGGTTCGTCCCGGACTCCTGGTATCCGGTGTTCGTCAAACCCGCCTCGTGGGGGCGCGGGCTCGGCTGCGTGCACTGCCCCGACCCGGCCACCTTGGACTCCTTGCTCGGCCTGGCCTCCGGGGGCGACACGACGATGGTGGTCCAGCCGTCGGTCGGCGACGTTGCCGCCGACACCCGAGTGGTCGTGGTCGAAGGGGCGGTCGTGGCGATGTACGACCGCGTGCCCGAAGGGGCGTCGCACGCCTCCAACGTCAGCCGCGGCGGCCGGGTCCGGCCGCGAACGGAGCTCGAGGAGCCGGTCGCCGAGCTGGTCGCGACCGTCCAGCGCGCGCTCGACCTTCCGTACGTCTGCATCGACCTGCTCCGTACGCGTGACGGCCGCGTCTGGCTGTCCGAACTAGAGCCCGACGGCGCGGTCACGGCCCTGTTCGACCGACCCGACGAGGCGATACGCGTCATCGGGGAGCGCTTTCGCGCCTATGCGAGACGCCATGAGCGGCACCTTGTCGCCGCCCCGCCCGGCCCCTGCGGCTCGGCCTCGTGAGACGGCAGGAGTTGCGGCGATGAAGATGGGAACGCTCTCCGACCGCGCGGTGCTCGACGAGCTGGCGCGCTGGCGGCCCGAGACCATGCCTCCGAACGGGACGGGCCTGACCGGCGTCGATCCCTGGGGGCCCGAGCACCTGCGGGCCGCCGCCACCGAGCGGGCCCGGCGTCACGGCGGCCTGGTCGTCTCCAGCGGCGGCACCACCGGTGAACCCAAGCTGACGGTGATCGCTCCCGACATGGGGATTCCGCGGCTGCGCGAGACCTGGGACCCGCTGGGCCCCGGCGACGTGCTGCTCAACCTCTTCTCGGCCGGGCGGATGTGGGGCGCCCACCACTTCTACAACGCGCTCGCCCTCCACAGCTCCGCCGTGGTCGCGCCGATGGGGGCTTTGAGCGACGACGACGTGGACCAGTGGGCGCAGGCTCTGGCGGACCTGCGGGTGACCGCGATAGCGGGCGCGCCGAACGTGCTGGCACGCATCGCCCGCAAGGCCGCCGCCTCCAGGATCTCGTTGCCGGTGCGGACGGTGATCTGGTCCGGCGAACCGATGACCCCCGCCCGCATGGCCGCTATCCGCTCCGCGTTCCCGAATGCGGGCGCGTGGGCCAACTACGGGTCGATCGAGACGTTCGTCATCGGCGTCAACTGGCCCGCGTGCGCGCCCGACACCCTCCACCTGCTGGCCGACCAGATCCTCGAACTCGAAGCGGAGGGCGCGCTGCTGACGCGAGCCGGACCGGGCTGGCCCGTTCCGGTGATCCGCTACCGGCTCGGAGACCGGCTGCGCGAGGCCCGGTGCGCGTGCGGGCGAGCCGACGCGTTCAACGTCGCGGGCCGCGCCGACGACGGCTTCAAGCTCTACGGCAGCCGATTCCGGATCGGCGACGTCCTCGCCCAGGCCGCGTCGATCCCCGGTGTCGAGGAGGCGCAGGTGCTGCTGGAGCGCGACCCGGACGAGCCGAGCGCCGTCACTGCGATGCGCCTGCGCTACACCGGCCCCGAAGCCGACCCCGCCCGCGTCGAAGCGGCGCTGACCGCGGCGATCTACGGTCTCGGCTTCGTCGCCGGCCACACCCCCGAGGCCGTGAGCGCCGAACGCGCCGACGACCTCGAACGCAGCCCCCAGACCAACAAGGTCCTGCCCGCGGTCTGGTCGCAGGCCCCCGATCGAAAGGCGACGAGAGCGTGAACACCGGCACCGGCGCCGACCTGGCGCCACTGCGCTGGGAGAACCCGCTCACGCGGGAGTTCCTGGACGAATCGCGGGGCCCGGCCAGGGCCGTCGACTCGAACCGGCCCCCCTTCGACCGGTTCCGGTCCTGGTTCACCAGGCCCCTCCTCGGCCGCCCCGCACTGCTCGAGGCCGACGAGGTCCGGCGGCTCGACCACGATCTGCCACTGCTGCTGAGCGCGCTTCAGTCCCTGCCGGAACGACTGTTCGACGGTGATCGGGCGGCGTTCGCCGAGCACCTCGGCTGGACCGGTCCGGCCCTGCCCGAGCTGCTGCGGCGGCTCTCGGGGCCGGCCGTGCCGCTGGGCCGCGCCGACCTCGTCCGCAGCCCGGACGGGTTCAAGACCGTCGAGTTCAACACCTCCAGCTCCCTGGGCTCCTTCGAATTCGGGGAACTGTGCCGAGCGACCCTTCAAGACCCCGATTTCGCCGAGTTCAGCGAGCGCGCCGGCCTCGACTACCTCGACCCGCTGCGCTCGATGGTCGACACACTGCTGGAGGCCGGCGGGCGGCGACCCTCCGACCGACCGGTGATCGCGCTGGTCAAATGGGTGACCTCGCCGGTCGCGGTCGACCCGTCGCTGTTCGTCGACCTCATGGCCGACCTGGGCTTCGACCTGGTGACGTGCCGTGTGGACCAACTGGAGTACCGCGGCGGCGCGCTGCGGTGCGGCGGGCGGCGCATCGACGTGCTCTACCGCGCGTTCCTGCTCAAGACCGCCGCCGCCGACCCCCGAGCCGCCCAGATCCTCGAACCGGTCTCCCGCGCCGTCGCCGACGGCGCGATCGACCTCTTCTCGCCGCTCGACGCCGACCTGTACGGGACCAAGTCCTGCCTGGCGATGCTCAGCGACCCCCGCCACCGGGACGTCTTCACCGCGGCCGAGCGCGAGGCCATCGACCGGACGCTGCCGTGGACCAGGCGACTGGCCGACGCGGTCGCCGACGTCGACGGTGAAGCCGAGCCGCTACTCGACCACGTCGCGGCGAACCGGACGGAGCTGGTGCTCAAACCGAGCATCGGGCACGCCGGACAGGGCGTCGTCGCCGGCTGGCTGACCGACCGGGACCAATGGGAGGCCGACATCCGCGCCGCGGCCGCGGCCGGCGACCACGTCGTGCAGCGCCGGGCGCGGTCGGTCGCCGAACGGTTCTACAGTCCCGCCGACCCGGACACGCCCGCCCACTACCTGCTCCACTGGGGACTGTTCGTCACCGGAGCGGGATTCAGCGGCGGCTTCGTGAAAGGACTGCCCGACCGCGGCCAGGACGTGCGCTTTCTCGGCGACGGATCGCACGTCGGCTGCGTCTTCCACCAACGCCCCAATGCGCCTGTCGAAGGGTAAGGACACCGCAGATGCTCATCAACTCCAAGGAACGGCTCGAGACCCTCCTCGATGCCCGCACCGAGCTCGAATCCCACCACGGCCGTGACATCCCCGAAGCGTTCTACCGGCGCAAACTCGCGCAGGTCTGGGACCGGGCGCGATCCTCGGCGGCCTACTCCCACCTGGGCGAATACTCCCCCGAGGCGTTCTGGGCGCTACCGGCCACCCCCAAGCGGCGGCTCAAGGACGACCCCTGGGACTTCATCACCGCCGAGATCGGCGACAGCGCCAAGTACTACGAGACCACCGGCACGACCGGCAAAGTCACCCCCACACCCCGACTGGTCGGCGACATCGTGTGGAACACGGTGTCGGTCGCGACCGCCTGGTCGCGCCTCCTCGGCCCCGACGACCGGGTGCTGAGCCTGCTTCCGTCCGATGTAGTGCCCGTCGGGGACCTCACCGCCGACGTCAGCGCCTTCCTCGAAGCGCCCTTCGCGCGCGCCTACCCGTTCGCCGCCGGCGTCTCCGACTGGGACCGGCTGGCCTCGCTGTGGTCGACCTTCCAGCCCACGGCCGTGTTCCTCGCCCCCGGTGTGCTCCTTCAGGCCAGCCGCCTGTTCAAACAGCGCGGCGTGCTCGGCCGCCTCAGCGAACCGGTCACGACCCTCATGCTGCTCGGGGAGGTCAGCGTCGCGCCGATGCGGAGGCGCGTCGGCCAGTGGTGGGGAGCCCGCGCCTACGATGCGAGCTACGGCAGCACCGAAACCGGCACCCTCGCCGCGGCCTGCGAACGCGACCGCCTCCACCTGCTCACCGCCGCCAACCACTTCGAGATCGCCGTCGGCGACGACATGGCCCCGACCGCTCCGGGCACGAGAGGACGGCTCGTGGTCACCCCGCTGAACCTCCACGCCCGGCCGCTGCTGCGCTACGACACCGGCGACCGGGTCGAGGTCCTGGACGGCTGCGACTGCGGCAACCGGTCGCCGGTCATCGAACCGGTCGGCCGCGAAGCCGACGGGCTGCGCATCGGCGGCGCGACGCTCTCGCCGCGCCGGGTCGAGGAGATCGTCTACGGCTCCACCACCGCCACCGGCTACCTCATGGAGACCGACCCCGCCGGACAGCGGGCCCGGCTCCTGCTCGAACGCGACGTCGACGCCGACCGGGCCCGCGAAGCGGCAATGGCCGAAGCGGTCCAACGCGCCTCGGTCGACCGGCTCGGCATCTCCTGGGAGCGGGTCCTGTTCGTCAACACACTGCCCGCCGTCACCAAGAGCGGCGGCTCCCAGAAGAGCTGGAAGCGCTCGAACGTGCGGGTCACGGAGGGGTGATGGCCGAGACGACGACCACCGCGGCCGACTTGTGGTGCACCTACGCCGCGGTGCGCACCCATGCCTGGCTGGGCCGGACCGACACCGTGCGGCGACCGGTCCAGACCGCCGAATACCTGCTGGCGCACCGCAACAGCGACGGCGGCTACGCCTGGTCCAAGGGCATGCCGTCGGACGCATGGGCGACCTTCTACTGCACCGCCGCACTCAGCGACCTCGGCAATGCCGCACCGAAGCCGGAGACGACCCTCGACTGGCTCGAGTCCACCTGGTCGGGCGAGGCGTACGCCATGATGCCCGCGCAGGCCCCCGAGGTGTGGGCGACGCACTTCTCCACCCGCACCGTCATCGAGATCCTCGGCGGCGACGTGCCCGACAGGAACCGCCTGCTCAACTGGCTCGGTTCCCTCCAGAGCGCCGACGGCGGCTTGGCCTGGTCGCCCGAACACGCCGGCGCCGGCGCGGTCGACGTCCGCGCCTGCTACTACGGCGTCGCCGCCTGGCGGGCCCTCAACTCGCAGTCAGAAGCCGATCCGCCGTGGAATGTCGCCGCGCTGACGCGCTGGCTGCGTTCCATGCAGGCCGGGGACGGAGGATTCGTCTTCAACGGCGAATCGGACACCCCGTGCATGTGGGCGACCTTCCGGGCCGTCGGCGCGCTGCGGATGCTCGACGCCGGCCCCGCCCGGCCGTGCACCGAATGGATCCTGCGTCAGCGCGACGGCGACGGCGCGTTCGTCCGCTGGCCCGACCACCGGATCGCCGACGTGTGGGCCGCGTTCTGCGCCGTCGGCGCGCTCACCGCCCTCGGGGAGCAGACCGAACCGGTCGCCGACGACGTCCTTCGCGCCCTGGCGTCCATGTCCTGCCACGACGGTGGCTACACCTACCGTGAGCCCCACCTCGCCCGCGACGCTCTCACCGTCGCGTCGCGGGCCCTGACCGAGACCGACGAGACCGAACTCGCGCAGCTGCGCCGCTGGCTCGAAGACTGCCAGCTGCCCAATGAGGGCGGCGTGATGTACATGCCCGGTCGCGGCGCCGAGATCCGCTGCACCGCATGGGCACTGGCCGCCGGAGCGTTTCAGGGCTCGCCGAGCGGCCGCGAGCGGATCGCACAATGGCTGCGAGCGCTCCAGAACCCCGACGGCGGCTTCGGGTTCTGGGAGGGCCGCGGCTCCGACATGGTCTCCACCGCCGCCGCGATCGAGGCGCTCGACCTGCTCGACCGCCCCGCCGCTTCCGTGATCGACCAGCGGTCCCTGGAACGGTTCGTGGGCTCCTGCCAGGCCGACGGCTTCGAATGGAGCAACGTCCCAGATGCCGAACCCGGCCTGCGGGCAGGGCTCCAGGCCCAGCGGATCCTGCGCGCACTCGGCCGCCACGACCCCGCGGCCGCGAAGACCCTCCTCGAACGGCACCGGGTGCGCGGCGGCGGCTGGGCCGACACCGGCCGCCGCATGCCCGATCTGCTCTCGACCTACGAAGCGGTCGCGACCGCCGACCGGTTCGGCGTCCCCGTCGATCGCCCGCATCTGACGGCCTTCCTCGACCGCACCGCCGGCGACGGCGGCGCGGCCTGGAGCCCGCTCGCCCCCATCGGCGGCGACCCCCTCGCCGACTGCCTGCACACGCTGCTTCGCGGACGCGCCGCCGACCCCGCCCGGCGGCTGCCCGCGCTGACCCTGTCCTGAGGAGCCACGATGCCGACCATCACCATCGAGACCGGCCCGCTCAAGGCCGCGCGACGCCGCGCCATCGCCGTGCGGCTGACGCGCTGGCTCGCCGAGAACGGCGTCGCGCCCGAGCGGGCGATCGTCCGCTTCGCCGAAGCCGATCCGGCACTGATCCACAGCGGCGCCATGCCGCTCGACGCCCTCGCCGACGCCGCGGCGGAGCGCCCCTTCGCGTGGGTGACCTGCTGCATCGCCCCCGACCGCGACGAAGCCTTCCGCGCCGCCCTCGCCGAGCAGATCACCGCCGCGCTCGGCGTGTCCGAGCGAACCACCTTGTGCTACATCGAATTCCGCCCGACCCCGCCGAGCCTGGTCCACCTCGTCTCCGGCGGGACGACGACCCGGGCCGACCGGCCCCGCGCCGCCTCCTCCGAAGGGAAGTGACCGAAATGAACCAGCCAGATCCCAAAATGCTCCAAGACCAGGTCCGCGCGCTCCTGCACGGCCGCCTCGGCGAACCGGTCCAGGGCGTCGCGGCCGACGCCGACCTCGCCGACGCCCTCGGCGAACGCTACGACAGCCTCGCGGCGCTCGAATGCATCACCGAGATCGAGGCCGCCTTCGACATAGAGGTCGACTTCGTCGCCCACGACGTGCGCCATTGGTTCTCCACCATCGAGCGGATCGCCGTGTTCGTCGGCAACGAGCTGGAGGACCGGGCGCTCCTGGAGGGCCGGGCGTGACCGTGCTCGAGCAGCGCCGGACCGGGGAGGCCGCGTTCGCCACCTCCGGCCACACCGGGGAGCCCGTCGTCTGGATCCGCACCCGCGCGCAACTGCTCGCCGAGGTCGACCTACTGGCCCGCACCATCGTCGGCGAGTTCGATCAGGTGGTCAACTTCGCTCCGCCCGAGCACCTGTACGGCCGACTCCTCGGCGTCGAACTGCCCCGCCGGTTCGGCGTGCCCGTCGACCACCGCTGGGACCTGCCGCTGGAAGCCCCCGAGATGGCCGAGGACAGGCGAACCCTGCTGGTGTGCCTGCCCTCGACCTGGGTGATGCTGCGCAGCCTGGCTCCGCGCCTGCGGCGGTTGCCGTCAGCGGTCGCCGTCCACAGCGCCGGCCCGCCCGTACCGGCCACCTTCGCCGCAGCGGAGGCGATGCGCGGCAGCCCGTTCCGGCTCATAGAGCTGTTCGGGGCCACCGAGACCGGGGCGGTCGCCTACCGCGAACTCACCGGCGCGGACGACGACCTGCCGCCTTGGCGGCTGTTCGACGACGTCGAAGTCGACTTCGGTCCCGGCGGCGAGCAGCGGCTGCGGGTGCGCGGGCCCCGCCTGGCGCGTCGCTCCGACGCGGCCGCCTCCCCCGAGGCGGTGACGCTCGACGACCTCGTGCGGCCCGTCGGCCCGCGTTCGTTCGAACTGGTCGGCCGCGCATCGGGTCTGATCAAGGTCAACGGCCGCCGCTTCCAGCTCGAACGGATCGAAGCCGCCCTCGGCCGCGACTTCCCCGACACCGAATTCGCCTGCGTGCTCACCTCGGACGACGTTCGCGGCCAGCACTACCGGCTCTACTGCACCGACCCGGCCATCGACCACGCCGCCCTCACCGAGAGCCTGGCCCGCAGCGTCCCCGGCGTTCCGCAGCCGCGCTCGATCCACCACGTCGAAGACCTACCGCGCAGCAGCGCCGGAAAGATCCGCAAAGGACGACTGTGACCGTGAACGACAGCATCGCCGTCCTCATCGGCCGCGCCGACGCGCCCGGCGGACTGACCCTCACCGCCGACGAACGCAAAGCCATGCTGCTCAGCCGCGCCCGCCTCGACCAGATCGCCGCAGAGCGGCCCGTCTACGGCCTCAACCGCGGATTCGGCCCCCTGGCCGACCACGCCGCCGACCCCGACGCCACCGCGCACGGCACCGGCCTGATCGACCACCTCACCGTCGGCCAAGGACCCGCGCTGCCACCCGAAACCACCCGCCTCATGGTGTGGCTCCGCCTGCGCGGCATGACCTCCGGCCACTCCGCCGTCCACCCCGACATCTGGGACCGGCTCGCCGCGCAATGGAACGCCGGATTCATCCCGGTCGTCCCCCAAGACGGCAGCCTCAGCGCCTCAGGCGACCTCATACCCCTCGCCCATGCCGCGCAATCCGCCGCCGGAAACGGCCGTGCATGGCGGCACGACGGCAACGGCTGGGCCGTCGAACCCGCCGAAGCGGCGCTGAGCCGACTCGAGCTCGAACCCGTCCGATGGGAGGCCAGGTCGGCACTCGCCTTCGTCAACGGCACCACCGCCGCCCTCGCCCGCGCCATGACCAACCACCGGCGCCTCGAAGCGCTCAGCCGCGCCGCGGCCGCGGCCACCGGCCGCCTCGCCACCCTCCTGCGCTGCGACCGCGAACCCTTCGCCGCCGCACTCGCCGAAGTCCGAGGCCACCCGGGACACCGCGCCGCCGCCGCGCTCATCCGCCGCGAAGCCGGAGGCCGCACCGATCCGGACCCGCGCCGCCCCCTCCAAGAGCCCTACTCCATCCGCTGCGCCCCGCAGGTCATCGGCGCGGTCCTCGACCAGCTCCGGCTCCAGCAGACCGTCCTGGCGACCGAGGCCGACGGCTGCACCGACAACCCCGTCGTCACCGACGACCGCCTCCTCCACGGCGGCAACTTCCACGCCGCCCCGATAGCCCTCGCCGGTGAACAGCACGCCGTCTGCACCCACCAGCTCGCCTACCTCCTCGAACGCCAACTCGCGCTGGCAGTGGACCCGCGCCGCAACGGCGGTCTGCCCGCACTGCTCGCCCACGAGCCCGGCCGCCGCTCCGGCATGGCCGGCGTCCAGATCGCCGCCACCTCCCACCTCGGCGCGATCCGGCAGGCCGCCTACCCCGCCTCCTGCACGCCCGTGCCGACGAACCTGGACAACCAGGACCACGTCCCCTTGGCGCTCAACGGCGCCAACACCGTCGCCGTCATGCTCGACCGGGCCTGGCTCATCGCCGCCTCGATGTACGCCGCCCTGGTGCAGATGCACTACCACCTGTGCGAACTGCCCGCCCCCGGCCTGTGGGGGCGGCTCGCCGACCGGCACCCGCGACTGCGCGACGACCGGCCGCTCGCCGACGAGATCGCCGCGCTCGCCACCGACTTGGAGCGGCACTTCACCGACACCGAACAGGAGGCGCAGCCGTGAACCCTGTCAAGGCCGAGACCGCATCCGGCACCGAGACGCCGGCGCCGAGCCTGTGGCGGGACGCCGACTTCCTCAAGTACTGGCTCAGCCAGGCCGTCTCGCGAGTCGGCGTCCAAGTCGCCGGACTGGCCCTCCCGCTGGCGGCGATCCTCATGTTCGACGCCTCCGCGGCCCAGCTCGGCGTCCTCAACGCCGCCCTGTTCGCCCCCTACCTGATCATGTCGCTCCCCGCCGGGGTGTGGATCGACCGCAGCAAGAAGCGGCCCATGCTCATCGCCGCGGACGCGGGGAGGGTCCTAGCGCTCGTCGTCACCGCCGGATTCGGCCTGGCCGGGCTGCTGGAGGTCCACCACCTCTACCTCATCGCGTTCGCCATGGGCGTGTGCGCGGTGCTGTTCGACGTCGCCGGAACCGCCTACCTGCCCAGCCTCATCGGCCGCGACCGACTCCTCGACGGCAACGGCAAGCTCCAAGCCACCATCGTCTTCTCCAAATCCGGCGGGCCCTCCATCGGCGGCGTCCTGGTCGAGCTCATCACCGCGCCGCTCACTCTCGTTGCCGGCGCCGCCACCAGCCTCGTCTCGGTCGCCTCACTGCTCGCCATCCGCAAACCCGAACCCGAACCCGAACGCCCCGAGGGCAAGCGGAACATCCTCGCCGAGATCGGCGAATCGCTGCGCTTCATCGCCCACGACCGCTACCTGCGATTCCTCACCATCCGCTCCGGCGTGAACAACCTGTTCTTCATCGCCAGGAACACGCTGCTGCCGCTGTTCGTCCTCCAGACCCTCGGCTTCGGCGGCACCGTCCTGGGCCTCGTTCTCGGTGTCGGCGCCGTCGGCGCCTTCCTGGGCACGCTCATCGCCAAACCGTTGGCCGAGCGGATCGGGCCGGGACGGACCATCGTCGCCGGCTTCGGCATCGCCTCGGCCGTGCAGGTGCTCCTGCCGCTGGCCGCCGGGCCCCCCGCGCTCGCGTTGTCGATCGTGGCCACGATGTTCTTCATCTCAGGATGCTTCATGACCATCGGCAACACCAACGTCGCCACGCTCCAACAGGTCCTCATCCCGCGTCGCCTCCTCGGCCGCACCGTCGCCGGCATGCGCACCGTCACCTGGGGGTCCATGCCGGTCGGCGCTCTGTTCGGCGGGCTCTTGGGGTCCGTCTTCAGCATCCGGACCGCCCTGGTCGTCACCGCCGTGGGGTTCTGCCTCTCGGCACTGTGGATCGCGGTCTCCCCGCTCGCCCGGATGCACCGGATGCCCGACCCTCCCGAAGACTGAAGGGAACATCATGCAAGCGAAGCCCAGGGCGTTCATCCTCGCCGGCGCCTTCCGCGTCGTCTGCCGCAACCCCCGTTACCTGGTCGAACTCGCCGAACGCGATCTTTCGATCCTCATCATCACCCCCGAGGAGACCCGCGCGCAGGCCGAGGCCGCCTTCCAAAGCGCCGACCCGGCCTTCACGCTCATCACCGAGATCGCCTACGTCGACGGCAGCCTCGACCGGGAGTCCTCCTTCAACGCCGGCGCCGTCGCCGCCGCCGAAGACTGGTCGCGCCGCTATGACATCGTCGGCGCGTACGCGATGGAGGAGATGCTCGTCGAACCGGCCGGGATCATCTGCGACCGCTTCGGCCTGCCCTCGCCGGGCCTGCGCGCCAGCCGCGCCTGCCGCAGCAAATACCTCCAGCGCTTCTACCTGGGAACGTTCAGCCCCGAGTCGCGGACCCTGCCGCCCGGCGAACGCGGCGACAACGCGCCGCGCTTCCCTGTAGTCGCCAAACCCGCCGGGAGGCACGCCAGCTCCGGAGTGGTCCGCTGCCGTGACGCCGCCGAACTGGCCGCCGCGCTCGCGGACTACCCCGAGCACGAGACCGTCCTGGTGGAACAGCAGGTCACCGGCCGGGAATACTCGGTGGAGTCGCTGGTACAAGACGGCGAGGTCCTGTTCGACTCGGTCACCGCCAAGCGCACCAATGAAGACCTCGGGCGGACGTTCGTGGAACTCGCGCACACCGTCCCCGGCCGCGTCGAATCGCCCGGCACTACAGCGGCCGTCACCGAGGCGAACCGCCGCACCCTCGCGGCGCTCGCCTACCGCGACGGGATCACCCACTCCGAATGGCGCGTGGACCAGAGCGGGAACCCGGTGTTGATGGAGGTCGCCTCGCGCACCCCTGGCGACGGCATCACCTTGCTGTACCGGCTGGCCTGCGGCGAGGCCCTGGAATCACAGATCATCAAGATCGCGCTGGGCGAGCGGGCGGGCTATCCGCGGCCGAGGCGCGTCGCCCGGCAGGTCTACCTCGAGCACCGGCCGGGCGTGCTCCAAGACGTCGTCGTCGACTGGCCGGGGATCCACCCGACGTGGCTCGGCGAATCGGAGCTGTGGCCCCAGATGCGGCCCGGCGAGGCCGGTGACGGCCCGGCCCTGAAGGCGGTGCTGGTGCTGAAGTCGAAGGGCTCGCCGCTGGCCGAGCTCCGATCCTCGGACGACCGGGCGGTGACCTTCTTCATCGACGCGGACACCGAATCCGAACTCGACGCGATCGAGCGGCGGGTCCGGGCGGCGATCACAGTGGTCACCAGCGACTTCGAGGAGCGGCCGTGCTGATCGAGTCGGTCGTCGCCGACGCCTTCGGCACCAAGTGCTACGTCCTTGCGACCGGGAAGGGCGCCGAATGCGTCGTGGTGGACCCCGGCATCCGCGTCACACCCGGCCTGGAGGACCTCCTGGCCGAGCACCGGCTGCGGCCGGCCGCTGTCATGATCACCCACGGCCACCTCGACCACACGTGCTCGGTGGCGCCGGTCTGCGGTTCGCGGGACATTCCCGCCTTCATTCATCCGGGAGACCGGCCGTTCCTGGCCGACCCGCTCTCCGGGCTCGGGGACTTCCTGCCGCAGTTCAGGAAGGAACTCGGCGACGACTGGGAGTGGACCGCACCCGACGATGTGCGTCTCCTCGAGGACGGGACCGACCTGGAGCTGGCCGGAGTCCCGATGCGGATAGAGCACGCACCCGGCCACACCCCCGGCTCGATCCTCATCAGCCTCCCCGGCGACGACGAGGCCGACGCGTACTGCCTGGTCGGCGACGTCATCTACGCCGGGACGATCGGCACGACCGGCATGCCCGGCGGCAGCCGCGAGCAGACCCTCCGCTCGCTGAAAACGAAGATCCTGACCAAACCCGACGACACGGTCCTGCTGACCGCTCACGGGCGCGACACCACCGTCGGCGCCGAACGTGAGGTCAACCCCTTCGTGCGGCAGGCCCTCGAATGGCAGAACGGCGACGGCCGGTAGCAGCGTCGGGCGCACAGGCGGCGTCTGCGGCAGGTGCTCCGCCGCGAGCACGGTGAGGTGGGCGCCGCGGATTCGGCCGCGGCACCCACCTCGCGCTCAGCAATGCGGGTAAGGGTGTGTCGGTTCCTTGGCTCTGCCGCACTTTCGGTGGTGGCGGTTAGCGAGCGGATCCGAGCAACATCTGCTGCCTCAACGGCATGGCGGTCAGGCGGCGGTGCGGAAGGGGCCGGTGATCTCGAAGGTGATGCCGCCCGAGCTCGAGCCGGTGGTGCCGCGCTGCGAAGAGAAGTACAGGCGGTTCCCGGCCGGGTTGAACGCCGGGCCGGTGATCTCGGAGCTGCCGTGGCCGACCAGGCGCAGGAATGGGGCGACGACGTCGTCGGGCGTGATGATGCAGATCTCCTGGTTGTCGCCGTCCTCGGCGACGAACAGGTCGCCGCTGCCGGTGCTGCCGGTGATGTTGTCGACGCCGGACAGCGGCGGGTTGGCGGTGAGGTTGTCGTCGTAGGCGATGTGGAGCTGGTTCTGGACGGCGTCGTAGGCCCAGACCCGGTTGTCGCCCTTGGTGGTGAAGAAGCAGGTGCCCGCGGCGTAGTAGCAGCCTTCCCCGCCGTTGAACCGCTTGGTGCCCGCGACCTGGTTGCGGGTGGCGGTACCCGAGCCCGACGGGTCGGGCACGTTCTTCCAGCGCAACTGCGAGCCGCTCTCGGTGAGCACCTGGAGGGTTCCCGAGGAGAGGTCGCCCCAAGTGGTGGGCTTGAAGCGGTAGAAAGCGCCGTCGGAGACGTCCTCGGTCAGATAGACGACCTGCCGGTCCGGGTCACACGCGGCGGCCTCGTGTTTGAACCGGCCCATGGCATCGCGGCGCCGGGCCGTTCCGCCGGACGGGTACGTCTCGTAGACGTAGCCGCGGTCGACCTCCTCGCACGACAGCCAGGTGTTCCACGGCGTCGCGCCGCCCGCGCAGTTCCGGCGGGTGCCCGAGAGGATGCGGTAGGCGTCAGTGACCTGCCCGGAGGAGTTGAACTTCAGGGCGCTAGCGCCGCCGGAGGTGCCGGACAGCTCGGCGTTGGAGACATAGATCCAGCCACTGCCGTCGGCGAAGCAGGCGCCGCCGTCGGGCGCGCCGTGCCAGGTGTAGCCGGTGCCGGCGACGGTGTTGGAGGAGCGGGCGACGATGCGGGAGGTGAAGCCGGCGGGCAGTCGTACACCGTTGGCGTCGGCGGCCTGGAGTGCCCCATAGGGGCCCGTGCCGGTCTGGGCGGGGTAGGCGAAGGACGGACGGGTCATGGTGAAGCCGAAGGCGATCGAGGCGGCACCGACGACGGCGGCACGCATGACGTTGCGACGTTCCATAGAGAGCTCCCTGAGCACGAGGATGGACACTGTCCGCGCTACAGCATAGGAACAATCGCAGTTCAGAGGCCCAATTGCGCGAAACGCTCAGATGAGCAGTGAACGACTTGTAAGCGAACAAAACTCGATGCGATCGCAGCGAGCGCGATCCCACCGCGCGGGGTGCCTCGAAACGGCGGTTCTTCGGGTCGCGTTTCGGCCGGGAGGCCCGGGGTTCGAGCCGTCCAGGATTGCACGGTGAGCGTCACCGCCCCGGGTTCGGGTCCGCCCGGAGGGTCAGCCGCTCTCGCGGCCGACCCTCCGCCCGCGCGATGTTCAGATCGCGTCGATGAGTTCGGCCGGGCGGCCGTCGCGGAGGAAGACGGGAATGCGCTCCAACGGGGCGTCCACCGCGAGCCACCGGCCTCCTTCGTGCTCGGTCGCGGTGTGCAGGTCGGTCCACCTCGCGCTCTCGGGCAGGTAGAGACGTCGGGCGGTCGCATGCGGCTCGACCACGGGCGCGACCAAGACGTCGGGACCGAACATGTACTGGTCGGCCAGATCCTCGCAGGCTCGGTCGCCGGGGAATTCGTAGAACATGCCGCGCATGACCGGCCGCCCGGCCTCGTGCGCCTCCCTCATGAGCCGGCGGGTGTAGGGCCGCATCGCCTCGCGGAGGCGGACGTACCGGGCGAGGATCTCGTATACCTCCTCCCCGAAGCTCCACAACTCGTTGGCCGCACCGGTCTCCTGCCGCGCGGAGCCGTCGGCGGCCCGGATCGACTCGGACGGCTGCCGGTGACCGTGCATGCGCATGACCGGGCAGAACGCGCCGAACTGGAACCAGCGGACGAGCAGGTCGCGGAAGTCCGGGTCGTCGATCCGCCCGCCGTGGAACCCCCCGATGTCGGTGGTGAACCACGGGATGCCCGCGACGCCCATGTGGATGCCGGCGGTGATCTGACTGCGGAAGTCGGCGAAGGTCGAATGGATGTCGCCGGACCAGACCAGCGCCCCGTAGCGCTGGGACCCGGCCCAGGCGCAGCGGACCAGGTTCACCACCTGGTCCTGCCCGGCCGCGCGCTGGCCCTCGTGGAACATGCGCGAGAACGCCTGGGGATAGAGGTTGCCGACCTGCACGTTCGGGCCGGCGTCGTAGCGGTAGTTGTCGAAGTCGTAGACGCCGTACTCGGGTTCGGCCTCGTCGAGCCAGAACACCCGGATCCCCAGGTCGTGGTAGTTGCGCTTGCAGAGCGCCCACACCGCTTCGCGGGTACGGGGGTTCGTGGGGTCGAGGAACACGCTCGGCCCCTGGAATCCCATCTGGACCTCCATGCCGCGTTCGGTGCGGACCAGCAGGTTGTCCTTCTTGAACATGGCGAAGTTCTCGGATTCGACCGAGACCTGCGGCCAGATCGAGACCATCAGCTCGACGCCCATCTCCCTCAGCTCCCTCACCATGGCCTCGGGGTCGGGCCAGAATTCGTCCTCGAAGCGGAAGTCGCCCATCTCGGGCCAGTGGAAGAAGTCCGCGACGATGACGTCGAGCGGCAGACCGCGCCGCCGGTGCTCACGCGCCACCTCGAGCAGCTGCTCCTGGTTCCAGTACCGCAGCTTGCACTGCCAGTACCCGAGGCCGTACTCGGGCATCATCGGCGCGTGGCCGGTCGCGTCGGCGTATGCGGCACTGATCCGCGCCGGGGTGGACCCGACGGTGATCCAGTAGTCGAGCTGGCCGGTGGACTCGGCGACCCATTCGGTGCGGTTGGCCGCGAAGGTGGCCGTCCCGATCGCCGGGTTGTGCCACAGGAACCCGTATCCGGCGCTGGAGAGGACGAACGGGATGCTCGCCTGCGAGTTGCGGTGCGCCAGTTCGAACGTCGCGCCCTTGACGTCGAGGAGGTCCTGCTGGTACTGGCCCATCCCGTAGAGCTTCTCCCCCGGGTTCGCCTCGAACGCGGCCCGCAGCCGGTGCGCGCCTCCGTTCAGGGGCCGGAACTCGCGCGCCGCCAGCTTGAGCGAGCCGCCGGCGCCGAGCTCGCGCAGCACGGTCCGGCCGGTCGCGTCGCGGAACTCCAGCGCGCATCCGAACGAGTCGTAGCCCCGCTGCTCGTCGAACCCGCCCCAGGCCCGCAGCACGGCCGTGATCTCGCCGTTGACGAGCGTCGCGACCTCACCGTCCACCTCGATGTCGACCTCGACCCGCTGGGGTTCGAGGAGCGCGAAGTCGGTGTCGATCACCTCGCCCGAAGGTGAGCTGCGCACGCGCAGCGAGTCGCGTCCCCAGGCCTGGACGACCACGGTCTCGCCGTCGCCACGCCAGGTGATGGAGTCCTCGGCCGCCTCGAATATGTTCATCTGCTCGTCACTCGTTTCTGTCAGTGCTTGACCGCGCCGGCGGTCACGCCGGCGGCGACGTACTTCTGCGCTACGACCAGCAGAGCCAGCGAACCGGTTCGCTGATGATCTTGTCAGAGCCGGCTTCACATTGTCAAGGCGAACCGGTTCGCTGCTTTCCGAACCGTGGAGATGTCCCTAGAGCGGTTTCAGCAGCGGGCTTCCACGCTGTCCCTGACCTCGAGATGAGGCACGATGAGCCGCTGCCGGGCGGGTCCGTCGGGTGAGGCGATCCGTTTGCCGAGCATCTCGACCGCGGTCTGGGCGACGGCGACCGGTTCGGACTCGACCGAGGTGAACGACAGGACGTAGAGGCGGGCGAGCTCGGCCGCGTGCAGTGAGACGACGCTCCGGTCGGTCGGGACTTCGAGCCCGAGCTCGTGGAGCACGAACGGGAGCATCGCGACCGCGGCGTCGTTGTGCACCAGCATCGCGCGCGGGTGCTCGGGATCCTGGAGGGCCTCGTGGAGGGTCGCGCGGACCTGCTCGGGCCCCACCGGCACGGAGAACGGGAAGAGCCGCAGGCCGCGCCGGTCGGCCCGCTCGTGGGCCGAGCGTTCGAACCGGGTCGCATAGGTGCTGCCCGAGGCGTACAGCTCCTCGGGCCACCGGACGAACAGCGCTTCCCGGTGCCCCGCGTCGGCGAGGTGGTCGACCAGCATCGAAGCTCCCGCGGCGAAGTCGAGGTCCACCGCGTCGATGCCGCGGGTGTCCTGGGGCATCCCGACCAGGACCGCGGGGTAGCCGGCCTGTTCGATCGGTTCCAGTCGCGGATCGTCTTCGACCACATTGAGCAGAATGAACCCGTCGACCTGGCGGCCGGAGATCGCCCGCCGCACCGCCTCGGTCCCATCGGGCTCGGTCAGCAGCACCACCGAGTAGTCCAGGTCCCGCGCCGCGTCGGACAGCGCGATGAGGTACGCGGCCAGCGCCGGGCTGAACTCGGCGGCGTGGAAGCGGACGACGACGCCGAGAGTCATGGTCCGAGAGGTCGCCAGCGCCCGCGCCCCGGCGTTGACCGAGAACTGGAGCTTGGCGACCGCCGCTTCGACCTTGGCCTTCGTTTCGGGACTGACGTATTTGCGGCCGGTCAGGACCGAGGAGACGGTACTGCGCGATACGCCGGCCTCTCGCGCCACATCGCCGATCGTCGTCACGCCGGTCCCTTTCGTCTGCGCCGTGGTCACGAACGAGTGTACCGGTTCGCCACGAGGGTTCCGCCGCACGAGAGGCGGCCGCCGGCAGGGCCGGCGGCCGCCCGGACGGGACCTCAGACGGTGATGCAGAAGGTGGCGTCGGCTCGGTCGAGCGCATCCTCTATCGGATCGAGCCGCAGTTCGAAGCCGGAGTGGCGGAGGTGCTGGTCCGGAAAGTTGTACGACCGGAACGACGTGCACCACTCATCGGCCGGTCCCTCGACCATCCGGAACGTCGCGTCCTCGGCGAACAGCGCCGTCCCGTCGTCCAGGGCCAGCACCAGCTCGAAGAACGAGTGCCGTAGGTACCGGCCCGGGTGGTTCACGGATTCGAATGAGACGTACCCGGCCGAACCGTCGGCCAGGCCCGGCGCCATCCGAAACCTCGCGTCCTCCTCAGGGTCGGGGTCCGCTTCCAACCGGACATTGGAGTCAGTGTGCCGCACTCGCATGTCCGGATAGTTGAACGATCGCAGGCTGCGCCAGTCGACGTCGCCGAACAGCGGGGTGACCGCGATCCGGTCGAGATTGGGCGCGAAGCGTGAGCGCAGCAGCACGTCGGGCCAGGTGTCGGAGGCGTAGCTCGTGCCGTCGAACTGCGGTTTCTCCTCGCCGCGTACGACGATCTCGTTCACCCCGGCTTGGAGGTCGACCTGCACGGTGAGCTCCCAGAAGTTGTTCTCGTGGAACGAGTGCGGGAAGATCACGCGGATCGCGTCGGCGCCGTTGACCGACACGAGCGCGTACCGTGCCACCGGGTCGGGGTTGTAGTGGGTGGCGGGCGACTGCTCTTCGTTGGAGTACCGGAAGGTCAGTGCGTACCGGCCCGACTCGGCGACCTCGACGTCATCGAAGGTCAGGGTGTTGCCGTTTCCGGGATCGCCGCCGATGCCCGTGACCGCGGCTCCTCCGGAGGCGAGGGACAGGCTCGCCACCGCGGCGCTTCCGGCGACTTCGCCGTTCTCGGCCTCGTAGAGGGCGGTGGTGGAGGCTCCGCCCGAGGGCGTGACGACGAGTCGGTCGACTTCGAGCCCTTGGGCGCCTCGGACGGTGACCTGGTTGACGCCGCCGAGCAGGAAGGCGTCGACGATGCCGCCGTGGCCGGTGGTCACGGTCTCGCCGTTGACTTCGAGTTCCACCTGTCGGTCGCCGCGCGAGGCGACGTCGAGGCGGGCGGACGCATCGTCGGGCGAGTAGACCCAGAAGGTCGCCTCGCCGCCGGCCGGCACGGCCGCCGCTCCCGGGCCGGAGCCGTGGTGTCCGTTCGGGTAGGTGGGCGCCGCCCCGCCGGTGAGCTCGGCGAACTCGGCTTCGTACACGTCGTCGGTGTAGTCGGGGTGGGGCAGCGACAGGTCGATCTTGTCGAGGATGACGTCGCCGGTGATCGCGCCGCTCCCGTCGAGACTGCGGGTGGCCAGGGTGATGACGTGGTCCCCGGCGGTCAGTTCGACGGTCGTGTCGGTGTGGTCCCAGACCACCCACTTGTAGCCGAGGCTCAAGAAGAGCTCCCGCTCGGTGGCGGCCTCGCCGTCGACGCGCAGGAACATGTTCGTCGGTCCCTGGTCGTGCAGCACTTCGGCGTCGGTGTTGAGGGAGCTGGCGAAGACCCGCAGGTCGTAGACGCCGTCTTGGGGAACGCTGACGTTGAACTCGATCGCGTTGTCGCTGCCGGTGCGCATCCCGCCGACGTTGTAGCCGCCGGAAGTGTAGAACTTCGACACGTTCGACGGGGAGCCTTCGGGTCCGTTGCGGTGCAGGCCCTCGCCGATCCAGGCGGCGTCCTCGGCCTCGTAGGTCGCCTCCCATGTCGTTCGCGGCACCGCCGGCTCGCCGGGCGAGACGCTCGGGGTCACGATGACCTCGTAGGCCGACTCCGCGTCGAGTTCCGGCAGTCCGCCGGAGCCGAACGCGAGTTCGGCGGTACCGCCGCTGACGGTCAGATCGAGCTCGGCGACGGTGTCCGGCCGGTCCGAGTCGCCGATCTGTCCGCTCCAGCCGATCTCGCGCACGACCGCGTGCACGTTCTGGTCGAAGACCTCGGACGGGACGTTGTCGAGCGCGAGCGTGTACGGCCCGTCGGCGCCGCCGAGCAGGACGCGGGCCTGCCGCTTGCCGGCATCCAGTGCGGCAACGCCCTGCAGCGTGTAGCTGACGCCGGGCCGGGGCGGCGTGACCTCGACGGTCTGCCCGCTCATCTGGCTGTAGGCGTGCAGGAGCCACCACTGTCCGTTGGCTCGGTTGGCCTGCACGGCCGAGTCGGACAGGTTGCCGTCGATGTTCCAGTAGGCGATGTCGCCGTACACTTTGGAGTCCTCGAGGGCGGAGACCCACTGGATCATCTGACCCGGCACCGAGGTGTGGTAGTTGTAGGCGTACTCGCTGATGTTGATCGGCAGTTCGGTGCCCTCGTAGGCGGTGCCGGCGAAGAACTCGGCCTCCCAGCCGCGGTACCGGTCGACGCTGTCGCGAATGGTGGCCGGGTCCGACAGCTCGTGCCACACCACCGCGTCGGGGACCGTTCCGGACTGGATCGTGTGCTCCATGAACCCGCGCACCTGGTCGTAAAGGTGAATGGAGTTCGGGCCGCCGATCCGCGCCCCGGGCAGCACCGAACGGATGGTCTCGTGGGCCCGGTCCCAGGCGTCGAAGAAGTACTGCGGGTCGTCCAGCCAGCTGACGCCGTTGTAGCTCCACTCGCCGGTGCCGAACATATTGCCCGCGGGCTCGTTGAACGGCATGAACACGATGTTGTCCCGCTGCTCCGCAGGCAGCGTGGCGACCTGCTCGGCCTGCATCCTGATCTTCTCCAGGTAGGTGCCGAGCTTCTCCTCGGGGGTGTCACCGGGCCACTGGTAGGGGAACCCGCGGTGAATATCGGTCATGTAGACGTAGACGTCGCCGTTGGAGGCCTCCACCAGTCCGGGAAGGACTTCGAGCGCGTCGGCGCCGGGATGCTGCGGGCCGTCCTGAGCCTTGGTGGAGACCGTGGCCAGGTCGATGCCGTCGACCAGGTTCTCCGAGGGCAGACCCTCGTCATAGAGGCCGTACAGCGTTCCCGATGCCCCTCCGAGGAATTCGCCGGTGGTCTGGCCGAGGTCGACCCTGATGACCTCCGCCTCCTGGCCGGAGGCGGGTGCGGCGGCCCACGGAATGATCACGGCGGCCGCGGCCGCGGCCGCGCCGCATATGCGCGCGATCGGCCGTGCTCGTACGTTCATTTCGACTCGCTCTCATCGTTGAGAGGTCCGTCCGCTGACCGACGCTAGGGGCGGCGCATGCGAGCGAACCGGTTCGCTGCATACCGTATCGCCTGCCGGCATCACTGGCAAGACCTCAGCGAACCGGTTCGTAATCCGCCGGGTGCTGTGATCGACGGGGCTGGCCGATCACGGCGAGGGCCGCGGCGGCGAGCATGAGCGCGGCCAGCAGCGCGAACATCGCCGGGTAGGAGCCGAGCCGGTCGGCGATCAGGGCCCCGGCGGCGGGGGCGACGGCGATGGCGATGGTCGAGGGGGCGCTGAAGACGCCGTAGCGGTGGCCGAACGCGGCCGTGCCCCATCGGTCGGATACGGCGGTGGCCTCCAGGAGGGTGAAGGCGCCGCGCGCGGCGCCGAGGACGATGACCACGGCGAACACGACGCTGATCGGGGTCGCGAGAACGACGGTCGCGGCGATCGTGGCCGCGCCGAGGGTGAGGATGAAGACGGTTCGGGCGGTGGCGGTGGTTCGTCGGGTCAGGGGGCCGTAGCCGATGCGACCGAACAACTGCCCCGCACCGCACAGTCCGAGCGCCCAGGCGGCGGTGGCGGTATCGGCGCCGCGTGCGTTCAGCAGCGGCACGAGGAAGAAGGTGGCGGCGAACAGCGTGAAGGTCGCCAGTGCCATGGCGGCGGCCAGGAATCCGAAGGCGGCCGTCCGGATCAAGTTCTGGTCGGCGGCGGCTTCGGCGACCGTCGGCTGTGCGGATTCGGACTCGGACCGCTTGCTCGGCCAAGGGGGACTGAGGCCGACCGCGTGCGCCGGGATGGTGATCGCGGCCAGTACAAGGCCGAGGACCAGGTACGTCTCGCGCCAGGTGAGGTGGTCGGCCAGGGCGGCGGCGAGTGGGGCGAAGACGGTGCTCGACAGGCCGGCGACGAGGGTCAGGACCGTGAGGGCCCGGACTCGCCGGTCCCCGTACCAGACGGTGAGCGCGGCGAAGGCGGGCTTGTAGAACACGGCCGCCTGCGCGATCCCGGCGAGCGCCCAGGCGGCCAGGAACCAGGCCGGATTCGGCGCCCACGCGATCGCGGCGACGGCGGCGACGGCGAGGACCGATCCGGCGGTCATGACCGAGCGGGGGCCGTGCCGGTCGAGCAGGTGCCCGACCGGCACGCCCGCGGCGGCCGAGACCGCCAGTCCGGCCGAGAACGCGCCGGTGACCGCCGCGGTCGACCATCCGGTGTCGACGCTGATGCGGCCGCTGAGGACCGGGAAGGCGTAGAACAGGACGCCCCAGCTGGTGATCTGGGTGGCGCACAGGGTGATCAGCGCGCGCCGGGGCGTCTTGCCGAGGTGCGTCCGGGTTTCGGCGGCGGTCTCGGTCATCGGCGGTTCAGCTGAAGCTCGTGTGCAGGCCGGCGGCGAACGCGGCCATCGGGTCCATGACGTGCTCGGCATCGCGGGCCGCGCCCCTCAACGTGTTCGAGGCGAAGGACCGCTGGAACTCCAGCCCGACATAGGCCAGACCCGGGTGTGTGGTGGAGACCCCGCCGGTGTGCCGGGGCATGCCCGCCTCGTCCAGAGCTCCGAGCCCGGTCAGGTACCCGAGATTCGGTCGGTAGCCGGTGGCGAACAGGACCACGTCGACCTGCTCTCGGGTGCCGTCGGACCAGACCAGGCCGTCCTCGTTGAAGGAAGTGAACATGGGACGCCGGTCCAGCAGCCCGGCTTCGAACGCCTTGCGGTAGCCGCCGATGTCCAACGTCAATCCGGCGGACACGAACGGGGCGAACCATTCGACGGGCAGGTGGTCATACCCGGCGGCGAGCAGGTGGTGGATGTCGCGGCCTTCCGGCCGCTGCTCGATGAGGTTGATCGGCTGCCGGGTGGCGAGGGTGACCGTGGCGACTTGGGCCAGTTCGTAGCCGATCTGGACGGCCGAGTTCCCGCCGCCGACGACGACCACGCGTCGGCCCGCGTACGGGCCGGGGTGGCGGTAGTCGGCCGCGTGCAGCACCTCGCCGCCGAACTCGTTCCGGCCGGGCAGGCCGGGCAGGTGCGGGTTGCCGAACGACCCGGTGGCGGCGACCACGCCCGCGGCCTCGATCCGCTCACCGGTCGTGGTGCGCACCAGGAAGCCGCCGCCGTCGGTGGTCACTTCCTCGACCCTGGTGCCGGTGCGGATGTCGACGCCGAGGCTGGAGGCGAAGCCTTCGAGGTAGGCGGCGATCTCGTCGCGAGCGGGGTAGTCGTCGGGGTCGGCGTCGAGGGGCCGGTGGCCGGGAATGGCGCTGAACCGGGCCGGGGAGAAGGCCCGCAGGCTGTCGTAGTAGTGCGGCCAGGAGCCGGCCGCGCGGGGCCCTGCTTCGAGTACGAGGGGGACGAGGCCGGCGTCGCGGGCGGCGCGCGCGGCGGTGAGGCCGGACTGGCCTGCGCCGATAATGGCGATGGGTCTGCTCTGTTCGGTCATGGGAGTCATCATATCGTCATATCAAGAAATGACGAGTTGATAGGGCGATGGTCTCGGCCACCGGGCATACTTGACTTATGACGACCGGAACCGGGCCGCTCGACAGCGACGTGCAGGACTTCCTCAGAGCCCTGGCCAGCACCACCCGGCAAGAGGTCATGTTCCTGTTCAACGGCGACGCCGAGCTCACCGTCGGCGAGGTCGCCGACCGGCTCTCACTCGCGCCCTCAGCGGCCTCTACCCACCTGGCGACGCTGCGCGAAGCGGGCATCCTGGTCTCCCGGCGCGAGTGGAAGACCGTCTACTACCGGGCCGACCCCGACGGCATCCTCAAGGGACTCGACGGCTTGCGGGACTACCTGCTCTCCTGCTGCCCACCGGCCGACTACGGCCGGCCTTGCGGCTGAACGGCGTTCATCGCCCGGACGGCGTCTGGTGGCGGGTCTCATCACCTTCGGCGGTGCGGGGTGGGCAGGCGGAGGTGGATCCGCACGGTGGTGCCCCAGCTGCTGGTGTGCATGCGGACGAGGTCGACGATGTGGTTGACCAGCAGTAGTCCGCGGCCGTGGCGTTCATCGCCGTCGGCGGGGCGGCGTCCGGCGAGCGGATCGGTGAGGTGCCCGGCGTCGCTGACATCGCAGATCAGGTGGCGGTCGTCGGCCCAGACGCGGAGGGTGCCGCTGCCGCCCCCGTGCTTGATGCTGTTGGTGAGCAGTTCGGTGACGGCGATCTCAAGGTCGATGAGCTGGTCGACCGATAGGCCGGCGTTCCGGCCGTACGAGGTGAGGAACCAGCGGGCGTTGTTGAGGGTGGCGGGGTCGACGGCGCGTTCGATCGCCGACCGGGGCGGCCTCGGGAGCTGCCGGTTGTGGTCGGTGAAGACCCGGCCGGGGTCGTACTGGTCGCTGTGGTGGCGTCCGGTGTGGTCGATGAGGACCGGATGCGTGGCGCGAGCGTCGGCGGTCATGTGCCGGTCGAGTCCCGCGGTGTCGAAGGGGCACAGGATGGTGGCGTCGCGGCCGGTGAACGCGAGGTTGATCAGTGCTTCGTGTTGGGCGCAGGCCGGGTATTCGGCCTCGGTGCGGGCGGGCCAGATCGACTCGGTGATGATCCGCACCCGGTGGTCGAAATGGGCGTCGGCGAAGGCGTGCAGCACACCGGGGATGATCCTCCCCGGATTGGCGCCGGCCTCGGCCATGTCGATCAGCAGGACGTGATCGGCGCAGGCGCCGAGCGCGTCCCGCACGGACGCCAGATTGGGAGCGGGCACGGCGACCGCGACCGGCTCGCCGGCGCTGAGGCCCGCGTCGATGTACGGAATCGTGCCCGCCAGATAGGAGTCGGCACCGGAGTAGAACATCGCGGGGTGCTGGAAAAGGGTCGCCGTCTCGGGTAGATGTGCTTCGGTCATGGCGCGGCTCCTTCGATCAAGATCGTGGCCACGCCGCCGGCCCACACGACCGTACGTGGCCGCAGCGCCTAGTGCGACAGGTGGTCAGGACGCGGCGCTGTTCAGGCCCTCCCGGAGGTCGGTGAGTGTGCGGTGGAGCAGCCTGGAAACGTGCATCTGCGAGATGCCGACCTCTTGGGCTATCTGGGTTTGGGTCATGTCGCCGAAGTAACGCAGTCCGAGGATCGTGCGCTCTCGGTCAGGGAGTTCCTGCAGGAGCGGCACCAGCGATTCGTGGTTGTCGACCAGCTGGAGGGCGACGTCTTCTTCCCCCAGGGACTCGGCCAGGGGCGCCCGCTCCTCGTCCGCGAACGGCGACTCGTCGAGCGAGACCGCCCGGTAAGCTTGGGCGGCCTCGTAGCCCTCGGCCACTTCGCTTTCGGTGATGCCGAGGTGGCAGGCCAGCTCGGCATCGGTGGCGGGCCTGTCGAGGTGCTGGGCCAGTTCGGCATTGGCCCGATTGATCGACGCCCGCAGCTCTTGGAGTCGGCGGGGGACGCGCATCGGCCAGCTGGTGTCGCGGAAGTGGCGGCGCACCTCTCCCATGACCGTGGGGATGGCGTATGACAGGAAGTCGGCGCCACGACGGGGGTCGAACCGGTTGACCGCGTGGATGAGTCCGATCGAGGCGACTTGGACCAGGTCGTCCTTGGCTATGCCTTTGCCTGAGTACCGCTGGGCGATGTGCTGGGCCAGCGGCAGGTACCCGGTGACCAGACGGTCCCGGAGCCGGGAGCGTCGCGGGTCGTCGGAGTCGAGTCGCCGGAACTCTTCGAAGAGCGGCGTGAGATGACTGTATTCGCTCGGAGCGGAACGTGGTGCCTGTGTTCGCTTGTTCATCATGGATTACCGTCCTGCCGGATTGACTGCTGGTCGCCGGCGGCATCGTCGACTTTGCTGGGACTGACCGCCTTGGCGGCCGGGCGTGTCCGGGAAGCGGGGCTCTCCACCGGTGGCGAGAGTATCGGTACCGGGCTGCGTCGGTGCGCATCTCCCTACGAGATGGCAGGTCTTTCCGTCACCACTCCGCTTGCGAGTCACCACAGGTGCGGGAGCTGGCTCGTGAGAAATTCGCATCGACTCCCATCATTAGTTCGACACTATCACGATATGATGATGCCGGCATTCGACCGGAGGCCAGAGATATTGCTAAACGTCAAAACAGCGCCAAATAAAAGAAATGCTCGACGAAAAATCCCGGTGCCTCTTCTCACAATTTCCGGCAACCTGCGAGAGATCCGCTCCAAATCGACCCCCCGAGCCTCGCGAATACGAGCATGAACGAGCTGTATCCGCAGGTGGATGGGCAAATGGCGGCGGATTCGAAATAGCGATCGCTGCGGAGACGTTCATGCTCCCGCGTAATTGAGGAAGAGATTCCAATAATCTGGCCGAGACTCTTGCCCGCCTGGGATATTCGGGCCGGACACCCCGCATCCGGCTGCTCTGCGAATTTCCCATTCGCTTTTATGCGCCGCGGGGAGTAGCATTTGTTGGATCAGCCGTGAAGGCACCACAGGAGCCGCAGCTCCCAGGAGTACCACCGGGCTTCGTGGCCATATAAAGGTGGAATGATGCGACAGCACACCAGAGCCGATACCGTATCTCGGCCCGGCCCCTCCCCGCCACCGGCCAAGGAGGGCCAACTCGACAGTTCACTGGAGATCACCGAATACGGAAGCCCCCAGCTCGTGGGCCTGCGCGCCACTGGAGGCATCGACCTGGGCAGCCACATTGCCTGGGACCACGCACTGCGGCAGGCCGCCGGCCATGGCGAGGAAGTCCACCTGGATCTGACCGATCTCGAGTTCATCGACTCCAGGGGCGCCGCCATACTCGTAGAGACCGCGAACCGCCTCAACGGCGGACACCGCATCGTGGTACACCGCGCCCCTCACTGTTTCCGCCGAGTCATGCAGGCCCTGTGGCCTGAGGGAATACCCACCATCATGATCGAACCCGTCGGCCCTTGAACGGCGCGAAGGAGCGCTCGCCGGGACGGCGAAAGTGGGCGTGGAGCCGGTCACCGGCCTTCAGCCAGTACCGCCCGCGCGAAACGGTGACACCGCACGACCTGGTTCGCCTCGAACCGACCTGTCGCCGGCCGACCGTTCCCGCGCACGGCCACCGGGTTTCACTGCGCGGGTTCGCTCAACCCGGGTCCTCCACCGAGGAATCGGTCTCCTCGCCGGAATCGCGCTCGACCACCACGACCACGTTCCCCCGCTTGCGCCCGGTCTCGACATAGCGGTGGGCCTCTTCGATCTCCGCGAGGTCGTACTGCCCGTCCATGATGATCGCGAGCCGGCCCGACTCGATGAGGTCCCTGATGAACGGCAGCGCCGTCCGCTTGTCGGACGACATCCCGGTCACGACTCTCTTTCGACTGGACGGACCGGTCCACAGCGCCAGGATGTAGTTCCACAGGCCGATGGTGGAGAGGTAGCGCCCGTTCTCGGACAGCGACGCCTTGCAGGCCCTGAAGGAGCTCTTGCCGACGGTGTCGAAGACGACGTCGTAGGTCTCGCCGTTTTCGGTGAAGTCCTCGCTGGTGTAGTCGACGACCTTGTCCGCGCCGAGCGACGCGACCAGTTCCGCGTTCCTGCCACTGCACACCGCCGTCACCCTCGCCCCGAGGATCTTGGCGAGCTGCACCGCATAGGCCCCGATGCTGCCGGAGGCGCCGATGACGAGGACGTTCTCCCCGGCGACGAGTTCGGCCCGCTCCCGCAGGAAGAACCAGGCGGTCGTGGCGCCGTCGACCGCCGCGGCGGCCTCCTGGTGCGTGGCGTTGCGGGGCTTGTGCGTCAGCGAGCCGGTCGCGGACACGCGCTTGTACTCGGCGCACGCACCCATGCCGAAACCCGAGAAGCCGAACACTTCGTCGCCGACGTCGATCGTCCGATGGAGTTCGCCCGAAACCGGAGGGCATGTCCCGTCGCTGGAGGTCCCCGAGTATTTCGTCAAGGACCTGCAAGAAGGCCTCGCGGCAGTGCTGGCCGCTCATCGGTGAACGATGGGCGCCGGGGCTCGGCACGTGTCCGGGGATCCGAGCCGCGCGCCGAATGCTCTGCGCGGCGAGGGGCCCGGCACCCCGTCGGCGTGACCAGGAGTGGTTCCAGTGGTGTTCGGCCGCCTCGCCCTCACGGACTGGAGACCGCCGCGCGGCCGCAGGCGGGGTTAGAATGCGCCCGACGCGGTCCCCGGCCTGGAGGAGCAACGATGCCCGCCGATGACGCGCTCTCGTCCGGTCGCGAAGCTTTCGAACGCCTGGCCTGGCGGGATGCGTACGAGCATTTCGCCGAGGCCGACCGTCGGGAACCACTGAGCGCCGACGACCTGGTCGAGCTCGCCGAGGCCGCGTATCTCATCGGACGGTTCGAGGAGGCCGACGGCGCTTGGGAGCGGGCGCATCTGTCGTTTCTCGATGCCGGTGACGCGCGTCGCGCGGTGCGGTGCGCGTTCTGGCTCGGCCTGACGCTGTTCCTGCGCGGCGAACACGCGCGCGGCGGCGGCTGGACGGGCCGGGCCGGGCGAATCCTCGAAGCGTCGTCACTGGACTGTGTGGAGCACGGCTATCTGCGGGTGCCGGCCGCGGTGCGAGCGCTCGGCGACGACCCCGAGGCCGCGCACCGCGGTTTCGTCGACGTCGCCGAGACCGCCGAGCGGTTCGGCGATCGCGATCTCGTCGCGTTCGGCAGACTCGGTCAGGGCCAAGCGCTCATCGCCCAGGGCCGCGCGCCCGAGGGCGTGGTCATGCTCGACGAGGCGATGGTGGCGATCACGACCGGCGAAGTCTCGGCGCTCGTGGCCGGGATCGTTTACTGCGCCACGGTGCTCGCCTGCCGCGACATCTTCGACGTGCACCGCGCGCAAGAGTGGACGGCGGCGCTGAGCCGCTGGTGCGCGACACAGCAGGACCTCAAGCCGTACCGGGGCCAGTGCCTGGTGCACCGCTCGGAGATCATGCAGTTGCGCGGTGAGTGGACCGACGCGATGGACGAGGTGCGACGGGCGCGCGAGCACCTGGAGGGGCCGCCGGGCGATCCGGTCGTCGGGATGGCGTTGTACCAACAGGCCGAGCTCCTCCGCCTTCGCGGCGAGTTCGCCGAGGCCGAGCGGTGCTACCGGGAGGCCAGCGCGTGGGGGCACCCGACGCAACCGGGCCTGGCGCTGCTCCGGCTCGCACAGGGCCGCTTGGACGACGCCAGCGCCGCCGTCCAGCGCGCGGTCGCCGAGGCGGAGGGCGCGGTGGAACGGTCGAGAGTCCTGGCCGCCTATGCCGAAATCGAACTCGCCGTCGACGACGTCGACCGCGCCCGCGCGGCGGTGGAGGAGCTGGAAGGCATCGCCGCGCAGTTCGCGTCGCCGTATCTCGACGGCGTGGTCGCGTACACGCGCGGTTCGGTGCTGCTGGCCGCCGGCGAGGCCGAGGCCGCTTCGGCGGTGCTGCGGCGGGCCTGGATCGCGTGGCATCGCCTCGAAGCGCCGTATGAGGCCGCATTGGTGCGGCTGCGAATGGCGCGGGCGTGCCGGCTGGTGGGCGACCACGATTCGGCCGAGATGGAGCTGGACGCCGCGCGCCGCGTCTTCGAGCAGCTCGGCGCCGTGCCGGCGCTCGACCGGGTGCGGGCGCTCAAGGAGCGGCTGTCGCCGACGGGCGGAGGGCGGCTGACGCCCCGCGAGGTCGAGGTGCTGCGCCTGGTCGCTACGGGCGCGACGAACCGAGAGATCGCCGATACGCTCGTGATCAGCGACAAGACCGTCGCTCGACACTTGAGCAACATGTTCACCAAGCTCGGTCTCTCCTCGCGGGCCGCGGCCACCGCGTACGCCTACGAGCACGACCTGGTCTAGCGGTTCCGCGCCTGCACAGAATTACCCACGCGGCCGGGCCGCCGCAAGATGGTCGATCCGCCCGATGCGGACGCTGCCGTCCGAGGCGGACCCTTGCCTCAAGAACTTTGAGGAAGGGGGACGCGATGAAGCGTTCAGAGAGCATCAGCGGGCCGGAGGCCCGCGAGCGCCTGGTCGCGGCGCTGCCGATCACCGAGCGGCGGCTCCGGCTCGGCGCGGTGTCCACTGCCGTCTGGGAGGGTGGTGAGGGCCCGCCGGTCGTCCTCCTGCACGGCCAGGGCGAGTTCGCCGGCGTCTGGCTCCGCGTGATTCCCGAACTCGCCAGGCGTCACCGGGTCATCGTCCCGGACCTGCCCGGGCACGGCGCCTCCACCACGGAGGCGCGGCTCGACGCGGACACGGTCCTGGCGTGGCTCGGCGCGCTGATCGAGCGGACGTGCGCCTCGAGGCCGGTCGTGGCCGGCCACCTGCTCGGCGGCGCGATCGCCGCCCGCTACGCCGCCGGCCACAGCGACGGGCTCGCGCACCTGGTGCTGGTCGACACCATGGGGCTGGGCTGGTTCCGTCCGAAGCCGAGCTTCGCGATCCCGATGGTGCGGTTCGTCGCCAAGCCGACGCCGCGCAGCCGCGACCGCTTGTTCGACCGCTGCTTCCACGACATGGAGCGCGTCGGCGACGGCGCCGGAGACCAGTGGGGCCCGCTGCTCGACTACGCCTTGGACCGGGCACGGGACCCGAAGGGGCAGCGGGCCCTGCGCCAGCTCATGCCGCGCCTGGGAGTACCGCCGATCCCGGCCCGCGACCTCGAGCGGATCGGGGTCCCGACGACCTTGGTCCACGGCCGCCACGACCTGCAGGTCGGCCTGCGGACCGCCGAAGCGGCCGCCGCCAGGCACGGCTGGCCGCTGCACGTTGTCGAGGACTGCCGGGACGATCCGGCGGTCGAACAGCCCGAAGCCCTCCTGGACGCGATGCAGACCGCGCTCGGGACCGCCGATGAGAGGAAGGCATCATGACCACCGCACCGACTGCGGCGCAGATCCGCGGCGCCTGGGACGCGCTCGCCGAGGAGTACGAGGAGCACGTTGCACCGTTGACCGGGGATCTCGCCGACGAGCTGCTCGGCCGCGCCGAGCTGGGCCCCGGCGTGCGATGTGTGGACGTGGCGGCCGGGACCGGCGCGGTGGCCGTCCGGGCCGCGAGGACCGGCGCCGAGGTCGTCGCCGTCGACCACTCGCCCAAGATGATCGAACGCCTGCTGGCGAACGCCCGCGCAGCGGGACTGTCGAACCTGGACGGCAGGGTGATGGACGGCCAGGCGCTGGAGCTGCCGGACGACGCGTTCGACGTCGCGGTCTCGAACCAGGGCGTCTCGCTGTTCCCGGACTTCGACCGTGGACTGTCTGAAATGGTCCGCGTGGTCAAGCCCGGCGGCCGGGTCGCCCTCGCGGCGTTCGGGCCGTTCCGCCGGGCCGAGCCGTTCGGCTTCCTCGCCGGGGCGATGAAGGCCGTTGTGCCGGGCTTCGAACCGCCGGCGTCGCCGCCGCTGCCGTTCCAAGTCGCCGACCCGGAAGTCCTGCGCCGCAAGATGCACGAGGCCGAACTCGGTGGCGTGTCGATCGACGGGTTCACCTGGGAGATGCCGTTCGCGTCGGCCGCCGACTTCCTGGCGACGTTCACCTCGGCGAACCCGGTGTTCAGGCAGATGGTCGCCGCCCTGGGCGAGGAGCACCGCGACGAGGTGCGGCAGGTGCTCGACGGCATGTTCCGCGAACGCTCCGGCGGCGGGCCGCGGGCCGTGCTCGGCACTGAGGTCAACATCGCCACCGGCACCAAGTGACCGCCTACTGGAGATGAGACCTCGGGCCGCTGCGAAGGAGCGCCACCGTCCTAGGGCCGCTCCTTCGCAGCCGGTCAGGCCGTGGGTTCGAGCCACCAGGGGCTCGAGTACGCCACGCCGAGGTCGTTGCACGGGTGGCCGTCCGGGCCGGGCTGGTCGTTGGCGGCGGCCGGGTCGGAGATGCGCAGCACGACCCAGTCGCCGTCCTCGACGTCCATGGGGACGGTGAATTCGACCAGGTCGCCCGCCTCGAACTCGATGACCTCGGCGACGAGCGGGGCATCGGTGTCGGGCCGCAGCACCTGGACGCGCAGCGGTTTGCCCGTCCACTCCGGTCCTCGGTCGAGGTCGACCGTGAACGTGACGTCCCCGGCGGTGAGGGGGATCGTCCCTCCCATCTGGACGCCGTTGGCGACCGCGTCGAGCCGCAGGCCCGAGACTCTGGTGGCGAAGAACCGGCGGGCCCGCATCGCCTCGTACACGCCCGCGCGGGTGTTCTCGGTGACCCACAGTCCGCTGCGGCCCTTGCCTTCGGGGTAGCCCCAGTCGGTGCCGTGCTCGTCGGTGACTCCGGTCAGTCCGGTGCGCCATCCGGCGTTGAGGCAGGCGACCAGCGGCGAGTTCATTCCGGAGGACCATCCTTCGAACAGGTAGTCGTCACGGCGGTTGAACATCTCGAGGCCGACCATCTGGTCGATCGCCGGCGAGTCGGGGTCGAACTCGTCGAACCTGGCCGCCTCGCGGCCCGGGTGGTTGAACGTGGCGATGGCGTCCCGGGCGTCGAGCCAGTCGTAGAGGCGGCCCATGCTGCTTGCTCGGAGCAGGTCGGCGAAGTCGCCGGTGCCGTACACGTTGACGTGGCCGAGCAGCGGGTGCGACCACTCGAAGCCGCGGATGGCGGTGAACCGGCCCGGGTCGTCGGCCGCGTCGGCGAGCTCGCCGATGCGGCGCCACTCCCCTGAGGAGAGTCCCTCGATGGCGAACAGGGTGGTGTGGTCGGTGAGCGCGGCGACGTCGAGCCCGGCCGAGCGCATCGACTCGTAGGCGAGTTCGGGGTCGCCGTCGCCGTCGGACATGACGGTGTGGTTGTGCATGTCGGCGTGGACGAGCCGCGTGCCCTGGCTGATCCTGGAGCTCCGTGCGGCGCCGATCTGCGGAGTCGGGCTCGGTGATGCCGCCGTGGGCACGGTGGAGGCCGCGGCGGTGCCGGGGGTCGTGGCGAGCATGAGCAGGCCGCCGGCTCCGGCCAGCAGTGCGCGTCGGGGAACGGACGGGTGGTCGTGGTGAGGATGGTGATGATCGTGCCGGGATTCCGGGTGATATTCACTCATGAACATGAGTACATACTTCGTTGCTCAACACGGGTCGACGACCATCGAACGCGAAGGCGAATTCCCGACCAACAGGCGCACTCGGACCTCGGCACGGAACGACGAACGTGACGCGGAGGAAGCGAAGCGCTCGGAGCACCGCCTCAGCTCGCGGGACGACGCCGCCGCACCCGTGTTCCCGGCTCTGCGGGACCGGTGGAGGCCGGGCGCCGAACTCCCGGCGCGGCAGCGTCCGATCGCGGATACTGTCCGCGGGAGGTGGACGATGGGCGTGCTCATTCCCGCCGGTCAGCGGCGGAGCCTCGACGAGCTGCGCGAGAAGGTCGACCTCGGCGAAGGCGACCTGCGGGCAAAGCGATCGGCGTTCTGGATCATGCTCGTGCTCTCGGGTCTCATCGCGACCGCCGGGATCGTCGACGACTCCACCGCCGCCGTCATCGGCGCGATGATCATCGCGCCGTTGGCGACACCGATCCTCGCCGTCGGGCTGGGCATCGTCACCGGCCGAGTCTCGCTCGTCCGGCGTTCGCTCCTGTACGTCGCGGCGAGCGTGCTGATCGTGGTGGCCATCGGCTTCGTGTACTCGCAGGCGCTGCCCAATCCGGACAGCGTCTTGTCGAACTCGCAGGTCCTGGGCCGCGCCTCGCCGAACTTGACGGATCTGGTCGCGGCCGTGGCCACCGGTCTCGCCGGGGCCATCGCGATCGCCCGGCGCGATGTGGGCGACGTGCTCCCGGGCGTGGCGATCGCCATCTCGCTGGTCCCGCCCCTGGGCGTGGCGGGCGTGTGCCTCGGTTCGGGCAAGGTCGCCTTGGCGATGGGGGCGCTGGTGCTGTTCGCCTCCAACACGGTCGTGCTCGTCATCGCCGCGGTCGTGGTGCTGATGGCCGCCGGATACGCGCGCGAATCGGCCGAAGGCACAGCCGCCCCTTGGCGCGGACGCGCCTACGCGGCGCTGTCGGCGGTGCTCCTGTTCGTGGTCGTCCCGATGGCGATCAACACGGCCACTTCGCTGTGGGCCGGACAGGTCCGCACGCTGGCCCAGGACTGGCTCACCGAGGTGCCGGAGGCCGAGGTCGAAAGCGTCTCCTGGCACGGGCACGGGCTGGTGGTCGAAGTCCGCAGCCCCGCGGACCTGCCCGAGGTGGCCGAACTCCAGCGATCGGTCGACGCTCTGCTGCCGACCGACCCGCGGCTGACGGTGGTGCACACGGTCGGCGAGCGCCTCCACGGCTCGACCTAGGCCCCGTTCGGTCGGCCGTTCGCCCGGGCGGGCTGCGCATCACCGAGGAGGGCGCCCACACGGCGTCCGGGAATTCCCGCAACGTACCCTCGGCTCATTCAAAGTCCGCCATATCAGATCCACACTCGAGATGGTGGACTGACATTTCATTGCAAACTGACATGAGACCGAACAGGTCGTGACAGCAGCACTGTCCAATTGTCAGTATCATGTCAGACTTGTGTACTCCCAGTGATTTCCTTGGTACTTTCCGGTCGATCGTCCAACGGCTTTCCCTTCGCCGTGAACAGGTCGATCAAGGCAGTGCCGAAGGAGGTCAGCTGTGGCCGGAAAGTCATGGACCCGGGTGAGACGTGCGCTCACCGTCGCCGCCGCAATGGTGGCGACGTCGGCCGGATCGACCGCGGTCGTGGCCGCCCCCGCCTCGGCGAGCGGACACGATCTGGTGCCGCTCGTATCGTTCTTCAACCCGTCCCGAGGCGACCATTTCACCACCACGCAGTCCGTATGGACGTGCCAGTACTTCCGCACCTGCGCGGCCGATCCGAGTCACGAGATCGTCGGCCTGCAGGGATTCGTCTACGATCCGGCGGACCCGCAGCCGGCGAACACCGTGCCGCTCTACCACTGGTGGAGCTCCGACCGCGGCGACAACATGCTCACCACTGACCCGCGCTGGTCCGGAGACGTAGGCGACCGCCGCAGTTCCGGCGGCGAATACGTGCTCTTCCGAATCGAAGGCTACGTCCCGACCACGTGGTCGGCCGGGACCGTCCGACTCCGCAGCCATTGGAATCCCACGGTCGCGGACAACGCCGCGATCGCCACCTGGCGCTACAGTGACACGGTGCCGTCCGGCTGGTCGCAACACCGCAACGAGGGCTATTTGCTGCCTCCGGACGACTCGTCGCTGCAACGGTGCGTCGACCGCTCGGCGCACGACCACCGGGACGACCCGGAATGGAACGCGCACGGCGACCAGGTGAACGACTGGGCCGCACCGCTGAGCCTGATCGACGGTGACACGCTCCGAGTCGACGCGGATCCCGACAGCGTGATCAGGACCGACTACTGGGGACACCGGGAGTCGGTGTTCGGGTACTCGTGGAGCCACGCCGGGACCGACTACCCGGCTCCCGGGGAACCGCCGTACGCGCTCATCGGCCGAGTCACGTCCGGCTCGGTGTACGTCCTCGGCCGAGGCTGGTACGAGGCGAACGAGTGGTTCCCGGTGGTCGGCACGGAGAACACCGGCGCACCGTCGCCGTCACCGTGCCTGCTGTACGAATCGAGAAGCGGCGGCGGCCAGCGGTTCCAACTGAGCTTCAACGACCCGGTCCTCAGTGACAACGGCGGCTTCGCGCCGGTGAGGGTCACCCAGTGGTTCTGAGGTCCGCTCGGCCGGCAGCGAATCGACGCCGCGCGGCCGAGCCCTCATTCCGCCGAAGTCCGTCGCCCGGTTCCAACCCGTGGGCCCGGCCGCGCCCCGCGCCGTTCCGCGTCCCTGGAGGGGTTACATATGGCTGTGAGCCGTAGACAATCGCCAGAGACACGGCCCCGACGTAGAGAGCACGGTGCGCACATGGAGGACAGGCCACTGCTGAACCGGAGGCTGGAGGGCTTCGGCACCACCGTCTTCGCGGAGATGTCGGCGCTGGCCGGACGCACCGGCGCCATCAACCTCGGCCAGGGCTTTCCCGACACCGACGGCCCGGCCGAGATCGTCGAGGCAGCCGTGCGCGCAATCCGCGACGGCCGAGGCAACCAGTACCCGCCCGGCCCCGGCGTCCCCGAACTGCGCCAGGCCATCGCCGACCACCAAGAGCGCCGCTACGGCCCGTCGTTCGACCCCGACCGCGAAGTCATGGTCACCGCCGGCGCCACCGAGGCGATCGCCGCCTCCATGCTCGCGCTCCTCGAGCCCGGCGACGAGGTCATCGCGTTCGAACCGTTCTACGACTCCTACGCCGCCTGCATCGCCATGGCCGGCGCCAAGCGCGTCCCGGTCACCCTCCGCGCCCCCGACTTCCGGCCGGACCTCGACGCCCTCGCCGACGCGGTCACGCCTCGAACCCGCCTGCTGCTGCTCAACTCCCCGCACAACCCCACCGGCACGGTCCTCACCCGCGGCGAGCTGGCCGCGATCGCCGACCTCGCCGTCGCCCGCGACCTCCTGGTCGTCACCGACGAGGTCTACGAGCACCTGGTCTTCGACGGCGAGCATGTTCCACTCGGCTCCATGCCGGGCATGCGCGAGCGCACGGTCTCGATCTCCTCGGCCGGCAAGACGTTCTCCTTCACCGGCTGGAAGGTCGGCTGGATCACCGCCTCCGCCGACCTCGTGGACGCCGTGCGCACGGCCAAGCAGTTCCTGACCTACGTCACCTCCGGCCCGCTCCAGCACGCCATCGCCGAGGCCCTGCGCCTGCCCGACGCCTACTACGACGACTTCCGCCAAGACCTGCACGCCAAGCGGGACCTCCTGTCGGCCGGACTGGAGGCGGCCGGATTCGAGGTCTACCGGCCCCAGGGCACCTACTTCGTCACCACCGACGTCACGCCGCTGGGCGAGACCGACGGCGTCGCGTTCTGCCGTTCCCTGCCCGAGCGCTGCGGCGTGGTCGCGGTGCCCAACGCCGTCTTCTACGACACCCCCGACGCCGGCCGCGCGCAAGTCCGCTTCGCCTTCTGCAAGCGAAAGGAAGTCCTGGAGGAGGCGGTCGACCGCCTCGGCGGGCTCTGAGCCTCGACTCCGCGCCCCCGGTGCCGTGCCACGGCGAGGCAAAGGTTTACCGTGATGGGCGAACGCCCCGGTCGCGGAGCGCAGAGAGCCGATGGAGGAGACCCATGCCCCGCTTGGACGATATCCAGATCCGCGATCCGTTCGTGCTCCACGTGCCCGAGGAGGACCGGTTCCACCTGTTCGGCAGCACCGACGAGAACATCTGGCGCGGCCCGGCGACCGGCTTCGACACGTACTGGAGCACCGACCTCGAGGACTGGCACGGCCCGATCCCGGCCTTCCGGCCCGACACGGACTTCTGGTCGCACACGCAGTACTGGGCGCCCGAGGTGCACCGCTACGACGGCGCCTTCTACATGTTCGCGACCTTCGCCGCCGAGGGACGACGCCGCGGCACCCAGGTGCTGCGCGCCGAACGCGCCGAAGGCCCGTACGCGCCCTGGTCCGACGGCCCGCTCACACCGAGCGACTGGGAATGCCTCGACGGCACCCTCCACATCGAGGACGGCACGCCGTACATGGTGTTCTGCCACGAGTGGAAGGACGTCGGCGACGGCGAGATCCAGGCCCTCCGGCTGACGCCGGACCTGCGTGGCACGGTCGGCGAACCGGCGCTGCTGTTCACCGCCTCCGAGGCGCCGTGGACCCGGCCGCTCGGCCGGCCCGGGCCGGCCGCCTACGTGACCGACGGGCCGTTCCTGCACCGCAACGCCGACGGCACCCTGCTGATGGTGTGGTCGAGCATGGGCGAGGGCGGCTACGCGCTCGGCGTCGCGGCCTCCGAGACCGGCGGGATCCTCGGGCCGTGGCGGCAGACGGACGAAGCGCTGTGGCCCACCGACGGCGGCCACGGCATGGTCTTCACCGACGCCTCCGGACGACTGCTGCTCACCCTGCATCAGCCGAACCGGACCCCCGACGAGCGGGCGAAGTTCATCGAGATCGAAGAGGTCCCCGGCGGTCTCGCGCTGCGCTGACCGGTCGGTCAGCGGCCGGTGGTCGGCGGCACGAACACGACCGCCGACCTGCCGGCGACGCGTCCGTCCATGTCGAACTCGACCCGTTCGTTGGCGACGACCGACAGTTCAAGTGGAGGCGTCGCGGCGCCGTGGAACTCGAGGACACCGCTGACCGTCGCCGGGCTCATGCCGACCACGGCCCGCGCCCGCCCCTCGGCGTCCGTGACGAGCCGCCATCCGCGCGGGAAGACGTACCGCAGCCTCCCGTCGCGGCGGACTTCGACTCGCTCGTCGTCGGCCGCGAGCTCATACCGGGCGCCGTCCACGCGACGCGCGTAGGCCGTCGCCTCGGCGGCGGCGCCGTGGTCCAGTCGCGTCGGGGCCATGCCGGTGAACCACACCTCGCCGTCGGGGCGCGGCAGGATCCCGCAGCAGCGTTCCACCGCGTCGAGCAGCCACAGGATCGACGGCGAGTACACCGAGGTGAAGCCCGCCGCGCCGGACCACGGGTCCAGGCACTGCGGGAAGCGGTCGGCGATCGCCAACGCCGCCAGCACCGGCGCGGTCGCCACGGCCAGCTCGGCGACGTGGCCGTGATGCTCGAACGCGTGCGGCGCGCGCAGCAGCGCCAGGAAGTTGACCGGACCGCCCCAGGAGTTGCGGGAGGCGTCGGCGTCGAACCGCGGGTCGTCCAAGGCCAGCGACGTGAAACCGTAGTGCGAGAGGAACTTCCGCGTGTTCATCAGGTAGCCGCGCAGCGCCGCCGCGAAGCGCTCCTCATCGCCGATCTCGCAGGCCAGGACCCGCAGCAGCACATCGGACTGGACGCGGACCGGCTCACCGGACCGGTCGCTGTCGTAGAAGCATTCGTCGGCCTCGTCGAAGCACTGGGCGTACAGCGCTTCGACCGAGGCGCGGGCCTTGCGCCGCCACGCCTCGCCGTCCTCGCCGAGCTCCTCGGCGATCCGGGCCAGGTAGGCGCGCTGGCAGGCGACGTTGGCGGTCAGGTCGGGCGCCACATAGGGCAGGATCGGCGAGTCGGGGTCGCACCATCGGGCGTCGCCGCGGAAGGCGCGGTCGGGCGCGAACCAGAACCGCGGCGAGAGGTCGTGGCCGGTGTCGAAGGTGCAGAACGCCTCCACGCCGCCGGTGCCGCGGGTGTCGCGGTAGCGCGCGAGCCAGTCGTCGTACCGCGCCATCGCGCCGTACATGGTCTCCAGGAGGTCCCGGTCGCCTCCGGTGAGGCGGTGGTGGTTCCACACGGTGCGCGCCAGCGGCGTGACGATCTGGATCTGGCTGAAGCCGGGACCGGCGTCGGTGAGCTTGTAGGGGATCATGCCGTCGTCGCGCTGGTGCTCGGCGAACAGCAGGTGCGTGTCGCGCGCGATGCGGGGCGCGAAGCGGGCGAGGACTTCGGCGTTGATCGTGCCGGTGCTCTCGATCCACGAGCCGGCGTAGACGCCGCCTTCGTTGAGGACCGGGGCGCTGCCGGCGAGGGACCGGACGCACTGGGCGAGTTCGGCGATCGCCTGGTGCCAGCGCTCGGTGAGCGGGCCGCCGACCGCCGCGAAACCGATGCCGTTGCCGGCGAGTTCGTCGGCGAGGCCTGTCCCTTCGATGCCGGCGCGCGAGGCCGGGTCGCTGGTGCGGAGCCGGGCCAGGGCGCGGCCGATCGCGTCGGTCATGGTTCCCCGTGGTGGTGTAGCGGGAGGCGGGCCGGTGCCGGCCCGCCTCCACGGTGTCTATTCGAGTGCGGCCCCGAGTTCGGCGATCCATTGGTCCGCCGCTTCTTCGGGTGTCATTCGGCCGAAGAGGACTTCGGCCTCCATCCGCTGGGAGAGTTCGTTCATGATCTGACCGCCCGCCGGTTGGGGCGGGGCGACTACGCCTTCTTCGAGGACGATGTTCACGTAGTCGGCTGCGGTCTTGGAGGGTCCCTCCAGCAGGGGCGCGACGACTTCGAGGGTGTCGGGATTGAACGGCACCCCGCGGGTGTCGAGGATGAGTTCGGCCGCGGCGGGCTCGTGGAGGAACCAGTCGACGAGCATGGCCGCCGCCTCCGGGTGCGCGCTGGAGGCGTTGATCGACCAGAAGGCCGAGGGCAGCAGCGCGATGCCCGACCGGTCGGTGTCGGTCGGCGGGAGCATCATCTGCACGTCGCCGGCGGCGCTGTAGGCGGACATGAGGTTGGTGTACCCGAAGGTGATGGCGGCCTGGCCGATGGTGAAGGGCTGCTGGTCGGGCGGGAGCTGCCAGTTCGAGGTGACGATGGACGGGTCGGGCAGGGCTCCGCTGTCGAGGAGTTCCTGCTCGAGTTCGTACCAGCCGGCGATCTGGCCGGCGTCGACGCCGAGTTTGCCGTCCCAGTCGTACATGCCGACTTCGCTGACTTGGGCGGCGTAGGTGCCCATGATGTCCTGGATGCGCAGGTCGATGCCGTAGACGGGGTTGCCGGCCTCGTTGGTGAGTCCGGCGTTGCCGATCTGGCCGGCGACCTCCACCAGGTCGTCCCAGTTCCATCCTGCTTCGGGGACGGGCACTCCGGCCTGCTCGAAGACGCCGACGTTGATGAACGCGGCGATCGAGTTCCCGCCGGTCGGCAGTCCGTAGAGGGTGTCGTCGACGATGGCGTTGGTGAGCGAGAAGTCGGGGTACTTCGAGGAGTCGAGCTGGTCGCTCACAGTGGACAGGTCGAGGAGGGCGCCGAGTTCGCCGTACTCCTGCGGCTTGGCGCCGCCGAGCGCGAAGACGTCGGGGGCGGTGTCGCCGCCGCCGGCGAAGTCGGTGGCGAGGCGGTTGAAGAGGTCGTCGGGGGCGCCCACGGGCGTCTCGACGACGGTGATGTTGGGGTGTTCCGCTTCGAAGAGGTCGATGACCTCGGCGAAGAGGCGTGCGCGATCGTCGTCGCCCCACCAGGAGATCTCGAGTTCGATCTCCTCGTCGGGGTCGTACTCCCCTGCCGATCCGTCGTCCGAGCCGAAGCATCCGGAGAGGAGGAGGGTCGCGGCGGCGACGGATCCGATGGCGGCACGCGAACGTGTCCTACGCGTCATTGCGCCTCGTTTCGTGTGTCGTCGGTGGCGAGGGCCACCGTGTTGCCACTGATGCGGACGAGTGAGGGGCCGTCCGAGAGCGGTCGCCGGGGACTGGGCCGGGACAGCCGAAAATTGCAACCGCTTTCCGGAAAATTAGCATCGAGCTCGCCGGTTGTCAATGCCCAGCGATCAGCGAAGCGCTCCCATCGTCCCAGGTGGAGGGTCATATGCGACCTTTCGGAACTTTCCGATCCCCCCTGAATTTTTCGGTCCGCCCCCGATTGACGAAGCGTTTGCAAGCCGTCATAATCGACGCAGTCGTGCAACCGCTTTCCCCCGATCCCGCGCGCGGTCGCGAGAGGCTAGGAGATCCCATGAGCAGTCTCGGCGAGCTGCGGAACATCGCAGTGAGCAGACGCAAGGGCCGCGCCCGCGTCAAGGAGAAATACCCCGACAACAAGGCGGCCTACCTCTTCCTGCTCCCCTGGATCATCGGCCTGTTCGGACTCACGATCGGCCCGATGATCGCCTCGCTCTACCTCTCGTTCACCGAGTACAACCTGCTCCAGCCTCCCGAATGGATCGGCCTGGACAACTTCACCGCCATGTTCGGCGACGGGCGGTTCTGGAACTCCTTCCGCGTCACCGTCATCTACGTGCTCGGCGGCGTCCCGATCCTGCTCGCCCTGGCCCTGGCGCTGGCGCTGCTGCTCGACAAGGGCATGAAAGGCCTGCCGTTCTACCGCTCGGTGTTCTACCTGCCGAGCCTCATGGGCGGATCGGTCGCGATCGCGATCCTGTGGCGCCAGGTCTTCGGCAAGGACGGCCTCGTCAACGGCGTGCTCGCCTGGTTCGGCGTCGACGGACCGGGCTGGATCGGCCACCCCGACTTCGCGCTCGGCACGCTCATCGTCCTGAACGTGTGGACCTTCGGCTCCCCCATGGTGATCTTCCTGGCCGGCCTCCGACAGATACCCGAGGCGTTCTACGAGGCCGCCTCCATCGACGGGGCCGGCCCGGTCCGGAAGTTCCTCTCGATCACGCTGCCGCTGCTGACGCCGATCATCTTCTTCAACATCGTCCTGCAGGTCATCTTCGCGTTCCAGGCGTTCACGCAGGCCTACGTCGTCTCCGGCGGCACCGGCGGACCGGCCGACTCGACGATGTTCTTCACGCTCCTGCTCTACAAGGAAGCGTTCAACGAGCTCGACATGGGCTACGCGTCCGCCATGGCATGGTTCCTCGTGATCGTGGTCGCCGCCTTCACCGCGTTCAACTTCTGGCTCTCGAAGTACTGGGTGTTCTATGACGACAAAGACTGAGACCCTCGTCCGCCCCCAGGACCCGCCGGCGCGGCGGCGGCGTCGGCCCGCATGGCGGGCACTGCGATCGTTCGGCCGCCACGTCATGCTCGCCGTGATGTCGGTGGTGATGATCTACCCGCTGATCTGGCTGCTCGTCTCGAGCTTCAAACCCAACAGCGAGATCTTCCGCAACCTCAGCATCTTCACGCTCGACCTCACGGCCGAGAACTACGTGAACGGCTGGAACGACCTCCAGTTCCCCTTCGGAGTGTTCATCCTCAACTCCTCGATCATCGCCTTCGGCGCGATCCTCGGGAACCTGTTCTCCTGCTCCCTGGCGGCGTACGCCTTCGCCAGGCTCCGGTTCCGCGGCCGCAACGTGTTCTTCGCGATCATGCTCGCCTCGATCATGCTCCCGTTCCAGGTGATGATGGTGCCGCAGTTCCTGATCTTCAAGGAACTCGGCTGGCTCAACACGTTCCTGCCGCTCATCGCGCCGAAGTTCCTCGCCACCGAGGCGTTCTTCGTGTTCCTGATGGTCCAGTTCATCCGCGGACTGCCGAAGGAGATCTTCGAGGCCGCACGCATCGACGGCGCGGGCCACTTCCGCTCCTACCTCCAGATCACCCTGCCGCTCATCGTGCCGGCGCTGGCGACCACCGCGATCTTCACCTTCATCTGGACCTGGGGCGACTTCTTCGGGCCGCTGGTCTACCTGCGCCTGCCCGAGTCGTGGCCGGTCTCGGTGGCGCTGAAGGGCTTCCTGGACGCGCAGTCGAGCTCGGACTACGGCTCGATGTTCGCCATGAGCGTCGTCTCGCTCCTGCCGATGTTCCTGGTGTTCGTCTTCGGCCAGCGCTTCCTCATCAAGGGCGTCGCCACGACCGGTATCAAGTGAGACGGCCGGGCGCGGAACGGGTGCCGGTTCCGCGCCCGGCCGATCGGCCGGGTCGGCCGCTCACTTCGACATGGCGCCGCGTACCGCGTCCTTGGCCCGGTCGAACACGGCCAGAACGGGCCCGGCCGTCAGATTCTTCGCGGCCGACTCCGCCCCCGGATGCGGGTGCGTCGGCGCGGTCTTCTCGGCGGCGCGAACCTGCTTGGCGAGTGACTGCAGCTGCTCGGGTTCGCAGTCCCCGCGCAGGTACCGGAACTCGTAGACCTCTTCATGGTGGGCGTGCTCGAGCACCGAGTCCCGCAGCTGCGCCAAGGTGGTCTCGAACTCCTCGGAGTCGTGGTCCATCGACTCCAGCCGTTCCAGGACCTCCTTGGCCTCGCGCTCCTCGTTGAGTCGGTCCTCGACCACCTGCTCGCCGCCATCGATGTTGCGGCGCGCCAGCGGATGCACGATCTCCTCTTCGGCGGTCTCGTGCACCGCTAGCAGGCGCACCAGGCGCCCGAACGCCTCGCTCCGCCGCTCACCGGTGTTCGACTGGACCTCGACGAACAGCTCGCGAATGAGCATGTGCTGGCCCAAGAGCAGTTCGATGACGTCCTCGACGTGCTCGGGGCGGTCTTCGACAGGCATCTGCGTCTCCTCGCTCATCACCGTGCGACGGCCTCTTCGCGCAGCTCCCGCACCGGATGCTCGCCCTCGGTGGAGAGCCGGTAGTCGGTGCCGAACTGCTCGCGGTGCATGTCGACGACCCGCTCGCTGGGCGGGGCCTCGCCGCCGTGGATCTGCTCCTGCATCCGCTCGAAGCGCTCGTGGGCCTCGCGGACGTAGCCGGCGCCGAGCGTGTTGAGGTCGATCTGGGTGTCCAGCAGCTCGCGCACGTAGGCCTTGTTCGGCTCGAACGTGACCGGCTGCGGCAGTTCGGGCGCGAGGATCTCCTCCGGTTCGCGCCCGTCGTGCTCCCGCAGCAGGTCGCAGGCGACCCGCAGGTGCTCGAGCTCCATGTTCAGGTGCAGCTCCCAGATCGCCTTGATCCTCGGGTCGGTCTCGGTCTCCATGAACGAGTAGTACAGGTAGCACTCGTTGTACTCGTGGTTGAGCAGCCGCTCCCACCAGGTCTCGCCCGGGTCGACCAGCGATTCGTAGTGGGTGACGTGCTCCTCCTCGATCAGCCCGATCTCCTGGTAGAGCTGCCGGGCGATCGGCTCCATGTACTCCGGGCCCACGTTCATGTAGAAGTTCATCGTCTGCTGCTCGGCGGCCATGATGGTCAGCGCGTGCAGCTTCGAGCGCGGGTCGGCGGTCCTGCGGTCGTAGGGCTCGCGCACGTTGTCGGCCCCGTGGCGGTGGTGGTACTTCGTCGGCCGGCCGGGGATCACCTCGGTCAGGCCGTCGACGATCTTCTCGGCCTTGCGGTGCTGGACCATCTCATAGAGGTTCGAGTATCGGTAGAGGTGGTCGAAGTCCTCCAGCACCCCGAACTGGTAGGCCTGCTTGAGCTCGGGGTCGGGCTCCATTCGGGCGACCCAGGCGGTCAGGTCGACCGCGACCTGCTCGTAGGCGATCGTCGTCTCCAGTGCCGAGGAGATGCCCGGCAGCAGCCAGTTGACGGTCTTCTGCTGCTGCTGTTCGAGGTACCGGACCTCGGCGAGCTGCTGCTTGACCTCCATGGACGGGCAGTGGCGGGCGAGCTGATGGCTGAACATCAGGGCCTCGACCTCGATGCCGTTCATCGCGATGATCCGGCACCGTGTGTACGGATCGGCCCGATCGGGGTCGATCGGCTCCACATTGAGTTCTCGCCAGTTCCGCACCTGTTCGTCGAGCGGGATGCCCTGATGCTCCAGCGGATTGAATGCCATTCGGTTCTCTTTCCTGTGCGCGATTCGCCGATTCGGGCACGCGTGACGACGCGACGCCTCCGGCGCCCCTTTGACTTGCCTCCCGCGACGCGGCCCGAACGGCGCGTCGGCATCAGGAGACCCCACCGCGCTTCAGGTGCCCCGTGTGACTCTCGGTAAACACGGAGCCGCCCTCCGTTTCCGGTCGGCGCCTACCAGGTCGGGTGGAACACCGCGCGCACGCACCCGTCGCGCTTGCGTTTGAACAGGTCGTAGCCTCGCGGCCCCTCGGTCAGCGGCATCTCGTGCGTCGCCAGGTGGCGGGTCTCCAGCTCGCCGCGGGCGATGCGGTCCAGCAGCATCGGGATGTAGCGCTGGCCGTGCTGCTGGGCGCCGCGCAATGTCAGCCCCTTGTTCATGACCGCCCCCAGCGGGAACTTGTCGACCATGCCGACGAACACGCCGAGGGTGAACACGGTGCCGCCTTTGCGGCAGGCCTGGATGGCCTCTCGGACCGCGTCGGGCCGGTCGGTCTGCATCCGCATCCGGTGTTTGAAGCCGTCGTAGAAGCCGCGCGGCCCGCCGGAGTGGGCCTCCAAGCCGACCGCTTCGATGCAGACGTCGGGCCCGCGACCGCCGGTCTGCTCGCGCAGTTCCGCGCCGACGTCGGTGCGGGTGTAGTCGATGGACTGGGCCCCGCTGTGGCGTTCGGCCATGGCGAGCCGGTCGGCGAACCGGTCGATCGCGAAGACGGTCTCGGCGCCGAGGAGGGTCGCGGCCCTGGCGGCCATCTGCCCGACCGCGCCGCATCCCCAGACGGCCACGACGTCGCCGGGACCGACGCCTCCCAAGTGGGCGCCCATCCATCCGGTGGGCACCGCGTCGGAGGCGAACAGCGCGCTCTGGTCGTCCACGCCGTCGGGGACGCGGAAGGCGCCGTAGTCGGCGTAGGGCACGCGGACGTATTCGGCGTGACTGCCGCGGAAGCCGCCCATGGCGTGCGAGAAGCCGAAGACGCCGCCGGTCTCGTAGCCCCACAGGGCCGCACCGAACCCGGGCTTGGGATTGCCGTTGTCGCACAGGGACCACAGGTCGTTCTCGCAGTACCAGCAGCGGCCGCAGGCGATGAACGAGCAGACCACGACCCGGTCGCCGACCTTGAGGCGGCCGACCTCGGAGCCGGTCTCGACGACCTCGCCGAGGAACTCGTGGCCGAGGACGTCGCCCGCCTCCATCGCCGGGACGTAGCCGCCGATGAGGTGGAGATCGGAGCCGCACGTGGTCGTGGCGGTGACCTTCACGATGGCGTCCTGGTCGTTGAGGATGCTCGGGTCCGGCACCTCTTCGACCGACAGCTCATTGATCCCTTGCCAGCACAGCGCCTTCACAGCCGTCCCTCTCCGCCGGCGCGCCGGCCGGCCGCTTCGACGAGCTTGGTCCCGATGCCGCCGCCTCGCGGGCCGGTCTCCTCCACGCGGAGCACTTCCCCGGTCTCGACGAGTGATTTCGCGTCCCGCAGGGCCTCGCGCACTCGCTGGCGAGGGTCGCTGCCGGCCACCCGCGCCGCGATGCCCGCGTCTTGGAACGACGGGTCCACCATCCGGACGGCCACCTCGGTGCCCCGTCCACCGGCGGCCGGCGCGATGCGCAGCCTGAGGTCCATGCCGAGGGCGGCGAGACGCTCGCGCACGCGGGCGTCGGCCTCCTCGGGCGCGGCGTTGACGGTGACCGCCAGACGGCGGTCGCCGGCCCGGTCCCGCCGCCGCCGGGACCGGCGCCGGAGCCCCCACCAGGCTCCGGCGCCGGCCGCTACGGCTGCGCTTGCCATCAGCCTGTTCATCTTGCAGCTCCCCGTCCGTGCCGCGATCGCAAGCTCGTATCGCGCCCCCGATTGGTTTCGCACGTTCCCGAGTACAGTGCCCGCGCGAGCCCGGCGCGAAACGTCCGCTGAGCGTTCGGAACCCGAAGCCGTTTCGCGGAGGCGGATCCGGGACGGCATGATGGTCTCGACGGAAGGAGTCGGTTGTGGATGTCGTTCGGATCGTGGCGCTGCTGGCGGCGCTGGTGCTCTCCGGTCTCATGGCCGGGGTGTTCTTCGCGTTCGCGGTGGCGGTCATGCCGGGACTCAGGCGGATCGGCGACACGGCGTTCGTGGCCGCGTTCCAGGCGGTCGACCGGGCCATCGTGAATCCGCTGTTCGTGTCGGTGTTCCTCGGCGCGCTGCTGATCACCGGGGCCGCCGGGCTGCTGCATCTGAACCGCGGCGCCGAGTTCGGGTGGACCATCGCGTCGTTCGTCCTGTATCTGGCGGTTTTCGCCATCACCGTGCGGGTCCACATTCCCCGCAACGACGCGATCAAGGCCGCGGGAGCCGTCGACGGAGCCGAGGCCGCGGCCGTCCGCGAGCGGTTCGACGAGCGCGCGTGGGCGCGGTGGAACACCGTCCGGGCCGCCCTGACCACCGCCGCGTTCTGCTGCCTGGCCCTGGCGGTCGCCGCGGGCTGAGCCCGGGGCCCGTTTGTCGGTCCCTGCGAGGGGTATCCCATTGCGGAGACTCGCTACGGAGGGAACATCATGGCTGATGAGACAGCGGAGCTCGTCCGGCTCGGGGACACCGACCTGACGGTCGCCACCGAGGCCGACGATGTTCGCGGCCGCAAGGTCATCGACAGAGACGGCGAGGAGACCGGCGAGGTCGAGAGCCTGCTCATCGACAGGTCGGAGCGGAAGGTGCGGTTCCTCGAAGTGGGATCCGGCGGATTCCTCGGCATGGGCAAGAAGCAGGTGCTCGTGCCGGTCGACGCCGTCACCAGGATCGACGAGGACCACGTCTACATCGACACCAGCCGCGAGCACGTCGCGTCCGGCCCGGGCTACGACCCGGAGATCACTCCCGAACCGGAGCGTCCCTATCTGGAGGACGTCTACGGGCACTACGGACTGACGCCCCACTGGGGCTCGGGGTACATCTACCCCGGTTACCCGTTCAGGTGAACCGAGAGCGCGGACGCCGCGGACCCGAGAGGTCCACGGCGTCCGCTCGTGGGGGGCATGGGAATGCGGCGGGCGGGGCAGCAGCGCCGTGCGTCCGCCCGCCGCACCGGACTAGCTCAGTCCGTTGTGGATGGCGCCGACGAGGTCGCCGTCACCGGTGTCGCCCGAGAGCTCCCAGGAGAAGGCGCCGCGCAGGCCCTGGGCGTTGAGCCAGTCGACCTTTCCGGCGATGGTCTCGGGGGTGTCGTAGCTCCACCACTCGTTGCCGCAGTGGGCGTAAGCGGTGCCGGCGACGGTGCCGGTCGCCGGGCAGCTGTTCACCAGCACCTTGTAGTCCTCGATGCCGGCCTCGTAGGTGCCGGGGGCCGCGCCGGTCGCCGATCCGCCGGGGCTCGACTGGGTCACGCCGGTCCAGCCGCGGCCGTAGAAGCCGAAGCCGAGGAGCATCTTGTCGGCCGGGACCCCGAGTGACTTCAGTTTCTCGATCGCGTTGGCGCCGTAGAACCCGGAGGTCGGGATGCCGTTGAAGTCGTGCAGCGGCGAGTGCGGGGCGGTCGGACCGGTGTCGGCCCAGGCGCCGAAGTAGTCGTAGGTCATGACCATGTAGAAGTCGACGTACTGCGCCGCCTCCCCATAGCCGCCGGCGTCGATCTTGCCGCCGGAGGTGCCGTCGCCGGTGATCGCGGCGGTGACCAGTTCGTTCCCGAACTGTTCGCGCAGGGCCCGCATCAGCGCCGAGTAGGCCTGGGTGCCGCTGGTGTCGCAGGTCAAGCCGCAGGCGTTGGGGTACTCCCAGTCGATGTCGATGCCGTCGAAGACCCCGTCCCAGCGGGGGTCGTGGATGAGGTCGTAGCAGGAGTCGGCGAACGCGGCCGGGTTCTGCGCGGCCTCGCCGAAGCCGCCGGAGTAGGTCCAGCCGCCGAAGGACCAGACGACCTGGATGTGCGGGTACATCTCCTTGAGCTTCTTGAGCTGGTTGAAGTTGCCGCGCAGCGGGTCGTCCCAGGCGTCGGCGACGCCGTCGACCGATTCGGCCGCGGTGTAGGCCTTGTCGATCGCCGCGTAGGAGTCGTCGAGCTTGCACTGTCCGTTCTGCACGTTGCCGAAGGCGTACACGATGTGGGTGAGCTTCTCGGCCGAGCCGGAGGTGACGATGTCCTTCACGTGGTAGTCGCGCCCGTAGACGCCCCATTCGGCGAAGTAGGCGACGTTGTACTGCTCGGTGGGCGGGTCGACCGGAGGATCGGTCGGGTCGTCGGTGGGCTCGTCGGTCGGGTCGTCGGAGGTGGGGTCGTCGGTGGGCTCGCCCCCGTCGCCGCACGGGCCGAGGTCCTCCCACACGCCGGCGGTGCCGGGCTGCTCGCCCTGGGTCCACCACTTGGCGCGCCACTCGTCGCCGCCGTAGCTGACCGTGTCGCCGCCGGTGTAGGCGGTCGAGGAGTCCCATGCGGGCGAGCAGTCCTGATCGGGGTCGGTCGGCTCGTCGCCGCCGTCGCCGCAGGCGCCGAGGTCTTCCCACACGCCCCACTGGCCCGTGGTGCCCGGTTCCTCGCCCTGGGTCCACCACTTGGCGCGCCACTCGTTGCCGCCGTGGCCGACCTGGTCACCGCCGGTGTAGGCGGTCGAGGAGTCCCATGCGGGCGAACAGGTCTGCTGGGCGCTGGCACTGAAGGGGTTGGCGACGGCGTAGATGGCGCCGGTCAGCGCCACGGCCAGCGCCGCGGTCAGCGCGATGACCATGCGCCGGGATTTGAGGCCTCTCAATGCATCCTCCCAAAAGTAAAGAGACTTAATTGATAATTATCTTTATCTTTACGGGAGGCGCAGGTGAAGTCAAGGGTTCTCGGACGGAAAATTTCGTATGGGAGCGATTTACCGATATGCCTCCCATGCAGGGGCGTGGTGCGGCTTCGTTAGAGTGTCGTCAATGGCAGGCAGGGCCATGGGGGCGGTCGCGCGGCGGCCGCCCCTGCTCACTCCCCGTAGACGATCCGGTGCGACGCCTCGTGCGCGCGCCTGGTCAGGCGACGGTAGTGGTTCAGGAACTCCTGGGTGTCCTCGCCGAAGCCCAGCGTCTGCGCCAGCCCGGTCAATTCGGGGCCCGAGCGCGGCAGCTCGTCGCGCGAGACGCCGCGGGCCAAGGTCATGTCGTTGCGCACGCGCGTGACGAACTCCCAGGCCGAACGCAGATCCTCAAGAGACTGTGCGTCGATGTGCCCGGCGGAGGCGGCGGCCTCCAGGGCCGGAACGGTCCGCGTGGTGTGCAGCATGGGGTCCTCGCCGTGCTCGAGCTGCAGCAGCTGCGCGGCCCACTCGATGTCGACCAGTCCCCCGCGCCCGAGCTTGGTGTGCGCGTTGGGATCGGCGCCGCGCGGGAGGCGCTCGGAGTCGACTCGGGCCTTGACCCGGCGGAACTCCAGGCGCTCGGACTCGCTCAGTCCTCCTGGCCGGTAGCGGATCGAGTCGGCCAGCAGCGTCCACTCGTCCAAGAGGGACTCGTCTCCGGCCACCGCACGGGCGCGCAGCAGCGCCTGCCGCTCCCACAGCCGGGCCCGATCGGCGTAATACCGCCGGTAGGCCGCCAGGCTCGGCGCGATCGGCCCGCCCTTGCCTTCGGGGCGCAGCCCCAGGTCGATCTCGACCGGCGGGTCCGCCGTCGGCGCGGACAGCAGCGCGCGCACCGATTCGACGATGCGGCCTGCGGCCTTGCGAGCGTCCTCCCCCTCGCCGTTGTGCACGAACACCACGTCCGCGTCGGAACCGTAGCCCATCTCGCGTCCGCCGAGGCGCCCCATCCCGACGATCGCCAGCGCCGGAGCGTCGGGCACGTCGCGGGAGGCGATGGCCAGCGCGGCGTCGAGGACCGCGTCGGTCAGGTCCGAGAGCGCGACGCCGACCTCCTGGTCGTCGAGGAATCCGAGGAGGTCGGCGGCGATGATGCGGATCAGTTCGCGCCGCCGCATCGCGCGGACGGCGCCGACCGCGGCGGCGGCGTCGGTGTGCCGGGCGGCGGCCTGGCGCATCCCCTCGGACAGGCTCTCGCGGCTCTTGGGTTCGAGGTCGGCGTTGTCGGAGAGGAACCGCAGCGACTGGGGCACGTGGAGCAGGAGGCTCGTGAAGTACCGGGAGGTGCCCAGCAGCCGCGCGAGGCGGACGGCGGCGGGCCCGCCGTCGCGCAGGAGGCGCAGGTACCAGGGGGTGGAGCCGAGTTTGTCGGAGACCTGGCGGTAGGCGAGGAGGCCGCGGTCGGGTTCGGGCGAGTCGGCCAGTTCGTGGAGGACGACCGGCAGGAGGGCCCGTTGGACGGTGGCGGTGCGGCTGACGCCGGTGGTGAGTCTGCGGATGTGGGTGAGGGCGCCGGAGGGGTCGTCGAAGCCGAGGACGGCGAGGCGCTCGGCGGCTTCGGACTCGGAGAGCCGCAGCTCGTCGGTGGGCACGCGGGTGACCGCGTCGAGCAGCGGCTTGTAGAGCAGTTTCTCGTGGAGTCTCCGGGCGTTGGAGGCGTGGCCGCGCCAGTCGGAGAGGAAGGCCTCGTCGGTGGTGTAGCCGAGGCCGCGGGCGAGGTGGTGGAGCGGCTCGCCGCCGTCGGGGACGCGGTGGGTCCGCAGGAGGCGCTGGAGTTGGAGCCGGTGTTCGACCGTCCGCAGGAAGATGTAGGTGGCGGTCAGCTCTTCGCCGTCGCGTCGGGCGAGGTAGCCGCCGGCGACCAGGACCTCGAGCGCCTCGAGCGTGGAGCGGACCCTGAGGGCGGGGTCGCCGCGGCCGTGGACGAGTTGGAGCAGTTGGACGGCGAACTCGATGTCGCGCAGGCCCCCGGGGCCGAGTTTGATCTCCCATTTTCGTTCGGCGCGCGGCACGGAGTCGGCGACCTTGCGGCGCATGTCGCGGATGTCGGCGACGACGCCGGGGCGGCTGGCGGCGCCCCAGATGAACGGCTGGACGGCGGCGAGCCATTCGAGGCCGAGTTCGAGGTCGCCGGCGGCGGGCCGGGCCTTGAGCAGGGCCTGGAACTCCCAGGTGCGGGCCCAGTCCTTCAGGTAGGTCAGGTAGGCGTCGACGGTGCGCACGAGCGCGCCGTGGCGGCCTTCGGGGCGGAGGCCGGCGTCGACCGGCCAGGTGGCGGGGCCGAGGAGCTGGATCATGCGGGCGGCCTGGCGGGTGGCCAGGTCGATGTCGCCGTCGGCGACGAAGACGACGTCGACGTCGGAGACGTAGTTGAGCTCTTCGGCGCCGGTCTTGCCCATGGCGATGACGGCCAGGCGGGTCGGGCCGGGTATGTCGCGGCGCGCCAGGTCCAGGCCGTGTTCGAGGACGGTGTCGGCCAGGCGTGAGAGCGAGGCCGAGGTCGCGGCCAGGTCGGTCTCGCCGGTCAGGTCGGCGGCGCTGATGCGCAGCAGGTTCGCTTTCCAGGCGTAGGCGAGGCTCGCGGGGTCGGCGGAGCGGATGCGGTCGAGGCCCGCCGCTTCGTCTTCGGTGAGGGCGGTGGCGACTTCGGGGTGGGCGCGCAGGAAGTCGCCGAGGGCGTTGCTGGCCTCGAGGACGGCGAGGCGCGCTTCGTCGGCGTCAGGCATCGACCACCGGCAGCTCGCGGCGCTCGCCGGCGGCCACGCGCGCGAACCGCTGCACGATCGGGCGCCAGGTCTCGACGATGTGCTCGTCGACCTCGCGGGCCTTGGCGAGTGCGTCGTCGTCGAAGGCGCCGAGCGCGGACAGCCGGTCGGGGGTGAATTCGAAGTGGGATTGGACGCCCCAGGCGGCGTCGCGGATGCGGAAGACCTCCAGGGCGCCGTAGGGGGAGGCGGCCAGCAGGGTGGCCTCCTCGGGGAGGGCGGTCAACTCCTGGGTGCGCCAGCGAATCACGTCGATGGTCATGGGGGCGGTGCCGAAGAGGATGTCGCGTCCGGCTTCGTCGCGTTTGGCGAGCATTCTGGGGCCGGCCGGCTCGTCGGAGGGTTCGACGATGCCGCCGAACACGGCGGCGAGCGCCCTGGCGGACGAGCAGAGGGCGAGGGTGGGCGTGGAGTCGGCGACGGCGCATTCGAGCAGGCCGGCGAGCTCGTCGGCCCACTCCTTGCCGCGGCCGCCGCCGAGCGCGATGAGCGCGTCGTGGCCGCCGGCGCTCCTGGGCACGGTCTCGCCGGCGTGGGAGCGCACCACGTCGAATCCCATGCCCGCTTCCGCGAGCCAGTCGGCGACGCGCCCGAGCCCTTGGGCGGGGTCGTTCTCGATGACGAGTGCAGTGGTCACCGGAACATCCTAAACCGAGCGGGGCCCGGGGCACCAATGCCGGTTTCGGCTCACAGGTGCGTGTACCGCTTGCGTTCGAAGGCGGTGACCTGGGTGCGGTAGTCCTCCCACTCGCTGCGCTTGTTCTTGAGGAAGTAGTCGAAGACGTGCTCGCCGAGGACCTCGGGCACCAGGTCGGAGGCCTCCATCGCGTCGAGGGCCTCGTTGAGCGAGGACGGCAGCGGCTGGTAGCCGGCGGCGATGCGTTCGGCGTTGGTCATGGCGCTGACGTCGTCTTCGGTGCCGGGGGCCAGCTCGTAGCCCTCTTCGATGCCTTTGAGGCCGGCGCCGAGCATGACCGCGTAGGCCAGGTACGGATTCGCGGCCGAGTCGAGCGAGCGGATCTCGACGCGGGCGGAGTTCGGTTTGCCGTAGGCGGGCACGCGCACCAGCGCGGAGCGGTTGGCCTTGCCCCAGCACACGTACGAGGGCGCCTCGGAGATCTGGCCGGGCTGGGGGCTGGAGTAGAGCCGCTTGTAGGAGTTGACCCACTGGCAGGTGATGGCGGTGAACTCCGGGGCGTGCTTGAGCAGCCCTGCGATGAAGGCCTTGGCGGTCTTGGAGAGCCGCTGCTCGTCGCCGGGGTCGTGGAAGGCGTTGTCCTCGCCTTCGAACAGCGACAGGTGGCTGTGCATGCCGGAGCCGGGCTGGGTGCTGAACGGCTTGGGCATGAAGGAGGCGGTGACGCCCGAGGAGAGCGCGACCTCCTTGACGATGTGCCGGAAGGTCATGATATTGTCGGCGGTGGTCAGCGCGTCGGCGTAGCGCAGGTCGATCTCCTGCTGGCCGGGGGCGACCTCGTGGTGGCTGAACTCGACCGAGATGCCGACGCGTTCGAGCGCGAGGATCGCCTGGCGGCGGAAGTCGCGGGCGACCGAGTGCGTGGTGTGGTCGAAGTAGCCGCCTTCGTCGACCGGCGTCGGGTCGGAGCCGTCGGCGGGCGTGTCCGAGAGCAGGAAGAACTCGATCTCGGGGTGCACGTAGAAGGTGAAGCCCCGGTCGGCGGCCTTGGACAGGGACCGGCGCAGGACGTGGCGCGGGTCGGCCCACGAGGGGGCGCCCTCGGGGGTGAGGATGTCGCAGAACATGCGCGCGGACTCGCCGATGCCGCGGCCTTCGAACGGGAAGACCTGGAAGGTCGTCGGGTCGGGCATGGCGACCATGTCGGATTCGTAGACGCGGGCGAAGCCCTCGATGGCGGATCCGTCGAAGCCGATGCCCTCCTCGAAGGCCGATTCGAGCTCCGCGGGCGCCACGCTCACGGATTTGAGCGTGCCGAGCACGTCGGTGAACCACAGCCGCACGAACCGGATGTCACGCTCTTCGAGCGTGCGGAGCACGAACTCCTTCTGCCGTTCCATTTGCGCGTTTCCTCTCGGTCCTGGGGCTGCCATTGTCGCACCTGTTTATGTCCTCGACGTTAACCCGGCGAAGTCCCCTCCGGAACGCGAGAGCGGTACATTCGTGAGCGTGTTCGCAGGAGCGGTCGGTGAGATGTGGCGGTACCCGGTCAAGGGGCTGCGCGGCGAGGCCGTGCGCTCGGCCGTGGTCGATTACGACGGCATGGAGGGCGACCGGCCGCTGGAACTGTTCGAGCCCGGGTCCGGCAAGCAGGTGTGGGGCGGCGGCCATCCTCGTTTGATGGAGTGGGAGGCCGCCTGGCCGGCGCAGTGCGGCTGCGCCGACGGCGTCGGCGACGCGCCGGTCGTGTACGACCCGGACGGCGCGGCCTGGTCGGCCGACGAGCCGGGGCTGCCGGCCGCGCTGGGCGCCTATCTCGGTACCGATGTCGAGCTGCGGAAGGTGCGGCGCGAGTACGGGCGGATCCTGGTGGTCTTCAAGGCGAGTCTCGACCGCCTCTCAGAGCGGATGGGCCGCGAGATCGAGGCGGCGCGGTTCCGCCCGAACGTCATCGTCGAGGCCGATCTGGAGCCGTTCGCCGAGACCGACTTGGAGCCGGGCGCGCCGATCCGCCTCGGCGAACACGAGTTCACGGTCCAGAAACCGTGCGAGCGGTGCGTGCTGCCGAGCTGGGATCCGCGTGGGCGCGAACGGGACATGGAACTGCACCGGCACATCATCACCGAGCTGGGCAACCATTTCGGGGTCTACCTGCGCACCGACCGGGTCGGTTCGGTCTCGGTCGGCGATCCGGTGCGGGGTTGAGGCGGACGCCCTGAGCCGGGGATCGGTCGGCTCAGGGCGCACATTTAGCTTAAGGTGACGCGGCGACAGTTTCGGTACAGCGTTCAGTGCGATTTCATATCACTTTGATGCACGAACGCCGCCGGTCGTTATGCAAGTTGCTCGTTCGCCCAGCGGTGAAGGAAGGGCCACAACTCCTCTGGGGCGGATACGGACACGTCCGCCCGCGGCCACGGCCGTCCGAAGTGGTCGATGTAGGCGGTGGCGCATCCGCGTTCGGCGGCCGGGGCCAGGTCGTTGCGGGGAATGTCGCCGATGCTCAGCAGCGTTCCGCTCTCGCGTCCGTCGAGCAGCTCCTCGAGGATCGCCGGCATGCCGTGCGGCTTGTGGGCGTCGCCGATGACCCGGTCGAACAGGCCTTCCAGCCCCAGGCGGCGCAGCGCCGGCTCGAGCGTGGCGGCCGGGGCGTTGGTCACCAGGGCGACCTCGATGCCGCGCGGCAGGCCCCAGATGAGTTCGCGCAGCCCCGCGGGCGCCCAGATCTGGAATTCGCCTTCGGCCATCTTGGCGCGGGTGGCCTCGTAGGCGGCCTGGCGGACCTTGTCGTCGATCCCGTAGTCGCCGGCGAGGCGGCGCACGGCGTTGTCCGGGTCGTAGGCGTCGAAAGTGGAGGCGGTGGTGGGCTTGCCTTCGCAGAAGGCGGTGTGGGCGGCGAGGAACGCCCGCCGGTCGTCGTCGGCGAGGCCGTCGGCGACCAGGCGGGCGTAGTGGCTCGCGTGCTCCCATCCGAGTCGCACGGTGCCGTCGTAATCGAACAGGAGGGTGGCTTTGTGGTTCACGTGCGGCCACCCTACCGGTGCGGTCGCCTGCCCCATAGGGGAAGGCGACCCGGGTCACTCGAAACTGTGCTCGGCGGCGGGGAACTGACCGCCGCGGACCTCGTCGGCGTAGGCTTTGGCCGCGTCCTGGATGACGGTCGCGACGTCGGCGTAGCGCTTGACGAAGCGCGGGGACCTGCCGCGCCGCATCCCGGCCATGTCCTGCCAGACCAGGACCTGGGCGTCGGTGTCGGGGCCGGCGCCGATGCCGATGGTCGGGATCGGCACCTGCTTGGTGATCTCGGCGGCGACGGCGGCGGTGACCATCTCCAGCACCACCGCGAACGCGCCGGCCTCGGCGACGGCGTGCGCGTCGGCCTCGATCTCGGCGGCCTGGGCGTCGCGGCCCTGGACGCGGTAGCCGCCGACGACGTGCTCGCTCTGCGGGGTGAACCCGACGTGGCCGATCACGGGGATGCCCGCGTCCACGAGCGCCCTGATCTGCGCGGCCATGCGGCGGCCGCCTTCGAGCTTGACGGCGTGCGCGCCGGCCTTCATGAACTTCACGGCCGTCTCCAGGGCCTGGACCGTGGAGGCCTCATAGGACCCGAACGGCAGGTCGGCGACGACCAGGCACCGCTCGGTCGAGCGGGCCACGGCCGCGACCAGCGGCAGCAGCTCCTCGACGGTGACCGGGATGGTCGTCTCGTAGCCGTAGACGTTGTTGGCGGCCGAGTCGCCGATCAAAAGGGCCGGGATGCCGGCCTCGTCGAACAGCGACGCGGTGTAGGTGTCGTAGGAGGTGAGCATCGCCCACTTCTCGCCGCGCTCCTTGGCTTCGACGAGGTGGCGGGCCCTGACTCGCTTGACGGTCTTGCCCGGCCCGTACAGGCTCGGGATCTCGTCGGGGGACTTCGCTTGAGACATCATCGTGCTCCTTGTGGTTCCTCGCGGCCGGCCGGGCCGGTCCGCGGGCTTACCCGAACGAGACTAACGCTCGTCGATGTCCCAGAGTCTGGACGAGCGGCGACTGTGACAAAGTCCCTTTCCGCTCGACCCCGGCTCCGCCGCTACTTCCCGCGGAACCGGTTGGTGATCGGCAGGCGGCGGTCGCGGCCGAACGACTTCCGCGAGATCTTCGTGCCCGGGGCGGTCTGGCGGCGCTTGTACTCCGCGCCGTCGACCAGCGCGGTCACCCGCTGGACGACCTCGGCGTCGTAACCCATCGCGACCAGGTCCTCGCGGTCCTTGTCGCTGTCGACGTAGCCGGCCAGGATCGCGTCGAGGACCTCGTACTCGGGCAGCGAGTCGGAGTCGACCTGGCCGGGCCGCAGTTCGGCGCTCGGGGCCTTGACGATCACGTTCTCGGGGATCGGCTCGACCTGCCCGAGCGCGCGGGCGTGCTCGTTGCGCCACCGGGCCAGCTCGTAGACCAGTGTCTTGGGCACGTCCTTGATCGGGGCGAAGCCGCCGACCGAGTCGCCGTAGATCGTCGAGTAGCCTACGGCGTACTCGCTCTTGTTGCCCGGCGCCAGGACCAGGTGGCCGTGCTGGTTCGACAGGGCCATGATGATGTTCCCGCGCACGCGGGCCTGGAGGTTCTCCAGGGCCAGGCCGGAGATCGACAGGTCCGCCAGGTAGCTGTCGACGATGCGCTGGATCGGCTCGACGGTGTGGTTGACGCCGCAGCGTTCGGCGAGGTCGGCGGCGTCGTCGACCGAGTGCCGCGAGGAGAACTGGCTGGGCATGGCGACGGTGTGGACGTTCTCGGCGCCGATCGCGTCGGCGGCGAGGACGGCGGTGACGGCCGAGTCGATGCCGCCGGAGAGGCCGAAGACCACCGACTTGAACCCGTTCTTGCGCACGTAGTCGCCCAGGCCGAGGGCCAGGGCCTCCCAGACCTCCTGGCGGCGGTCCAGCGGCGGGGCGACGATGCGCTCGACCGGCGGCTCGGGCGCGGGCCCCTCCTCGGAGACGACGTGGCGGGTCACGCTCATCGGCGCCGAAACGTGGTCGGCGTCCTCGCGGCCGGGCGGCAGGTCCAGGTCGGCGACGAGCAGTTCGGGCGCGAAGCGGCGCGCCGAGGCGATGATCTCGCGATTGGTGTCGACGATCATCGAACCGCCGTCGAAGACGAGCTCGTCTTGGCCGCCGACGATGTTGAGGTAGGCGATCGGCGTGCGGTGCTCGGCGGCGCGTCCGAACAGCAGCTCACGGCGCTGCTCCTGTTTTCCCTGCTCATAGGGAGAGGCGTTGATGTTGACGACGAGTCCGGCGCCGGCCTCGGAGGCGGCCTGGAACGGCACGCCCTCCTGCCAGAGGTCTTCGCAGACGGTGAAGGCCACGTCGGCTCCGCGGATGCGGGCCAGGTGCAGTTCGTGGCCGGCGACGAAGTAGCGGTCCTCGTCGAACACCCCGTAGTTCGGAAGGTGGTGCTTGTAGTAGCGGAACAGGACCTTGCCGTCCTGGAGGAGCGCCAGCGCATTTCGGATTCCCTGCCCCTGCTGGTTGCCGATGGGCCCGTCGGCGTCGAGGTAGCCCACGGCGACCGCCAGGGCGCCGTTGCCGTCGGCCGCCAGCTCCCCGGCGAGGCGGTCGAGGCGGGCGCGGCTGGCCTCGACGAAGGAGTGGCGCAGGGCGAGGTCTTCGACGGGGTAGCCGGTGAGCGACTGCTCGCCGGTCGCGAGCAGATGCGCCCCGGCGGCGGAGGCGGCCGAGGCGGCCTCGCGGATCTGGGCGGCGTTGGCGTCGAGGTCGCCTACCACGGGGTTGTCCTGGGCGAGTGCGATACGGAGCGTCGGCATGTGCCCATTGTTCCGCGCCCGCCGCGCGTGCGTCATCTGACCATGAGAATGATGCTCAGGATCAACCCGTAGACGATGATCGCCAGGCGCAGCGGCCGCTCGGGGATCTTCTGGAACAGCCGGGCGCCGAGGTAGCCGCCGACGAACGTGGCCGGGACGAGCACGCCGATGGCCCACCACGCGACGTCGGCGAAGATCCCGTAGACCACGGTGGTGACCACGCCGACGATGAAGGTGCAGAAGTTCTTCAGGGCCCCGATCCGCGTCAGGCTCTCGGTCAGGCTCATGGCGATGACGGCGATGAGGACCAGGCCGAGCGCGGCGTTGAAGTAGGCCCCGTAGAGGCAGCCGATCCCGACGCCGATGTGCAGGCCGATCGAGTGGAGGGGCCGTCCGCCGTTGAGGGCGGTGACCTTGCGGTTGACCCAGGGCCCGACGGCCATGAGCAGCGTGGCCAGGAGCACCAGGAACGGGACGATCCGCTCGAAGAAGTCGTGCGAGGTGTTGAGCAGCAGGATCGTCCCGCCTATGGCGGCGACCACGGCGGTGGGGACCAGGCCGAGGGCGCGGCGGCGCTGGCCGGCGAGGTGGTTGCGGGAGCCGTACGCGGCGGCGGCGTAGGCGGGGGCGACGGCGATGCCGTTGGTCGCGTTGGCGTACAGCGGCGGGACTCCGACGGCGATGAGCGTCGGGTAGGTGACCAGCGAGCCGCCTCCGGCGATGGCGTTGAGCGCGCCGGCGGCGAGGCCCGCGAGCAGCAACGCGGAGACCTGGAGCAATATCATGGCGCCGACAGCGTACGCTTGAGTGCTGGGACGAGTCGGCCAGGCGGTCGCGTCAGTGACGGCGTCGCTTTCGAGTGGCGGCCGTTACTGCCGAGGAACGTCCGGACTCCAGAGGGCAGGGTGGTTGCCAACGGCAACCCGGGGTGACCCGCGGGACAGTGCCACAGAAAACAGACCGCCGGCTTCGGCCGGTAAGGGTGAAACGGTGGTGTAAGAGACCACCAGCACCGCCGGTGACGGCGGTGGCTCGGTAAACCCCACCCGGAGCAAGGTCAAGAGGGGCCGCGAGGCCCTGCGCGAAGGTCCGAGGGCTGCCCGCCCGAATCCTTCGCGGGTAGACCGCTCGAGCGCACCGGCGACGGTGCGCCTAGATGGATGGCCGCCCACGACAGAATCCGGCGTATCGGCCGACTCGTCCCCTTTTCCGCCTGTTGCGACGGCAGGCGCGCATCGGCGCGTCGGAAATCCGACAGCTCGGCCGGGGATCGCGGCGTGATGTCGGGGTTGCGCAAGAGCGTGACTGCGGGTAGTTCCGCTGTCCACCATTCGATTCACAGACGGCTCTTGTCGTCGCTTTCGTCACAACCGTTGCCGCGCAGCCGCATTGGTCCGCTGGGATTCTAACATTCAGAATCGATGCGATCAAGCAGATGCAAATGCACGTGCATTTGCTCCGTGCAGACCATGGGGAGATTCGTCTTACCCTTGGGTATGCCCACGTTGAGCCTCGGTGTCTGGATCGGCGCGGCGGCGACCCTACCGGTCCTCGCCGTGGCGTTCGTCGCCTATCTCTCGCTCCGCGGCAGCAAGCCCGGGGAGCGGGCCGACATTCTGCGGGCGCTGGCGGTCTTCACCGCGGCGCTGTTCTTCCGCTCGCCCGGGCCGCAGCTCGAGCGGCGACGCTCCCCGGCCAGTTCAGAGGAGCGGCAGGACGGCGGAGAACCGCCCGATAGGGTGTGCCGGTGACTCCCTCTGTGCAGCGACGCCGGGCTCCACTGCTCCGCAGGGCGGTAGGGCTGGTCTTCTACAGTCTCCCCCACCCGATGCGGCGCAGGATCGTCCGCATCGCCACGCCCACTTACACGCTCGGCTCGGTCGTCCTGGTCATGGACGAGGCCCGCGAACAGCTGCTCATGCTCCGCCAGCCTCCCGGTAAGCGCTGGACCCTCCCGGCGGGCCTGCTCAACCGCCGCGAGCAGCCCATCGAGGGCGGGCGGCGCGAACTCGCCGAGGAGACCGGCATCGAGGCCCGGCTCGAGGAGCTCGTCCCCGCCGACCCCTGCGCGGTCGTCCACACCAACGGCCGCTGGGTCGACAACGTCTTCCGCCTCGTCCGCGACCCCGAGACCACCCAGATCACCGTCGACGGCCACGAGGTGTGGGACGCCGCCTGGCACCCGGTCGACCGCCTGCCGGAGATGACCCGCGCGACCGCCCGGCTCCTCTCCCACTACGGCCTCGGGCCGCTCGCCGAATGACGAAAGGCCCGGCGCCGAAGCGCCGGGCCTTCGCACAAGCCGTGCCTACTGCGGTCCCAGTCTCCTGGTGCCGGTGTAGTACTCGAACGTCAGACCCCCGGTGGCGCCCAGCAGCGCCACGCCGCTGGCCACCATCAGCCACGGCAGCCAGTACACGACGCCGATGCCCGCGAGCACCGCGGCCGCGCCCAGGCCCAGCGGCCAGTACGAGCCGGGGCTGAAGAAGCCGACCTCGCCGGAGACGTCGGAGATCTCGCCGTCCGCCCGGTCCTCCGGGCGCAGCTCGATGCGCCGCGAGACCATCCAGAAGAAGGCCCAGATCATCCCGGCCAGGAAGCCGGACATGATCAGCGCGATGAACCCGACCCACTCGATCTCGCCCTCGCGGCCGTAGGCCGGGTTGTCGTTCACGTACGTCCAGTACCCGTAGCCCGCGGCGAACACGAACAGCGTGATCATCACGATCAGGAAGAGGCGGTTCTCGGTCTTCATGTTTCGCTCCCCTTAGCTCGCTTCGCCCGAGTTCGGGTCGGTCTGGAACACGTCGGTGGTGTTGGCGTACGGGTCCTGGCCGATCGCCTCGAGCGCCTCCGGCGTAGTCGCGCCGTCGACCCTCTCCTGAACGAAGGTCTCATAGTCGTCGGGCGAGACCACGCGCATCTCGAAGTTCATGAAGGCGTGGTAGGCGCCGCACAGCTCGGCGCAGCGGCCCACGTAGGCGCCCTCGGAGTTGAAGTCGACTTCGAAGCGCTGGGTCTGCGCCTCCGAACCGGGGATCACGTCGCGCTTGAACAGCAGGTCCGGGACCCAGAAGGAGTGGATGACGTCCTCGCTGCGCAGCTCGAAGCGAACGTCGTCCTCGTTCGGGACGACGATGATGGGGATGTAGTCGGAGCTGCCGCGCTCGACGATCGGCTGCCCGTCGGCGCCCTGGATCGGCTCGCAGTTCTCGTCGGTGTAGGTGAACTGCCAGTTCCACTTGAAGGCGGTCACATGGGTGCAGCTGGCGGGGGCCTCGCTCATCTCGGTGACCTGGTCCTGGACGATCACCGTGAAGTAGAAGAGTACGAAGATCAGGATGAACGGCAGACCCGTGAAGGTGAGCTCGGCCGGCAGGTTGTACTTGGTCTGGACCGGCAGGACCTGCTCTTCCATGCCACCCTGCGGCGGCAGCTTCGGGTCGCGTTTCTTGTAGGCGACCACGCACCAGAAGGTCAGCCCCCAGACGACCAGACCGACGCCGACCGCGGCGATAACCGAACCGATCCACAGGTCCATCATCAGCTCGGACTGGCTGGTCGGCTTCGTGCGAGGCCACCCGAAGTAGAAGGCCTCCTCGATGCTGCACCCCGAGAGCACGACTGGGATCAGCGCGGCGATGCCGGCGAGACTTATGGCGCGGCGGGCGCGGCCGCGAGATTCCCGGGACGGTTTTCCGACCACCTGTCTCATGCCTTTCTGAGCTCTTGGCTGCCGTGTCGCCACCGGGCCGGCGGCGAGGCGCAGATCTAACGGCACAGAGCCTACTGCCCGGTCCGAGGTGCCGGCCGCAAGGGGTTGGGTTCGTTGTGCGATGTCTTCTACATTTGGAACGTGGACCAGACCTACTTCGACGGGGCTACGGCGCAGCCGCCGCACCCGGCCGCCCAGGACGCCTATGCTGCGGCTTTGTCGGAGGGCTGGGCGGGACCGGGCCGACTGTACACCTTGGGCAGACGGTCGCGGATGCTGCTCGAGGCCGCCCGCCAGTCGGTGGCCGCGACGCTCGCGGTCGCCCCTGATGAGGTCACTTTCACATCGAGTGGGACACAAGCCGTGCAGGCAGGAATACTCGGCGTGATCGCGGCGCGCCGCGATGCGGGCGCGCTGGTCTACGGAGCGGTCGAACATTCGTCGGTGCTGCACGCCGCCCAATGGCACGAGCGCGGCGGCGGGCGCACCGCCGAAGCTCCGGTGGACCGCCTCGGCCGGGTCGACACCGACCCGACCGCGGGGATCGACGACGTCGGCGCGCTCGCGATCCAGAGCGCGAACCACGAGGTCGGGACCCGGCAGCCGATCACTCGCATCGCCGAGGGCGCGGGCGGCGTGCCGCTGGTCTGCGACGCGGCGGCGAGCCTGCCGTGGGAGCCGGTCCCCGAGGGCTGGTCGGTGCTGGCCGCCAGCGCCCGCAAGTGGGGCGGCCTGTCGGGCTGCGGCGTCCTGGTCGTGCGCAAGGGCACGCGCTGGAGGAACCCGTTCCCGGGCGAGGACGCCTCGCTGCAGGAGGCGATCGGTGAGGTGGACGTGCCGGCGGCGGTCGCGGCGGCGGCGTCGCTGCGGGCGGTGGCGGCCGAGCGCGAGGAGCTCGCGAAGCGGGCGCGGGCGTTGACCGAGCGGATCCGCGAGCACATCGCCGAGACGATCCCCGAGGTGGAGCTGCCGGGCGATCCGGAGGACCGGCTTCCGCACATCGTCACGTTCTCGTGTCTGGGCGTGGACGGGGAGGTGCTGCTCGGCGAGCTGAACCGGGCCGGTTTCTCGGTCTCGTCGGGTTCGGCGTGCGCTTCGACTCGGCTGCGGCCGTCGCATGTGCTGCAGGCGATGGGGGTCCTCAGCCACGGCAATGTGCGGGTCTCGCTGCATCGGGAGACGAGCGAGGCGGAGGTGGAGCGTTTCCTGGAGGAGCTGCCGGGGATCGTGGAGGGGATCCGGCGTCTGTCGTCGTGATGCGTGACCGGCCGGTTCGCTACCGTTGTGGGTGACGGTGGCGTTCACTGATCCCTTCAGCGATAAGGAGACCGGTCCGATGGCGACTATGGCCGAAATCAAGGCGCAGATCCAGGCGGCGACGGAGCAGGCGAACGAGGCGATGGCCTCGTTGGGGGCGGCGCAGAGTCAGTTGGAGAGCGCGGTCGAGACCGGTTCGGCGACGACGCAGGACACCTCGAGCTCGATGCCGGGCGAGGCGATGGGCCAGTGGCAGCAGGCCGTTGAGCGGCTGGGCGAGGCGATGACCTCGATCCAGGCGGGCAACAGCACGTTCGAGGAGTACATGAACACGATCTGACGGTGCTGAGACGCCGGGGGCCGCGAGCGGTGACGCTCGCGGCCCCCGGCGTGTTTCCTGATAGGGCGTCAGTCGGCTGCGGGTTGCGGGAGGGGCGCGGCGGCCCAGACCGGGTCGATCTCGACGCGGCAGAACCGCCAGTCCGAGGCGGTGCGGCGGGCTTCGAGTCGGCCCCGGCCGCCGCTCAGTGTCACCGAGGGCGGCTCGGTGCCGTCCAGGGCGAACGCGCTCTCGACCCGGTAGCGGAGGACGGCCCGGTCGCCGTCGAGCTCCACCGTGACGTCGGTGGTCGTGTGGAGGGTCCGGTCGTAGACCTCGTGGTGCTTCGCGACCATCTGCACCGCCGCCTCGAGGCCGACCGCTTCTCCCCCGGGGGTGATGGCGACGACGTCCTCGGTGAAGAGCGCGTCGGCTTCGTCCCATCGGCGCTCGTCGACCCAGTCGTAGACGCGCGTGAGCTGATCGGTCAGCGCGAAGCGGTCTTCGATGGCGCTGTTCTGCGTGGTCGTGACGGTCACGGCCTCACCTACTTTCATTAGTGTTCCTAATTTCTAGTTACACTAATGAATTTAGCAGCGTCCGGGGCGTTCGGCAAGCCGGGCTAGGATCGGCGCATGGAACCCAGCGTCGAGACCGGCTCTCACCAGGTAGGATGGATCCCGGACCGGCTGCGGAACCAGTTCGGTCGGTTGCTCTCGCTCACCACCGCGCATTCGCAGCGCCTGGTGAACCGGGAACTGTCCGCGCTGGGGTCGCGCAAGTACCACTTCGCGGTGCTGGCGGCGCTCGACGAGCACGGTCCGGCCAGTCAGACGGCGCTGAGCGGGTGGACCGGCATCTACACCAGCGACCTCGTGGCGGCGGTCAACGAGCTCTCCGAACGCGGCTTCGTGCAGCGCCGCACCGACCCCGCCGACAAGCGGCGGAACCTCATCAGCATCACCAGCGCCGGCCTCAAGCACCTCGAAGCGATGGACGAGACGCTGACGGCGCTGCAGGAGCGGATCCTCGCCCCGCTCGACGAGGACGAACGCGAACGGCTGAACGAGCTGCTGTGGAAGGTGCACGACCACCTCGCCAAGGGCGACGTGTGACCCGCGGACTCCAACCAGCGCACCGACCGGCGGATTCGGCGAGTCCCCATGGGAAGGACGCTCGGCTTTCGGCTTGCGTACATTGAGGGCCGGGGGCAGTAGGGGCCGGTCAGTCCCCACCGACGGACCGGCCCCGGCACACGCTCACTCTTCGCCAGGACATGTCGGAGCGCGGGCGGGCGGCCCCGTATCCGGGGCGGATGAGATCGACTCGGTGTCGGAATCCTGTCTTATCGTCAAGGCATGGCGCAGCAGACTACTCGTCTCGGGGTACGGCAGGTCGATCTGGTGGATTGGCGGTGGATGCTTGGCGCCCTGCGCGCTCGGTTCGAGACCGATTCGTTCGCCGCCGGGGCCGCCTTCGTCGCGGCGGTGGGGCGGCTCTCCGATGCGTTCGGTCATCATCCCGACGTCGATCTGCGTGCACAGCATGTGCAGCTCGTGCTGCGCAGTCGCGACGTCGGAGGGGTGACGCAGCGGGATGTAGAGCTCGCCGAGCGCCTGAGCGCACTCGCATCAGACCACGGCCTGGCCTCGCGACCAGAGGGGATTCAGGTGCTGGAACTGGCTCTCGACACGCACGACTCGGAGACGATCCTCCCGTTCTGGGCGGCCGTGCTCGGCGGTGGCGAAGAGGACGGCGATGTCGTCGACCCGGCGGCGGAACTCCCGGCATTGTGGTTTCAGGCGACCGAGTCGACCGAACCCGACCGGCAGCGATTCCACCTCGATGTCACCGTCCCACCGGAGGTCGCCGACCAGCGGGTCGCCGCAGCGGTCGCCGCTGGCGGACGCGTCATCGACGACGGCCACGCCCCCGCCTTCATCGTGCTGGCCGACTCTGACGGCAACAAAGCCTGCATCTGCACCGAACTGGGACGAGACTGAACTCGGAAGATGTTGTCGGGACCCTCTATGCTCCGGTGATGACCGCTCCCTCGAGCTTGGACTGGAAGCAGGCCGGTCTCGTCGGCGGCATCGTCGCCGCGAGTCTGATTCTGCTGGGCCTCATCGCGAACGCCGTCGGCATCCTCTCGTTCAACGATCCTCGAGGCGACGATCGCCTCTCAGTCGGCGCCTCGCCATCCGAGATCGTCACGACCGCCGATCCCGCCGCCGGGAAGACGGGCGCCGAACCGTCCGAACCGACCGCCGCGCCGGCGGGCGATGCCTGGGTGCCGCTCTACGAACACGAGCTGATGCACCTGGACAACTTCATGGCCGACACCGATGCCTGCTACCTGCTCCTGGTCGACTTCGACAGCATGGACGGAAACCGCTTCTCCTCCCCCGATGAGCCGGGCAGTGATACCCGCACCGAGCACACCGACCTGGTCTGGGACGGCTGCACCGGCTTCGCCGAGAACGAAGTCTCCTTGTACTCGACCGAAACGAGCCTGGGATCGCACTGGGCGGAGGGCACCGTCCTCAATGCGGAGGATTGCCACGCCGACATACTGGAGTACCCGCTGGCACTGTCGTGGGTGTTCGACCCGACGTCGCCGCATGAGACCTGGTTCCGCGAAGGCTCGGTGCTGTGCATGGTGACCAGTGATGACCAGGTGGTCCTCGGCGAGGTCACCGACGTCGCCTCCGACCCGGACGACCCCACCGGGTTCCGCGCGGTCTTCGAGATCTCGCTGTGGACCCGGGCATGAGCCGCCCCGAGCCCGGTCAGGTGCAGTCCACGGTTCCGCCTGAGGCGTTGCGCGCGGCCACGATCTCGGCCGCCTCGGCACCGGTCACCGCCCGACCGAGATAGTCCTCGCAGTACGTGAACGGGATGACGACCGTCTCGTACTCCCCCACCGGCAGCAGCGCCGCCAGCGCGAACCGGTGTTCATCGTTCGGTTCGAGCACGGCGGTCCGGTATTGGCCGTCCGCCGCGTACTCGAGGGCCACTTGCCATGTGCAGGATCGTTCGGCCGCGTGGGCGTAGAACCGGATGACGTGCTGCTCGCCGGGCTCCAAAGTGATGTTCGCGCCGTCTCCGTAGGAGGCGAACGAAGCCATGGCCGCGTCCGGGTCGGAGTCGGAGAGGAGGTACCAGTCTTCGGGGAGGATCTTGAACTCCGGCGCGGGCCGGTCGATGCTGATGCCGAGGTTGGTCGGTTCGCCCTCGCCTTGGGTGGCGAAGATGAAGTGCGTGCCTCCGGCCGGTTCGGTGCATTCGATGTTCTGGGCGCGTATGTCGACGATGGTGATCATCGTGTCCCGTTTCGTTTCGAGGACGACTTCCCAAGCGCCCCAACCTGCGGCTGCGCCGCCGTTTTCTTGGACCCATGCCGGGTCGGGGGCGCCTCCGTCGGTCGCGGTGCCGTTCTCGCCCCACGAGACGGCGTCGAGATCGGTGTGGCTGCCCGGGACGACGTAACCGGCGAGGTCCCGAGTGGGCGGGTCGATCTGCTGGACGTCGTAGACGAACACCGGATCGGTGGTGGCCTCCCGTACTCGGTCTCCCAGGAATTGGGTGAGGTAGTCGCCGAGGAACGCGGCGATGGCCGCGAGTAGGAGGCCCAGGACCCAGACCAGCGGCTTGGCGAGGAGGGATTTGATTCGGGACGGTCGCTTCGGGGGCCGCTCCGGGTCGGCGGGGGCGTCGGTGTCGAGGATGTGGGCGCGGCCCGCACCGGGGACACGTGACCAGTCCGGAGGAGGAGCGGCGGTCATTGGACCTCCAACGGGAGGAAGGCGACGTGAGTACCTTGATGGTACCGGTCCCCGTTGTGGCGCATGGCCATGCGGAGTGGCAGATCGGAGCAGCGGAGATCGATCCCGACAAGTCCGTCGCCTGCTTCGTCGAATGAGCAGGTCCGGCCGGTCTTTCCCTGCCGGGCCACCGCAATCGCGTCAGATCTTCGCCGACGTTCGCGTTTCGGCATATGTCGGTGAGGGGGTTGTCTGAGGTTTCCCGGTGTGGTGGACAGTCCGGCGGCGGATGGCCCGCGAGCATCGCTGTCTCGGGCGGCGGTAGCCGCTTCAGGCGCTCTTGCGTTTGCGCGCCGTCGACTTCTTCGCGGCCTTCTTGCTCGACTTCTTCTCGGCCTTCTTGGCCGTCTTCTTGCGGGTGGTCGTCTTCTTGGCCGCCTTCTTCGCCGGCCTGCGCTTGCCCTCCCTCGCCTCGACGCTCTGCTTGAGCGCGTCCACCAGGTCGATGACCTTCGCCTTCGGCTCCTCCTTCGACACCTTGACCACCTCCGTGCGCCCTTCCTTCTTCGCCTCGATGAGCTCTTCCAGGGCCTCCTGGTAGGTGTCGCTGTAATCCTCGGGGTGCCAGTCGCCTGACATGGTGTCGATGAGCGTGCCCGCCATTTCCAATTCCTGCCGCCGTGCCTCACCTTCGAGGCCGCTGACCTCGGGTTTGCGGATCTCGTCGGGCCACAGCATCGTGTGGAGCATCAGCACCTCGTCGCGAGGCCGCAGGGCGGCGAGGCTCTCTCGCCGACGCAGCGTGACCCTCACGATGGCGATCTTGCCCGAATCGAGCAGCGCCTCGCGCAGCAGCAGGTACGGCTTGGCCGCGCCCTTGCCCGGCTCCGCGTAATACGACTTCTCATAGTGAACGGGGTCGATCTGCTCGCCGTCCACGAACTGCACCACTTCGATGGTCTTCGACGAGCTCACCGGCAGGTCCTCGAGGTCATCGTCGTCGAGGAGGATCACCTCGCCGGTCTCGTCGTCCTCCACGCCCTTGACGATCTCCTCGGGCTCGACGGGCTCCTCGTCGAGTTCGCAGATCTTCCGGTAGCGGATCCGACCCGAGTCGGCCGCGTGGTACTGATGCAGGGAGAGATCGTGGCTCCCCGTCGCGGCGCGCAGGCTGACAGGGATGCTCACCAGCCCGAACGCGATCACACCTTTCCAGACCGCTGCCATGCCAACAGCATGACACAGACGGTCACTGTTCATGTTCCTTATGTAGTCAATCCTCGCGTAGCGGCCCCGCGCACATTTCACCTGGTCAGACGTCCCGAACAGGCGAGCGGCGGATCAGTGCGGCGGTTTGTCGCGACCGAGGGCCGGGTACCTCCGGCGCATGAATCGGGGGGATAAGCTGGCCAAATACCGGGCGAAACGGGACCTGTCGAAGTCCGGCGAGCCTGCGGGCGGACGCAAGCGGGGCGCGGGCGACCGGTTCGTGATCCAGCGCCACGAGGCCGCGCGGCTGCACTTCGACTTCCGGTTGCAGGTCGAGGACGTGCTCGTGTCCTGGGCCGTGCCGAAGGGGCCGTCGCTCGACCCGGCGGACAAGCGGCTCGCCGTCCAGACCGAGGACCATCCCCTCGACTACGCCGAGTTCGAGGGTCGGATCCCGTCCGGCGAGTACGGCGGCGGCACGGTGATCGTCTGGGACACCGGCACCTACCGCAACCTCACCGAGAAGCGGCGCAAACCGGTCCCGATCGCCGACGCGGTCGAGCACGGCCACGTCGTGGTGTGGCTGGACGGTGAGAGGCTCACCGGCGGCTTCGCGCTGACGAGGATGGGTGAAGGCAAGGACTGGCTGCTGGTCAAGATGAGCGACGAGGGCGCCGACCGGCGCCGCAAACCGGCCAAGACGCAGCTCGCATCGGTGCTGTCAGGGCTCACCAACCGGGATTTGGCCCGGGCATGACCGGCTTCCGGGAGCCCATGCTCGCGACGCTCACCGAGCGTCGGTTCTCGAACGCCGATTGGCTTTTCGAACGGAAACTCGACGGCATGCGCGCGATATCGGTCCGGGACGGGGGCAGGCCGCAGCTGTGGTCGCGCAACGAGCGGCGCATCGACGAGAGCTTCCCGGAGGTCGTCGACGCGCTCGGTGAACTCGGCGGCTCCAGGTTCGTGGCCGACGGCGAGATCGTCGCCTTCGACGGCAGACAGACGAGCTTCGCCCGCCTCCAGGCGCGCATCCACCTCACCGGGTCCGCCCGCATCGCCGCGACCGGCGTCGACGTCTACTACTACCTGTTCGACCTGTTGTCCTACGACGGGAAGGACCTGACGGACCTACCGCTGCGGGACCGCAAGCGGATCCTGCGGGACGCGTTCGAATTCCGCGACCCGCTGCGGTTCACCACTCACCGCAACACCGAGGGCGAGGCCTTCTACAGGCAGGCGTGCGAGCGCGGCTGGGAGGGCTTGATCGCCAAGCGGGCGAACGGGCGGTACCGGAGCGGCCGGTCGAAGGACTGGCTGAAGTTCAAGTGCGTGCGCGGCCAGGAGTTCGTGGTCGGCGGCTTCACCGACCCGCAGGGTTCACGCACCGGCTTCGGGGCGCTGCTGGTGGGGTATCACGACGGCCGCGGCAGGCTGCGGTACGCCGGCAAGGTCGGCACCGGGTACAACCGGCGGACTCTGCGGGAGTTGCGCGAGCGGATGGAGGCCCTGGCGCAGGACGAGAGCCCGTTCGCCGATCCGGTGCGAGAGCGGGGCCCGCACTGGATCCGTCCGGAAATGGTGGTGCAGGTGGGTTTCAGCGAATGGACCGGCGACGGGATGCTCCGCCATCCGCGATACCTCGGCCGGCGCCCGGACAAACCGGCCGAGGACGTAGTGAGGGAGACGGTCTGACATGGCGCCACCGACGGTCCACGTGGCCGGACACGACATCAAGATTTCCAAACTCGACAAAGAGCTGTTCCCGGAGGATCACTTCACCAAGGGCGACATGTTCATCCACTATGACACCGTCGCCGACGCGATGATCCCGCATCTGGCCGGACGGCCGCTGACGCTGCGCCGCTTCCCCGACGGCATCGGAACCGAGGGGTTCTTCCAGAAGGACGCCTCCGACTACTTCCCCGACTGGATCAGCACCGTCGAGGTGCCGCACCGACGCAGTGAAGGCGCGGTCCGGTACGTCGTGTGCGACAGCGCCGCGACGTTGATGTACTTGGCGAACCTGGGCACCATCGAGTTCCACATCTGGACGGCGACCGCGGACAGGCTCGACCACCCCGACCGATTGGTGATGGACCTCGACCCGCCCTCAGGCGTCCCGGTGAGCACGCTCCGCTCGGTAGCCCGGCGGGCGCGGGACCTCTACACCGAGATCGGTCTCACGCCGTACCTGCAGGCCACCGGCGGGCGCGGCTACCACATAGTCGCGCCGCTCGACCGGTCGGCCGACTTCGCGTTCGTGCGCGGCCTGGCCGGCGACATCGCCTCCCGCCTCGCCGACGGCGACCCCGACCTGCTGACGACGCAGCAGCGCAAGAATCGCCGCGGCGACCGGATCTTCCTCGATGTCAACCGCAACGGTCACGGGCAGACGTTCATCGCGCCGTACTCGCTGCGCGCCCGGCCCGGCGCCTCGGTGGCGACCCCGTTGGACTGGAGCGAGCTGGGCCGGTCTGCGCCCGACGGCTTCACCGCCGCTTCGATCGCCAGGCGCCTGGCGCAGAAGACCGACCCGTGGGCGGACATGAACCGGCACGCCGCCGCCCCCGCCACCGCGCGAGAGCGCTTGGACGCCGTCGACGGCTAGGCCTGTCGCTAGCGGAGGACGGGGAAACGCTCGACGAAAGCGAGGCGCTGCCAGCGGCGGCCGAGGCCCCACCGGTCGCCGGCGTTGGTGAATATGAAGGCGATCATCATGGTCGCGTAGACGAAATGGGGGTCGACGATCGGGTTCGTCTCGAGCGGGAGCATCGACACCCAAAGGGCGGCCATGAGCATCGCGCCGCCGATGGCCGCCAGGCGCATCAGGACGCCGAGGATGAGGGCGAGGCCGAGCCCGGCCTGAGCCGCCATGAACAGCCAGTCGGCCCAGACCAGCCCTGACATGTCGCTGTACATGCCGCCGCCGATCCCGGAGAAGAACCCGGCGGTCGGACTGCCGCCGTCGATCCAGCCTTCGTTTGCGGGAGTGTTGAAACCGAGCCCGAAGGTCTTGTCGAGGAACGACCACAGGAAGACCCAGCCGAGGACGATCCGGACGACCGCGAGCGTGCGCGGCGGCCGGACGGCGGTGAGCGGAGTCGCGTCTTCGTCAGTCGGGGGTGCAGTCGAAGCGTCGGTCGAAACGTTGGTGGCCATGCTCGATCCCATCGGGGTGCGGGACGACGGTAGGGCTCGGGCAGGACGACACTCCCTGTGGTGCCGATCCGCCAAGGGGGAACCATCGTCGACAATGTCGTAGAAGCGATCCGAACATAGCATGTGGACACGCCCATTTCAATCGATCACCCCTCATATAGAGGCAATTCAGTCAGCGTCAAGACTCATTCAAGGTCCTGTTCCGCACTGGGCGACATTTGCGGGAAGGGCGCGATCGAGAATCCTTCGAACAGGCGATGTTCTTGCCCGAACAGAATATGGCTCGAAGCGCTGTTCGTCGTGCGCCGTCGGCGCTGAACCACGCCGTGAGACCGGAAAGGTGGTACCGATGTCCATCATGGGGACAGAGAGCTATGCGGGCCTCCGGGACCTGCCGGAAAACGTCTCGGCCGCGGTTGCGCTCGCAGACGGGGGCGGCAACGGGAAGCGTGGCGCTGCCGCCGACCCCGAGAAGCTGCTGCGTCCCGGGGGTTGCCTCGTCATCGACGACTTCACTCCGACGACTGAATGGCCGACCGGGCAGTGCCCGGCTGAGCTGGCTCGAACATCCGGCGTTGCTGGCCGCCGAGGTACGCCTGGCTTCCGACCTGTCCACGATGGTGGGCACCCGGCGGCCGTGACGGAACCGGATCGGTCGTCGAAGCGTTCCCGGTCAGCGCGGCGCTGCAGGCGTGCCGGTTCACCGGTTGTGGTGGTCGAGCAGTTTGGAGAGGAGCTCTGTCAGCCGCTTTCGCTCCTCGGGTGAGAGCGGGGCCAGCAGCTTCTCCTGGGAGTCGGTCAGTTGCCGCTCGAGTCGACGCAGGTGACGTTCGCCCGTGGTGGTCATGGAGATGATGTTGCGCCGCCTGTCGGCGGAGTCGGGGGCTCGTTCGACCAGGCCGCGTTCGGCGAGCTCGTTGATCGTCGCGACCAGGTCGCTGACGTGGATGCCGCTGCGGCGACCCAGCGCAGCCTGGCTGGCCGGTCCGAACTCCTCCAGCGAGGCCAGCAGGCGGTAGTGGTAGCCGTTGGCGCCGACCGACGCGAACCCGTCCGCGAGGATGCGGTGCGCGTGGCCGGCCGTCCTGTTGAGCAGCCAACTCGGCAGCCTCGTCCAACTGGCCGGCATCTCCTCGGATTGCTCCATCCAGCGAGTCTATCGAATCGTTGGGAAGACCAATGAATATGTTATCGTTGGGCACCCAAACGTTAGGAATCCAAATATTTTGTCTCCCAATGAACGCACTGGAGCAGCGACCATGATCGAGCCCTTCCGCATCGACATTCCCCAAGCCGACCTCGACGACCTGAACGACCGTCTCGCCCGCACCCGCTGGCCCAACGAGGTCGCCGACGCCGGGTGGGACTACGGCTTCCCGCTCGCGCGCCTCAAGGCCCTGGCCGAGTACTGGCGCACCCAATACGACTGGCGCGCATACGAGGCCGAACTCAACGAACTGCCGCACCACACCACCGAGATCGAAGGCCAGAACATCCACTTCGTCCACGTCCGATCGGCGAACCCGGACGCGCTCGCGCTGGTCCTCACCCACGGCTGGCCCGGCTCGTTCCTGGAGTTCCTCGACCTGATCGAGCCGCTCTCGCGCGACTTCCACCTGGTGATCCCGTCCATTCCCGGCTACGGCTTCTCCGGGCCGACCCACGAGCGCGGCTGGGACATCGTCCGCATCGCCCGCGCCTGGGCCGAGCTCATGAGCCGCCTCGGCTACGAGCGCTACGGCGCGCAAGGCGGCGACTTCGGCTCGGGCATCTCCACCGCGCTCGGCGCGGTGGCGCCAGAGAACGTCGTCGGCGTGCACGTCAACTACCTGCCGACCCGGCCCGACCCCGAGGCCGGCATCGAACTGTCGGAAACGGACGAGGCCCGGTTGGACAAGGTCAGGCAGCTCCTGGCGAACCGCCCGCCCTACCAGGCACTCCAGGCCCAGGCCCCGCAGACGATCGGCTACGCGCTGACCGACTCCCCGGTGGGCCAACTGGCCTGGATCGCCGAGCGCTTCGCGCAGTGGACCGACCCCGCGACGCCGGTCGACGACGACCGGATGCTCACCGACATCTCCCTGTACTGGTTGACCGCCACCGCTGCTTCCTCGGCGCGGCTGCACCACGACGCCCCGCGCCGGATCGAGCCGTGCCCGGTCCCGCTCGGCGTCGCGGTGTTCCCGCATGACATCACCCAGTCGGTGCGGCCCCTGGCCGAGCGGATCTACGACATCCGGCACTGGTCAGAGTTCGACCGCGGCGGCCACTTCGCCGCGATGGAGGTCCCCGAACTCCTTGCCGGGGACATCCGTGAATTCTTCCTCGACCGCATCGAGGACGACCATCAGCAGTCCGTCCACTAGGGCGGGTTTCGGACCCGAGCCGGGCGGTATCCGGCCCATTCGTCCCACCACGCCTCCGTCCGAAATCGTGCTCGCTGCGCTCGGCCCGGGCCGGTCTACCAGGGCACGACCTCTCCGTCCAGAAAGTCGATGCGGCCGTCGCTGCGGAACGAGCCCGTCGGGCCGTCCTCGCCGATCAGGGCCATGTCGATCACCGCCCGAGCGCCCTCCTCGACCGTTCGCAGTCCTTGATTGCCGTTCAAGTCGGTGGCCGTGTAGCCCGGTGTCACCGCGTTGACCTTGATCGGGGTCTCTCGCAGCTCGACGGAGTAGGAGACGGTCAGCATATTCAGGGCCGTCTTGGAAGTGCCGTAAGCGCCCGGCTGCATTCCGGAGAACGGCAGACCTGGGCGCAGGATCGTTGCGATCGAGCCGATCTCACTGGAGACGTTCACGATCCTGCCGGCCTCTGACCTGCGGAGCAGCGGCAGGAACGCGTTGGTCACCGAGATGACCCCGAACAGGTTGACCTCGAAGACCTCCCGGGCGGTCGCGACTGTCAGCTCGCTGGTGTTCCAGTTCCCGTCCGCCTTGGCGATGCCGGCGTTGTTCACGAGGATGTCGAGTCGGCCGTGGCGCTGCCCCACCGAGGCGGACGCGGCGGCAACGCAGTCCTGGTCGGTCACGTCGAGCCGGACGAATTCGGATTCGATCCCTTCCTCGCGAAGCGATGCGGCCGCCTTCTCGCCCCGTTCCTCGGAACGCGCGCCGACCAGGACGGTCACGCCACGCTCGCCGAGCGCACGGGCGGTTGCGAATCCGATGCCTTTGTTGGCGCCGGTGATGAGTGCGATCTTCTGGTTCATGGGTCGAGCCTCCGCCGGTTTCGGCCGAGCGGAAAGAGCCCCGTTTATCGTGGTACCGGTTGTACCTGGTTGCAGCGGCCATGATGGGGCAGGCTTGCGTGTATGGATCGACAGCAGCTCGCCGACTTCCTGAGGGTCCGCCGCGCCGCCATCCGGCCCGGCGACGTCGGTCTCCCCGAGGGCTCTCGCCGCCGCACCCCCGGTCTCCGCCGCCAGGAGGTCGCGCAGTTGGCGGGCATTTCGGTGGAGTACTACATCCGCCTCGAACAGGCGCGCAGTCCCAAGCCCTCGGCTCAGGTCCTGGGCGCGCTGGCCCGTGCCCTGGTGCTCGATCGCGACGAGCGCGCCCACCTGTTCCACCTCGTCGGCGACCCTCCCGATCCGATCCCGCCGGATCGGGAAGTCCCCGACAGCGTCCTGAACCTGCTGGGGGGCCTGGGAGACTTTCCCGCCTTCGTGGTCAACGCCGCCTACGACATGATCGCCTGGAACCGCCTGTCGGCGGTGTTCATGCCGTTCCTGGAGGAGCTCGAACCCGAGCAGCGCAACATCCTTCGCAGAAGCTTCACGTCCCCGGACTTCGCCGAGCACCTCGCCGACCCGTACCACGAGGCGTTCCTGCGCGAGTGCGTCGCGGACGTTCGGGCCGGTCTGGCGCGCAATCCGAACGATGCGTCGCTGCGGTCGCTGGTCGACCAGCTGCTGCGGGCCAGCCCGGAGTTCGGGGCGATGTGGGCCGATCACGAGGTGCGGGTGCGGAACCGGACCACCAAGCGGATCGACCACCCCGACGCCGGCCCGATCGAGGTCGACTGCCAGGTCTTCGAAGTCACCGGCTTCGACCTGCGGTTGATCATGTACGTTCCGGTGCCCGGATCACCGTCGGCCGCGGCCATTGCCAAGCTGCGTCAGATGGCCGCAACCGTCGAGGCGGGACCGTAACCTACGCGCGACGGACATCACGCCGGGTGCTCACCTTGCGGACTCCCGCCTCACGGCGGCGGTGCCGCCCCTTGACGAGGCTGTGCGATTCCACCGCTCCTGCAGTAAATTTCCATCTGTGACGGTTGAGGATTGGGAGCGGCGCGCGGCCGCCCTGTGGGCGGGAATCGGCGACTACGAGCCCGGAGCGTTCGTCGAGGCGATGCAGGACCTAGCGGCCGAGTGCCCCGACGAGGGGCTTGCGGCGTTCAATGTCGGCGGCGCGCACGATTCGACCGGGCGCCCGGTCGAGGCGATCGGCTACTACGAGCGCGCGCTGGCAGCGGGCCTGGACGCCTCGCGGCGCCGCCAGGCGACCATCCAGCTGGCCTCGTCGATGCGCGAGACCGGCCGAGCAGACGAGGCCCTCGAGATCCTCGAGGCCGAGGCCGGGCGGTCGGACGAATGGGACGACGCGGTCGCCATGTGCACCGCACTCACCCTCGCCAAGCTGGGCCGCGACCGCGAGGGCCTGTCGGTGGCGCTGGTCGCGCTCGCGCCCCACCTGCCGCGCTACCGAGCCTCCACGGTGAACTACGCGCGGGCATTGGTCGGCCTCGGCCCCGTCTAGGGGCAATGTCGTTCGGTTAGGGCTGGGGCTTGGGTGTCGAGTAGGGTCTTAGCCGCTGGGAACGAAGAAGGGGCTTCTTGACAGAACGGTTGTGCTGCAACCATGTTCAACATCAAGGAGCCCCTTGTTCTCTCATGTTGTCATATCCCGTACCGTGCGTGCCGCCGGTGGGGTGTTCACGCCAGGGCATCTGGGTGAGCTGACCCGGATCGTGCCGTTCGAAATGGTCGACGCGGTCCTCGACCAGTGCCGGGCCCACCAGCG
>NZ_BAAGXZ010000009.1:0-159731 GCF_054779575.1 Glycomyces halotolerans
CGCCGCCCGCTCGCGCCAGCGCCGCCAAGGCGACCAGCCGCCGCCACCGGACCGCCGCGACCCCCCGAAGCAGCGGCGCACAGCCCCGGCACGCGACTCCCGCAGGACCGAGCCGGTCACCGCCCCGGCCGCATCCCCTCGGAGGCGGCCCGCACGGCCGGTGACCGTCCGAGCCGTCCGCGACCTGCCGCGCGTCGGCAACTCCGGTCGCAGGCTGCGCGCCGCGGCGGCCGTGGCGATCGCCATGCTGCTCGTCTCCGGAGGCCGCCTGGTCCAGCTCCAGGTCACGGACTCGGCCGCATACGCCGCCGACGCGCTCGAGCAGCGCCTGGTCACCGAGCCGATCACCGCCGAGCGCGGCGCGATCCTCGACCGCGACGGCAATCGACTGGCCTATTCGATCGAGGCGAACTTCATCGCCGTCGACCCCACGCGCATCGAGGCCGACGCGGCCGAGCTGGCCGCGCAGCTCGGTCCGCTGCTCGGCCGCCGACCCTCGGACCTCGAACCGATCATCGCCACCGAGAGCACCCCGCAGGGCGACCCGATCCAGTTCGCCTACCTCCAGCGCGGCGTCGACCTCGCCACGGGCGACAAGATCGCCGCGATCGGCGACGCCGGAATCATCGTCGGCGACGACGAGCGCCGCGTCGTGCCCGGACACGACCTGGCGGCCAACGTCATCGGCTTCACCGGCGGTGACAGCGGCGAGGGGCTGGCCGGCGTCGAGGCCGTCTACGACGACTGGCTCCGCGGCACCGACGGCGAGGTCTCCTACGAGCGCGGCCGCTCCGGCCAGCCGATCCCCGGCGCCTTCTACCGCGAGGAGGCGGCGGTCCCCGGCAAGGACATCCAGCTCACCATCGAGGCCGACCTCCAGTACCAGGTGCAGAAGATCCTCGAGGAGACGGTGACCGAGCACGACGCCCAGTTCGGATCGGCGATGGTCATGGAGGTCGGCACCGGCGAGATGCTCGCGATGGCCTCCACCCCCACCTACGACGCGGCCAATCCCTTCGACGTCGACGACGAGGAGGCCTACCGCGACTACGGCACGCAGGCCACAGTGGACCCCGGTTCGGTCCACAAGGCCATCGTCTTCGCCGCGGCCCTCGAGGAGGGCTGCATCACCGCCGACGGCACCATGTCGGTGGCGCAGTCGATCAACAAAGGCGGCCAGAACTACACCGACACCTACCAGCACGGCGGCGCGGTACTGAGCCTGGCCGGCATCGTCGCCCAGTCGTCCAACGTGGGCACCATCCAGCTCGCCGACTGCCTCGGACCGGAGAAGCTGTACGAGTACCAGCGGGCCTTCGGGCTCGGCGAGCCGACCGGCGTCGGCGTCGCCGGCGAGGCCTCGGGCCTGCTCAACCCGCCCGAGAACTGGTGGGGCACCTCGCACGGGTCGATCCCGATCGGCCACGAGATCACCACCAGCATCATCCAGATGGCCGCCGTCTACGGCGCCATCGCCAACGACGGCGTCTACGTGCAGCCGAACCTCGTCCAGCACAAGATCGACGAGGACGGCGGCATCGTCGAGAACGGCACCGACCCCGAGACGAGCAGGGTCGTCTCGGAGCAGACCGCCGCCGACCTCCACTACCTGCTGCAGGCGCCGATCGTCGACGACACCGGCACCGGCAAGAACGCCGCCCTGGAGAACTACCACCTGGCCGGCAAGACCGGCACCGGCAAACTGGTGGTCGACGGCGAGTACGCCGACGGCACCGTGGCGTCCTTCGTGGGCTTCGCGCCCGCCGAGGATCCGCAGTACGTCGTGGCCGTCAGCGTGTACGTCCCCGACGGCGGGGGAGGAGGCGGCACCACCGGCGACGCGTTCAAGCAGATCAACGAGTTCACGTTGAGCTACTTCGGGGTTCGGCCCGCGACCGAGCCCGCCCCCCGGTTCGACGTGTGGGGGTGAGCTGAGCCCGGCACATATGGTTACGGGAATTGCGGACCGGTGTCTGGCGTTAGCATCGAAGGCGTCTAGAGAAGGAGCCGATTGCTTTGAACGTTGACCCTTGGGCACTGTGCGACGTCCTCGCGGACCCTCCCGAGGCGCGAGGTGCGGTCCTGCTGCACTTCCTCGACGGGTTCATGGACGCGGGCTCTGCCGGGCGCGGCGTCGTCGACTACCTCTTCGACGAATTCGAGCACACGCCCGTGGCGTCGTTCGACGTCGACCAGCTCATCGACTACCGTTCGCGGCGGCCGAACCTGACCTTCGCCCTCGACCGCTGGTCGGACTTCGAGGCGCCGCAACTGGTCGTGTACCTCATGCGCGACCGCTCGGAGCGGCCGTTCCTGCTCCTGACCGGTCCGGAACCGGACTTCGCCTGGGAGCGTTTCGTCGACGCGGTCGAAGACCTCATCGACCACTGGAGCGTTCCGCTGACCGTCGGCTTCCAGGGCATCCCGATGGGGGTGCCGCACACCCGCGACCTCGGCATGACCGTCCACGCGACCCGCCCCGAGCTGGTGTTCGACAACCGGCCGGTGTTCAACGAGGTCACGGTGCCCGGCAATGCCGCGGGCCTGCTGGAGTACCGCCTCGGCGAGTCGGGACGGGACGCGCTCGGGCTGTCGGTGCACGTGCCGCACTACGTGATGCAGATGAGCTACCCGGCGGCGACGATCCGCCTGCTCGAGGGCCTTCGCGAGGCCACCGGCCTGGATCTGCCCTCGGACCCGGCCCTGGAGGACGACCGCGTGCGCGTCGACGCCGACATCGCCGACCAGGTGGCCGAATCGCAGGAGGTGGCCGAAGTCGTGAAATCGCTGGAGGACCAGTACGACTCGTTCACCGAGGCGGCCGAGGCCGACGAGATGCTCCAGGACGGCCGGATGCCGACCGCCGACGAACTCGGCGCCGCGTTCGAGCACTTCCTGGCGGAGCGCCAGCGACGCGATGACGAATGAGTCCGGGCTCGCGGAGCGCCGGAGGCTCGATGACGAGTGAACCGATGCGACGCTCGGCGCCGTGAACGAAAGGAACGGGCCCGACCTCATAGCAGGTCGGGCCCGTTCTCGTCGCCTTCGGTCAGCCGGCGTGCTTGGCCTTCGACGCCGCGCGGCCGCGCTCCTTCTGGTCCAGGACGACCTTGCGGATCCGGACCGCCTCGGGCGTGACCTCGACGCACTCGCCGTCGCGGCAGAACTCCAGCGACTGCTCGAGCGACAGCGCGCGCGGCGGCACCACGTTCTCGGTGGTGTCGGCGGCCGCGGCGCGCATGTTGGTGAGCTTCTTCTCCTTGGTGATGTTCACGTCCATGTCGTCGGCCCGGGAGTTCTCGCCGACGATCATGCCCTCGTAGACCTCGGTGCCGGGGCCGACGAACAGGACGCCGCGCTCCTGGAGGTTGATCATCGCGAAGGCGGTGACCTGCCCGGCCCGGTCGGCCACCAGCGAGCCGTTGTTGCGGGTCCGCAGCTCGCCGAACCACGTCTCATGGGTCTCGAAGATCGAGTGGGCGATGCCGGTGCCGCGCGTCTGGGTCAGGAACTCGGTGCGGAAGCCGATGAGGCCGCGGGAGGGCACCAGCCACTCCATGCGCACCCAGCCGGAGCCGTGGTTCGTCATCGTCTCCATGCGGCCCTTGCGGGCGGCCATGAGCTGCGTGATCGCGCCGAGGTGCTCCTCGGGGGAGTCGATGGTCATCCGCTCGACCGGCTCGTAGGTCTTGCCGTCGACGATCTTGGTGACCACCTCGGGCTTGCCCACGGTCAGTTCGAATCCCTCGCGGCGCATCTGCTCGACCAGGATCGCCAGCGCGAGCTCGCCGCGGCCCTGGACCTCCCAGGTGTCGGGCCGCTCGGTCGGCAGCACCCGCAGCGAGACGTTGCCGACCAGTTCGCGGTCGAGCCGGTCCTTGACCAGGCGGGCGGTGACCTTGTGGCCCTTGCCGCCCCTGCCGACCAGCGGGGAGTTGTTGGTGCCGATCGTCATCGAGATCGCCGGCTCGTCGACGGTGATCAACGGCAGCGCCTCGGGGCGCTCGGGATCGGCGAGGGTCTCGCCGATCATGATGTCGGGGATGCCGGCGATGGCGCAGATGTCGCCGGGACCGGCCTTCTCGGCGGGCTTGCGGGTGAGCGCCTCGGTCATCATCAGCTCGGTGATGCGGACCCTCTGGATCGAACCGTCGCGGCGCATCCACGCCACGGTCTGGCCCTTGCGCAGCTCGCCTTCGGCGATGCGGCACAGCGCGATGCGGCCCAGGAAGTTGTCGGCGTCGAGGTTGGTCACGTGCGCCTGGAGCGGCGCGCCGGGCTCGTACTCGGGGGCGGGCACGTGGTCGAGGATGGTGTCGAAGAACGGCTTGAGGTTCTCCGAGTCGGCCGGGACGGTGCCGTCGGCGGGCTGGTTCAGCGAGGCGACGCCGTCGCGGGCGCAGGCGTAGACGATCGGGAACTCGATCTGCTCCTCGTCGGCGTCGAGGTCGAGGAAGAGGTCGTAGGTCTCGTTGACCACCTCGTCGATGCGGGCGTCGGGCCGGTCGGTCTTGTTGATGCACAGGATGACCGGGAGGCGGGCTTCGAGGGCCTTGCGCAGCACGAACCTGGTCTGCGGGAGGGGGCCCTCCGAGGCGTCGACGAGGAGGACGACGGCGTCGACCATCGACAGCCCGCGCTCGACCTCGCCGCCGAAGTCGGCGTGGCCGGGCGTGTCGATGATGTTGATGACCATCGGGGAGCCGTCGGCCGGATCGGTGTAGTGGACGGCGGTGTTCTTCGCGAGGATCGTGATGCCCTTCTCGCGCTCGAGGTCCATCGAGTCCATGACGCGGTCGTCCACGTCGGCGCCTTCCCGGAACGCCCCGGCCTGCTTGAGCATGGCGTCGACGAGGGTGGTCTTCCCGTGGTCGACGTGGGCGACGATGGCGATGTTTCGCAGATCAGAGCGTAGAGACACGGCGACAATTGTCTCCTATGCGGCGGACGGAATCGCGCCCAGGAGACGTGACAGCCAACACCGTTGAGTAAACCTCATGTTCAGCGATTTCAAGACAGCAAACGGGATGATTCGTACGATTCGACGGTATGAGCGCGACACGACTTCGAATCAGGCTCACCATGGCCATGGCGCTCGCCGCCGGACTCATGCTCACCGGCGTCCCGCCCGCACAGGCCATGCTCACCAACGCCACCGTCCACACCTCCGGAGGACCGCTCAACGTCCGCTCCGGACCGGCCACCGACCAGGACAAGGTCGACACCCTCGAGAACGGCTCCGCCCCCGCCGTCCACTGCAAGGTCCGCGGCCAGCACATCGAAGGACACGTGCGCGCCTCCACCACCTGGCTGCGCATCGGCAGAGACCGCTGGATCAGCAACGCCTACATCCGCTGGGCCGGCGGCGAAGTCGACCTCCCCTGGTGCGCCGCCGCCGGCGCGCGCCCCACCGCCGCCCAGGTCGCCACCTCCGGCGGCGACCTCAACGTCCGCGCCGGGGCCACCACCGCGTCCCAGCGGATCGAAACCCTGGACAACGGCGCGCCCGTCAGCGTCAAATGCCAGATCTGGGGCCAGCGCATCGACGGCCGGATCGCCGAGACCAGCGTCTGGTACCGCCTCGACACCCGCCGCCACGTCACCGCCGCCTACATCGAATGGACCGACGGCGAGCCCTGGCTGCCCTGGTGCGGCCAAGACGCGCCCGGCGTCCCCAGCGGCGACAACCGCGCCTTCATCGACGCCCACGCCCCCGCCGCCGAAGCCGGCCGCGACGCCACCGGCGTGCCCGCATCGGTCACCCTCGCCCAGGCGATCCTCGAGAGCGGCTGGGGCAAGAGCGCGCTGGCGCGCGAAGACCACAACCTCTTCGGCATGAAGTGCTTCGGCTCACCCGGCGACCTGGCCATCGGCTGCCGCGACTACAGCACCTTCGAATGCAGCCCCATCGGCGGATGCTTCGACATGAACGCCACCTTCCGCGCCTACGACAACGTCGGCGACTCCTTCCGGGACCACGGCGAACTGCTCTCGGGCTGGTCGCGCTACGCCAAGGCCATGACCCACCGCGACGACCCCGACCGGTTCGCCCGCGAGATCCACCGGGCCGGGTACGCCACCGACCCGAAGTACTCCGACAAGCTCATCGGCATCATGCAGCAGTACGACCTCTACCGATATGACGCGTGACAACTGAGGCACGCCTCACAGCCGCCACTCGGTTCGCAGGTCCGGAGCGGGTACTGTCGTTGGGAGGCCCGAGCCGCACGCCGGGCTCCCCAGACCTGTCGGACCCGAAGGTTAGATTCCCACGGTGGCCAACGAGCAGCTTCAATCCGAGACCCAGCGAACCCGCGCGGCCCTGTCTTCAGGCAACATCGTCGTGCGCGGCGCCCGCGAGCACAACCTCAAAGACGTCGACCTCGACCTGCCGCGGGACTCCCTCATCGTCTTCACCGGCCTGTCCGGCTCCGGCAAGTCCTCGCTGGCGTTCGACACCGTCTTCGCCGAAGGCCAGCGCCGCTACGTCGAATCGCTCTCGGCATACGCCCGCCAGTTCCTCGGCCAGATGGACAAACCCGACGTCGACTTCATCGAAGGCCTCTCGCCCGCGGTCTCGATCGACCAGAAGTCCACCTCCCGCAACCCGCGCTCCACCGTCGGCACCATCACCGAGATCTACGACTACCTGCGCCTGCTGTACGCCCGCATCGGCGTGCCCCACTGCCCCCAGTGCGGCGAGCCGATCGTCAGCCAGTCGCCCCAGCAGATCACCGACCAGATCATGGCCCTGCCCGAAGGCACCCGGTTCCAGGTCCTCGCCCCCGTCGTGCGCCGCCGCAAAGGCGAGTTCGTCGACCTCTTCAGCGACCTCCAGCAGCAGGGCTACGCCCGCGCCCGAGTCGACGGCACCGTCTACCCCCTCGCCGACGTCCCCGCGCTCAAGAAGCAGGAGAAGCACGACATCGAGGTCGTCGTCGACCGCCTCGTCGTCAAGCCCTCGGCGATCCAGCGCGTCACCGACTCGGTCGAGTCGGCCCTGGCGCTGGCCGACGGGGTCGTCGAACTCGACTTCGTCGACCTGCCCGAGGACGACCCCGGCCGCAAGCGCCGCTTCTCCGAGAAGCTGGCCTGCCCCAACGACCACCCGCTGACGCTCGACGAGCTGGAACCGCGCACCTTCTCCTTCAACGCCCCCTTCGGCGCCTGCCCGGTCTGCCACGGCCTCGGCATGCGCAAGGAGGTCGACCCGGAGCTGGCCATCCGGGACCAGGAGGCCACCATCCGCGAAGGCGCGCTCGCGCCCTGGTCGTCGGTCGGCATGGGCGACTACTTCCTGTACCAGATCGTCGCGCTCGGCGAGGCGGTCGGCTTCGACGTCGACACGCCGTGGGCCGACCTGCCCGCGCGGGCCCAGAAGGCCGTCCTGTTCGGCTACGGCGAGACCCTCCAGGTCTCCTACCGCAACAAGCGCGGGCAGCGGCGCTCCTACGAGACCCGCTTCGAAGGCGTGGTGCCGTGGGTCGAGCGCCGCCACCACGAGACCGACTCGGAGTGGACGCGCGAGAAGTACGAGCAGTTCATGCGCGAGATCCCGTGCTCGGCGTGCGACGGCGCCCGCCTGAAGCCGGAGGTCCTGGCCGTCACCGTCGAGGGCAAGTCGATCTTCGACGTCTGCAGCCTCTCGATCGTCGAATGCTCGGCGTTCTTCGCGAAGCTGGCGCCGTCTGCCCGCGACTCGATGATCGCCGCTCCGATCGTCAAGGAGGTCACCGCCAGGCTCCAGTTCCTGCTCGACGTGGGCCTGGACTACCTGACGCTGGCGCGCTCGGCCGGGAGCCTCTCGGGCGGCGAGGCCCAGCGGATCCGCCTGGCGACCCAGATCGGCGCCGGCCTCGTCGGCGTCCTCTACGTGCTCGACGAGCCCTCCATCGGGCTGCACCAGCGCGACAACAACCGGCTCATCGGCACCCTCGAGCGCCTGCGCGACCTCGGCAACACGCTCATCGTCGTCGAGCACGACGAGGACACCATCCGCGTGGCCGACCACGTCGTCGACATCGGGCCGGGCGCCGGCGAGCACGGCGGCTCGGTCATCTACTCCGGGCCGGTCAAAGGACTGGCCGACGCTCCCGGTTCCATCACCGGCGACTACGTGTCCGGCCGCCGCCGGATCGAGGTGCCCGCGCGGCGCCGCGCTCCCTCGCCGGACCGTGAACTGGTCGTCAAGGGCGCCAGGGAGAACAACCTCAAGAACGTCGACGTGGCCTTCCCGATGGGCTGCATGGTGGCCGTCACGGGCGTGTCCGGCTCCGGCAAGTCCACACTGGTCAACGAGATCCTCTACAACACGCTCGCCGCCGAGATCAACGGCGCCAAGATCGTCGCCGGCCGGCACCGCACCATCAGCGGCGTCGACGGGGTCGACAAGGTCGTCGGCGTGGACCAGTCGCCGATCGGGCGCACCCCGCGCTCGAACCCGGCCACCTACACCGGCGTGTTCGACAAGGTCCGCAAGCTCTTCGCCGGCACGCCGGAGGCGAAGGTCCGCGGCTGGGGCCCGGGCCGGTTCTCCTTCAACGTCAAGGGCGGCCGCTGCGAGGCCTGCAGCGGCGACGGCACCCTCAAGATCGAGATGAACTTCCTGCCGGACGTGTACGTGCCCTGCGAGGAGTGCGGGGGAGCGCGGTACAACCGCGACACGCTCAAGGTCCACTACAAGGGCAAGACCATCTCCGACGTGCTCGACATGCCGATCGAGGAGGCCGCGGACTTCTTCGAGCCGATCCAGTCGATCCACCGGCACCTCAAGACCCTCGTCGACGTGGGTCTGGGCTATGTGCGCCTCGGCCAGCCGGCCCCGACCCTGTCGGGCGGCGAGGCCCAGCGCGTCAAGCTCGCCTCGGAGCTGCAGAAGCGCTCGACCGGCAGGACCGTCTACATCCTCGACGAGCCGACCACCGGCCTGCACTTCGAGGACGTCCGCAAGCTCCTCGGCGTGCTCGACGGCCTGGTCGACAAGGGCAACACCGTCATCACCATCGAGCACAACCTCGAGGTGATCAAGTGCTCGGACTGGGTCATCGACCTCGGTCCCGAGGGCGGCGACAAAGGCGGCACGCTGGTCGCGGCCGGATCGCCCGAGCAGGTCGCCGAGATCGAGGCCAGCCACACCGGCCGGTACCTGCGGCCGCTGCTCGGCCTCAGCGGCAACGGCACCGCCGAGTTCACCGCCCCCAAGACCGGAGGCGCTCCGGCGGCCCGCCGCGCCAAGACCGGCGGCGCCCGCAAGGCCCGACGCTAGCGCACTCCCTATAGGATATATCCTATAGGATATAGGGGATCGCTGTGGCGGCCCGGACGTGTCGTTGTCGGCGGGGCGGGCGCGGGCGTGCGAGCATCTGGCGCATGCTCATCACCGGCGCCGCCGCCGCGGCGTTCCTGGCCAGTCCCGGACTCGGCTGGTGCATCGCCCTGGCCGCCTCGCGTCGCCCCGATCCCCGCGCGGTCGCCGCCGTCAGCCTCGCCGTCGCGATGCTGATCCTCTGGCGCGCCGCCGACCCCCTCCACGCGTTCGCGCTCTCGGCGGTCGCGGCCGCCGGCATCGTCGCGGCCTGGGTCGACGCCTACCGGCGGCGCCTGCCGGACGCGGTGGTGCTGCCGGCGTACCCCGTCGTCGCCGCCCTCCTGCTCGCCACCGCCGAGCCCGACTCCGTCCTGCGCGCCGGGCTCTGCGCCGGCGCCGCCGTCGCCGTGTTCCTCGCCGCGCACCTGGCCGGCCAGCTCGGCTTCGGCGACGTCAAACTCGCCGGCCTCCTCGGGCTCGTCCTCGGCTGGAGCTCCTGGCAGACCGCCGTGCTGGCCCTCCTCGCCGCCGTCGTCATCGGCGGCGTCCAAGGCGCGGCCGTCCTCGCCTTGCGCGGCAAAGACCTCCCGTTCGGACCGGCCATGCTGCTCGGCGCCGCCGCGGCGCTCGCCGCCGCCCCAGAAATATGGGCATTATTCGCTAATGACGATATAAAGAATTAAGGCCGTGAATCGGCTCAAAATCCTTGAATCTAGGTAAAGATCGCATATAGTCCTGAGTGGTCCTGTTATCCGGACCGACCAACCACATCAATTCAAGGGAGCCTTCATGCTTCGTAAAGCTCTTGGTGGCGCCGCTCTGGCCGGCGCCGCAGGGATGCTCGCTGCGGGTATCGCCTCGCCCGCCGCGGCTGAGGACATCAGCCCGGAGGCCGGCGGCGTCAACGTGCTGTCGAACATCTGCCTCGGCAACTGGAACGGCAGCCTGGTCGACGTGCTCGGTGCGGGCAACACCGACATCCACAACATCTGCAACGGGTGGGACCAGAACGCCGACGGCGTCAACCTCGCCTCGAACATCTGCGCCGTGAACTGGGACTGGCAGGGCGGCCTGCTGTCGGCCGGTCACGTCGGCAACCTCGACGACTACACGCTCTGCGACTGGACGGCCGAGGAACTGATCGCCAAGTAGAGCGCACGGCAACCGCCGAGCCGCCGGGAGGCCAGACCGGCGGCGGGCAAGCGAGCGGGGGCGGCCACAATCATTGGGGCCGCCCCCTTGAACGGGTGCTCCGGCGATGCCGAGACGCCGCGACGCCGGAGCACCCTCCGCCTGGTCTACCGCTGGCCGAGGTCAGCTATCCGGCCGTGCAGGAGACCGAAGCCGGCTCTAGTGCGGCGCGGACCTCGTCCTTGGCGCCGAGGAAGCCGAACGTGTACTCCTTCCCCGGCTGCAGCGGGTAGCCGCCGCCGAGCTCGGTCGCGGTCACCACGTGGCCCTCCTGGACCACGTCGGCGCTCCACGACCGGTCGATCGTCTGCCCGCTCGGCATCGCCCAGCGGACGGTCAGATTCTTCAGCGGCTCGTCACCGGTGTTCTTGACGATCACCTCGACGTTGAACCCGTCCTCCCACGCCCCGTGCGTCAGGTACTGCACCTGGCACGACGGCGCCGCGACCGCGTCGCCCTGGTCGGCCACGAAGCTCGCCATGTAGGCCAGCGGGGCGTTCCAGTTGATCGTCAGCTCGTTGGTCGCCCAGGAGCCGATGTCGTCGATGTAGCACCACTGCGGCGCGCAGTCCTCGAGCCACCGCTGCGCCACCGGGTCCCAGGTGCCGACGATGGTGTTCGGCCCGCCCGCGAGGGTGCCCTTCGGCGGGTTCGGCAGGTTCGGGTCCAGCTGGTTGGCGTACCACCGGCTGTGCTGGTTCTGCGAGTAGTGCGTGCCGTAGCCGGTCACGTAGGAGTTGTTCAGCGCGTTGCGTCCGAGGACGTAGTCCATCCCGGCCAGCACGCCGTCGCGGAAGCGGTCCTCGCCGGTGAGGTCGTAGGCCGCGCCGATGACGGCGAGCGCGTTGAGCACCGAGCTGTTGGAGCCCCAGTCGAAGTGCCCGTCGCCGCCGTAGGCGAGGTCCCACGGGTTCGAAGCCTGCTTGTCCAGGTAGGACTCGGCTCCGGCGACGACCTGGTCGACGATCGCCTCGCGACCCGGCAGGGCGTTCGGCACGGTCGCCAGGTCGATCTTGCCGAGCGCGGCCACCTCGGGCCATGCGAACGGCGAGGCGAACACGTCGGCCTCGTGCAGCTCCGAGGAGGCCAGGTAGTCGGCGTAGACCTGCTCACCGGTGGTGATGTAGAGCTCGGCCGCGGCCCAGTAGAACTCGTCGCTGACCTTGGTGTCATCGTACGGACCGCCGCCGCCGGGGCTCGCCCCGGCGAACAGGTCCGGGTGCTCCAGCGCGGCCGCCCAAGCGGTCTCGGCGGCGTCCAGGCACTGCTCGGCGAACGCCGCGTCGTAGGGCGCGAAGAGTCGGGCGCACTGCGCCCCGGTGGCCGAGAGGTTCAGCGTCGCCGCCGTCGACGGCGGGTACAGGTAGCGCGGCTGCGGGTCGTCGGCCGGCATCAGCGGCAGTCCCGTCCACGCCTCGTCGTGGATCTTGTGGTGCGCCATGCCCCCGAGCTCCTCGCCGGCGGGCACCTGCATGCTCAGCAGGAACTCCATCTCCCAGCGGGCCTCGTCGAGCACGTCCGGAACGCCGTCGCCGTGCTCGGGGATCCTGAGGCTGCCGTCCCCGAAGCGGTCCGGGTCGCCGGTCGGGGCGTGCAGCGCGCGCTCGTAGACGCTCATGACCTGCGCGACCGAGATGCCGCCGTTGACCACGTACTTGCCGTGGTCGCCCGCGTCGTACCAGCCGCCGGTGACGTCCAGGGTGTAGTCGCAGGCGTCCTGGTAGCACGGGACGGCTCCGTCGCCCTGGTTCGGCGCCACGTCCACGTGACCGGCCTCCCGGCCGTACCCGGGGGCGATCGCATCGTCGATGGCGATGCCGCTGCGCTGCGGGTAGTAGAACGAGAGCGCGTCGACCGTCATGTCGCGATAGGCCTCGACCCCGATGTCGAACGGGTACGAGGTCTCGCCGTCGGCGGTGAGCGTGTAGCCAGAGCCGGCAGCGGTCAGCTGCGAGAAGTCGATGAGGTGCACCGACTGGCCCGAACCGACGTCGTCGCCGTGCACGGCGGAGTCGCCGGTGGTGACCACGTCGCCCTCGGCGTCGCGCACCTCCCAGGCCACCGGCTCGGTCGCCTCGGTCACCAGGGTGGCCCGCTTGGGGCCGTCGGGCAGGTAGCCGACCTGGTTGACCCGCACTCGCGGGCCGGTATCGGGATCATATGAGGGCGGCTCGGCGCCGGTGAGCAATGCGACCTCCGAAATGCAGAATTGCCACGGCTCGGCGTGCCGGCCGATCTGGAAGGCCAGCTGGGCGTCGGTCCAGTCGGCGTTCGAAGTGAAGGTGTAGCTGTAGGTCTGGGCCTCGGTGCCGAGTGCCGGGAACTCCTCCAACTGGGTCGGCCACGGGTCGACGTCGCGCTGGACGAGTGCTCGCACGCTCACTTCGGCAGAGGCGCGGGCGGTGAAGCGCAGCTCGTAGGACTCGCCTTCGGCCAGCGGCAGGTCGTTCTGGCCGACGATGGCGTCCCAGGGGTTGGAGGTCTCGCCCGGCACGTCGAGGCACCATTCGCCGTCGGCGACGGCGCCGGTGAGGTTGGCGGTCGCCCACCACGGGTCCGAGCCGGAGGAGAAGTCGCCGTTGACGATGATGTTCGTCGGCTCTGGTTCCTCCTCCTGCGCCCAGGCGCCGGCGACGGCGGCGGTGGAGGCCGCTACGGCGCCGGCGGTCGCCACGGCCAGCAGCGCGCGGCGCGTTCTTCGTGAGGGATGATGGAGCTGAAGGGGCATGGTACTTCCTTCGCACTTGTCTTGGGAGCGATACCACGCACATCCTGTCATCTAAATTGATGCGTGTCAATAGTTAGCTTCCCTTCTGAAACGATCAAAATTCATTGGGACACAGGCGGTCCGCTAGTGCCCCGAATGAGCAGTTTCGGTTCCAACTTCATATATGCCCCCGGATCCCGGGCGCCGCGCAGCTGCTCGTCGGCCGCCTGGACCGCCAAGTGCGCCAGGCGCGGCACGTCCTGGCGGACCGTCGTCAGGTCGATGTGGCTGAGGCCGGCGATGTGGCTGTCGTCGAAGCCCACAATGGATATCTGCTCCGGAACCCGCACTCCGGCCCTGGTGAAGACGTCCAAGAGCCCGATGGCGCACTGGTCGTTCGAGGCGAACACCGCGGTCGGCAGCGATCGGTCCTCGGCGAGCATCGCCCGCGCCGCGTCGCCGCCGGCCTCCTCGGAGTGGTTGCCGGGGATCACCCGAATGTGCTCGGTCAACCCGTGGGAGCGCATGGCATCGCGGTAGGCGCGACGGCGTTCGGGCGCGCCGGGACGCCCGCCGCCGTCGACGTGCACGATGTCCCGGTGGCCGAGCTCCACCAGGTACCCGATCAGCGCCCGCACACCGGGCCGGTCCGACGTGGTCACCGTGTCGGCCGCGGCCGTCGGCACGCGCCGCCCCACCGTCACCGTCGGGATGCGGCGGGCGATGTCCACGATGTCCTCGTCGGGGATCACCGGTCCGCACAGCAGCAGCGCCTCGCTCCGGTGCCCGATGAGCGCCTCGATCGCCTTGCCCTCGTCGCGCGTGGGCACGGCGGCCGAGAGCACGATGTCGTATCCGAGCTCCTCGGCGGCCGGATAGATCGCCTCCACCAAGTCGACGTGGTACGGGTTGCGCGCGGTGAACAGGATGCCGAGGACCTTGCTGCGGCCCCGGGCCAGCAGCCGCGCGGCCATGTCGGGCCGGTAGCCGAGCTCGGCCGCGGCCTCGAAGACCCGCTCGCGCGTCTCGGCGCTCGCGCCGGGCAGGCCGCGGAACACCAGGGAGACGAGCGCTCGCGAGACCCCCACCTTCGCGGCGACGTCGGCCATCGTGGGTTTTCGCGACCGTGCGGGAGCACGCGAGGTCTTGTCGCTCATGAGCACCGTTGCCTTTCACATGCCGGGGAAAAGGTGCGACCGCGGTCCCCGGTCCTCGATGGAGCCGGACGCGGCCGGTGTCATTCTAGCGGTGCTAGAGCGCGCTACTAGAGCGCTCTAATGAACACAGGGTTAACACAAGACCCCGCAGGCACACCAAGCCGACGCGCACCTGTGTCACTGATCGCTTCCGGGCTGTGGGACACCCGTCCCACCAGATGCCGGTTCAGCCGGAGCCGAGTGGCAGACTTAAGGCGTGTTGCGATGGATGACAGCTGGAGAATCACACGGACCCGAACTCGTGGTCACCCTCGACGGCCTGCCCGCGGGCATCGAGCTGACCACCGGTGAGGTGGCCGCCGAACTGGCCCGCCGCCGCCTCGGCTACGGCCGCGGGGCCCGCATGAAGTTCGAGGCCGACGAGGTCGGCTTCATCGGCGGCGTCCGCCACGGCCGCACCCTCGGCTCGCCCGTCGCCATCAGAGTCGGCAACACCGAATGGCCCAAGTGGGAACAGGTCATGGCCGCCGACCCGGTCGACCAGACCGTCCTCGACGGCCTCGCCCGCAACGCCCCGCTCACCCGTCCCAGGCCCGGCCACGCCGACCTCGCGGGCATGCAGAAGTACGACCACACCGACGCCCGCCCCATCCTCGAGCGCGCCTCCGCCCGCGAGACCGCCGCCCGCGTCGCCGGCGGCACCGCCGCCAAGGCATTCCTCAAGCAGACCTTCGGCATCGACATCCTCTCCCACGTCAAGGCCCTCGGCCCCGTCCGCGTCAAGGACGGCACCGTGCCGACCCCCGCCGACTTCGAGGCCGTCGACGCCGACCCCATGCGCTGCCTCGACCCCGACGCCTCCGCCCGGATGGTCGCCGAAGTCGACGCCGCCAAGAAGGACGCCGACACCCTCGGCGGCGTCGTCGAGGTCCTCGCCTACAACGTCCCTCCCGGCCTCGGCTCCCACGTCCAATGGGACCGCAAACTCGACTCCCGCCTGGCCGCGGCCCTCATGTCCATCCAGTCGGTCAAGGCCGTCGAGATCGGCGACGGCCTCACCCAGGCCGCCGTCCGCGGCTCCGCCGCCCACGACGAGATCGTGCCCGGCGCCGACCGCGTCGAGCGCCTCACCGACCGCGCCGGCGGCCTCGAAGGAGGCATCACCACCGGCCAGCCGCTGCGGGTCTCGGCCATGCTCAAGCCCATCTCCTCGCTGACCCGGCCGCTGCGCACCATCGACACCGAGACCGGCGAGGCCGCCGAAGCGATCAACCAGCGCTCCGACGTCTGCGCCGTGCCCGCCGGCGGCGTCGTCGGCGAATCGATGGTCGCCTACGTCCTGGCCGAAGCCGCCCTGGAGAAGTTCGGCGGCGACTCGGTCGGCGAAGCCCGCCGCAACCTCGAGACCTACCTCCAGAACCTGCGGGTGCGGTAGCCATGCGGCCCGTCGTCATCGTCGGCCCCCCGGGCTCGGGCAAGACCACCGTCGGCACCGCGCTGGCCGAACGCCTCGGCACGACCTTCCGTGACACCGACGCCGACATCGCCGAAGCCGCCGGCAAGCCGATCCCCGACATATTCGTCGACGACGGCGAGGAGCACTTCCGCGGCCTCGAACGCGAGGCCGTGCGCCGCGCCGTCGCCGAACACGACGGCGTCCTCGCCCTGGGCGGGGGAGCGGTCATGGCCGAGGACACGCGCCGCCTCCTCGACGACGTGCCGGTCGTCCACCTGCGGGTCGACCTCGGCGAGGCCGTCAAACGCACCGAGATCGACCGCGGCCGCCCGCTCCTGGCGGTCAACCCGCGCGCGACCCTCCGCCGGCTCATGGACGAGCGGCTCCCGCTGTACCGGGAAGTCGCCGACATCGAAGTCGACACCACCGGCAGGGACGTCGCCGAACTGGCAGAGGAGATCGCCGTGAAGCTCGAGACCCGCACGGTCGAGGTGCGCGACGACAAGTCCCCGTACCCGGTCCTCATCGGCCGCGGCGTCGTCTCGCGCCTCCCCGAGCACCTCGGCGCGGCCGCGCGCGTCGCGGTCCTCCACACCGCCAGCACCGCCGCCCTCGCCGAGCGGGCCGGATCGCTGATGCCCGACGGCGTCGAGGCCACCCTCATGGAGGTCCCCGACGCCGAGGACGGCAAGTCGATCGCCGTCGCCGAGCAGTGCTGGGAAGCGCTCGGCGCCGAAGGCTTCACCCGGACCGACCTGGTGATCGGCGTCGGCGGGGGAGCGGTGACCGACCTGGCCGGCTTCGTCGCGGCCTGCTGGCTGCGCGGCGTGGGCGTCGTCCACGTCCCGACCTCGCTGCTCGGCGCGGTCGACGCCGCCGTGGGCGGCAAGACCGGCGTGAACACCGCCGCCGGCAAGAACCTGGTGGGCGCCTTCCACCCGCCGCGCGCGGTCCTGATCGACCTGGACCACTTCGCCACGCTCCCGCGCCGGGACCTGGCCGCCGGACTGGCCGAGGTCGTCAAGGCCGGATTCATCGCCGACCCGGTCATCCTCGACCTCGTCGAGGCCGACCCCGAGGCCGCCCTGGACGCCTCCAGCCCGGTCCTCGCCGAACTGGTCGAGCGTGCCGTCGCCATGAAGGCCGAGGTGGTCGCCGCCGACCTCAAAGAGGGCGGCCTGCGCGCGATCCTCAACTACGGCCACACCTTCGCCCACGCCCTCGAGAAGCTCGAGCGCTACCGCTGGCGGCACGGCGACGCCGTCGCCGTCGGCATGGTCTACGCCGCCCACCTCGGAGCCATCACCGGCCGCATCGACCTGGTCGACCGCACCAAGGCCGTCCTGGAGTCCCTCGGCCTGCCGACCTCATACGAGCCCGGTCGATGGGAGGAGATCCACTCCACCATGATGGTCGACAAGAAGAACATCGGCAGGACCCAGCGGTTCATCCTCCTGGAGGACCTCGGCAAGGCCGCCGTGGTCGACGACGTGACCGCCGAGCAGCAGCGCGAGGCCTATGAGAGGCTGACCTCGTGAAGACGTACGTGCTGAACGGTCCCAACCTGAACCGGCTCGGCCGCCGCGAACCGGGGATCTACGGCTCCGAGAGCCACGACGACCTGGTCGCGCTGTGCGCCTCCACCGGAGAGCACCTGGGCCTCGAGGTGGCGGTCCGCCAGACCAACCACGAAGGCGAGCTCATCGAGTGGCTGCACGAGGCCGCCGACGAGGCGATCCCCGTGGTCCTCAACGCCGCGGCCTGGACCCACACCTCGGTGGCGATCGGCGACGCCTGCGCGCAGCTGACCGCACCGCTCATCGAGGTCCATATCTCCAATGTGCACAAACGCGAGTCGTTCCGCCACCATTCGTTCGTCTCGGCGCACGCCACCGGCGTCATCGCGGGCCTGGGCCTGCGCGGCTATGTGGCGGCCCTGCACTACATCGCCTCCGAGACCTAGGCCGGCCCCTGCCGCCGGATTCCGCCGTCGGCGTAACGCACTGAAACCGACGGGGCGGCCGGTCTAGCATGAAGCATGACCGAGACCGCCCCATCGCCGAAGACCGCCGCCGAGCCGCGGCCACCGACCACTCGCGAGCCGCTCTGGCGCGACGCGCTCGGCGAACGCCTACGGCGCCTCCGCAGCGAGCGCGGCGAGACGCTCGCCGAGACCGCCGACCGCGCCGGGATCTCCCCGCAGTACCTCTCCGAGATCGAGCGCGGCCTCAAAGAGCCCTCCAGCGAGATGATCGCCGCGGTCGCCGGGGCGCTCGACACCACGCTCGCCGACCTGACGCACGCGGTCGCCGAGCGGCTGCGCTCGACAACGCAGGTCAGCGTCGGCGCGGACCGCCGCGCCGCCTACGCGCTGGCCGCCTGACACCTCCGCCGGCTCACCGCTCCTCGATGACGTGGTCGATGAGCCCGTACTCCTTGGCCGCGGTCGCGGCGAAGACCCGATCGCGGTCGGTGTCGGCCCGCAGCCGCTCCGGCGGCTGCCCGGTGTGCCGGGAGAGGATCTGCTCGATGCTCGCGCGGACGCGGACGATCTCGTCGGCCTGGAGGATGAGGTCCGGGATGGCCCCGCGGCCTTGCGCCGCCGGCTGGTCGAGGATGATGCGCGCATGGGGGAGCGCCGACCGCTTCCCGGGCGCGCCGGCGGCCAGGAGCACCGCGCCGACCGCGACGGCCTGCCCGACGCACGTGGTCGCGACCCGCGGCCGGATGTAGCGCAGGGTGTCGTACACGCCCAGCATCGCGCTGGGGTCGCCGCCCTCGCAGTTGACGTAGAGCTGGATGTCGCGGTCGGGGTCGGTCGCCTCCAGATGCAGCAGCTGCGCGACCAGGGCGTTCGCCACTCCCGCGTCGATGGCGGTCCCGAGGTAGACGACCCGCTCGCTGAGCAGGTGCGAGTAGACGTCCATGATCCGCTCGCCGCGCGGGTGCTCGGTGATGACGTTGGGGATCGCGTAGGTGCTCATCGCACGCCCCCTTCCGAGGGGAAGCCGAGCCCGACGCTCCTGCGGCTTCGCGGTGCGACGTCGTCGAAGGACTCGACGACCGCGTCGATGAACCCGTATTCGAGCGCCTCGGTCGCGGTGTACCAGCGGTCGCGCAGCGAGTCCTCGAAGACCCGCTCGGCGCTCTGCCCGGTGTCCTCGGCGATGAGCCGGAGCACCGTGTCCCGCGTATCGCGCAGATCGTTCGCCTGCAACTCGATGTCGACCGCGGCGCCGGCGATCCCGGCGGAGCCCTGGTGCATCAGGACCCGGGAGTGCGGCAGGGCCCGCCGCTTTCCGCGCGTCCCCGCCGACAGGAGGAACTGGCCCGCGCTGCAGGCGATGCCGAGCGCCAGTGTGGACACGTCGCAGGGGACGAGCCTGATGACGTCGCGGATGGCGAGCATCGAGGGCACCGAGCCGCCGGGAGAGTGGATCCACAGCGCGATGTCGTCGGACGGGTCCTCCGCCGCCAGGGCCATCAGCTGTGTCGCCAGCAGCGTGCCGTTGTCGTCGTCGAGGGCGCCGTCGAGCACGAGGACGCGCTGGTGGTAGAGCTCGCGCCGGGCTCGCTCGTCGAACAGCGGGGGTCGTTGGTCGTCGTTCATGACCCCACCGTGCGCCCCCGTCCGAACCGTCCGCCACCGAATCCGCCGTGAGCGGATCCGCCCACAGCGGAGGGAGGGGCGCCGACGCGTTTAGGGGTCGGGCCGCCGGGAACCCGCCGCCGACGTCACGACGAGGAGGCGAATGCGGTGAAGGCAGTGGTGTGGCACGGGACCGGTGACATACGTCTGGACGAGGTGCCCGACCCGAAGATCCAGGATCCGGGCGACGCGATCGTGCGGATCACGCGCAGCGCGATCTGCGGCACGGACCTGCACATGGTGCGCGGCACCATGCCGGGCATGGTCGAGGGCACGATCCTCGGGCACGAGGCCGTCGGCGTGGTCGAGGAGGCCGGGCCGGACGTGCGCGGATTCAGCCCGGGCGACCGCGTGGTGGTGACCTCCACGATCGGGTGCGGCACGTGCTCGTACTGCCGCGCCGGCTACTACGCGCAGTGCGACACCGCCAACCCGAACGGGCCCTCGGCCGGCACGTGCTTCTTCGGCGGACCCGAGTCCACCGGCCCGGTCGACGGCCTGCAGGCCGAGTACGCGCGCGTGCCGTACGCGATGACGAGCATGGTGCGCATCCCGGACGCGGTGTCCGACGACCAGGCGATCCTGCTGTCGGACATCTTCCCCACCGCCTGGTTCGGCGCGAAGCTCGCCGAAGTCGGCCGCGGCGACAGCGTGCTGGTGCTGGGAGCGGGCGTGGTCGGGCAGTTCGCCATCGCCTCGGCCAAGCGGCAGGGCGCCGGCCGGGTGATCGTCGTCGACGGCATCGCCTCCCGCTTGGACAAGGCCCGCGAGCAGAACGCCGAGACGGTCGACTTCAATCAGGAGGACCCGGTCGCCGTCGTCAAGGAGCTCACCGGCGGCATCGGCGTCGACCGCGTCATCGAGGCCGTGGGCGTGGACGCCGAGCGCCCCAAGTCCGGCCCCGCCGCCGAGCAGACCGCGAAGCTGGCCGAGCGGTTCGAACAGGAACGGCGGCAGGCCGCCCCCGAGGCGAGTCCCAGCGGGGAGCAGTGGGTGCCCGGCGATGCGCCCAGCCTCGCGTTCGAGTGGGCCGTGCAGGCCGTGGCCAAGGCCGGCAGCATCGGCGTGATCGGGGTCTACCCGCCCGGCTTCAACAGCTTCCCGATCGGCGCGGCGATGAACAAGAACCTCACCCTGAAGATGGGCAACTGCAACCACCGCCGCTACCTGCCCGCGCTCATGGACCTCGTGGTCGCCGGCACGGTCGACCCGACCGCGTTCATCACCCGGCACGAGCGGCCCATGGCCGCCGTCGAGGCCTACGAGACGTTCGACCGGCGCCAGGAGGGCTGGCTCAAGACCGTCCTGGACGTCGCATGAGCGCCGCGAACTGAGGAGGAGGCGACATGACCGCCAAAGCCGGAGAGAAGGCGCAGCGGACCGGGACGTTCCACTGCGCCGAGTGCAGCGAGAAGGTCGACGTCAAGGAGGGCCAGGAGATCCCCAAGTGCCCCAACGGGCACAGCGAGTTCGACCGCCGGACGGACGAACCCGGCAACAAGTGACCGCGGACGAGTCCTCCGCGAGAGGTCCCGCTCCGGGCACCGACTCGACCGAGCGCCGCCGCTCCGCGCGGCCGCTCGGTCGCGGTGCGCGTCGCTGCAGCGGTGGCCACAGCCGGTGCTCCTGACCGGAGGCGTGCGCCGAGCGGCCGCTACCATTGACTGCCGGTCCGCCCGTACACCTCCTACTGAAAGAGACGAACGCCCGTGGCAACCACGAACGACCTCAAGAACGGCCTGGTGCTCAACCTGGAGGGCCAGCTTTGGCAGGTCCAGGAGTTCCTGCACGTCAAGCCCGGCAAGGGTCCGGCGTTCGTCCGTACGACCCTGAAGCAGATCCCCTCGGGCAAGATCGTCGACAAGACCTTCAACGCCGGGACGAAGGTCGAGACGGCCACCGTCGACCGCCGCACCATGCAGTACCTCTACAAGGAGGGCGAGGACTTCGTGTTCATGGACATGGAGACCTACGACCAGTTCCCGCTGCCGCCGACCATCGTCGGCGACGCCGGCAGGTTCCTGCTGGAGAACTCCGACGCGATCGTGGCCATGCACGAGGGCAAGGCCCTCTACGTGGAGCTCCCGGCCGCCGTCGAGCTCACCGTGACCTACACCGAGCCGGGCCTCCAGGGCGACCGCTCCTCGGGCGGCACCAAGCCCGCGACCGTCGAGACCGGCGCCCAGGTCAACGTCCCGCTGTTCATCGAGAACGGTGAGAAGATCAAGGTGGACACCCGCGACGGCAAATACCTCTCCCGGGCCTGAGGCCGTGGGGAAGCAGAAGCACGCCGGGCAGCAGCTCACCGCCCGCACCAAGTGGCGGATGCGAGCCGTGGAGATCCTCTACGAAGCCGAGAGCCGCGACGAACCCGTCGAGGTCGTGCTCGCCGAGCGCCGCACGCGCGCCGACCAGGACCCCGAGGCCCCGCGCCTGCCGGCCTACGCCGAGCGGCTCGCCGGCGGCGTCGCCGACCGCCTCGACGAGCTGGACGACGCGCTCCGCGAGGCGGCCTCGGGCTGGTCGGTCGAGCGGATGCCCGCGGTCGACCGCAATGTGATGCGCACGGCCCTGTACGAGATCCGCCACGTCGACGACGTCGACGCCCCGGTGGCCATCAAGGAAGCCCTGCGGGTGGCCGAGCAGATCGGCTCCTCGGACGACACGGGGTTCATCAACGCCGTGCTCGACGCCGCCGCGCGCGCTCAGCAGCGCCCGGAAGGCTGAGGCGGGGAACACGACGGCCGGGACGCCTGCGGAGGGCGGCCCGGCCGTGTCGTGTCGTCGCCGCCCACGATAGGGGCGGCCGGCCTTGCCGCAGGGGATCGGGTGGTGCGGCTCGGCCGTGCGCTCGGGAGCGGCGGTCCTACTCGTCCGCCGCGAAGAACGCCGCCAGGTCGTGGACCAGGACGCCGTAGTCTTCGAGTTTCTCGATCAGGCCCGAGGGCGTGGTCGAATAGATCACCGCGAGGGTGTACAGGTCGTCGGCGCGGATCGAGAGGATCCGGCCGTTGTAGTCGCCGCGCCGCTGCTGGATAGAGCGCGCGAGCTTGGCGACGTGCTCGAGTTCCGGGTCGGGGTGGTCGTAGAGCGCCTCGAGGTTGAGGACGATCTTCTCGGGCTGCTCGACGGGGAGCGGCACGCCCTCCGGCAGCAGCTCGGAGACGGGGATCCTGTAGAAGTCGGCCAGCTCCGCGAGGCGGCTGACGGTGATGGACCGGTCGCCGCGCTCATAGGAACCGATGACGACGGCCTTCCATTTGCCGCCTGACTTGTCTTCGACGCCTTGCAGTGACAGGCCCTGCTGCATGCGAATGTCACGCAGGCGGTTGCCTAGTGCCTTGGCGTATTCGGAAGTCGCCATGTTGGGATCAACTCCAAGTTTTCGGTACGAGAGGAATCCTATTGTTGACTACAGTCGGTGACCATCGGCCATTGGGGTCCCCAAAACTAGTGTTTTTGGTCGCGTCAGCCCGCCGCGACCGCTCGCCAAACGTTACTAAACCCGGCAAACATGCCGGTTTCGGCGCCGCCCGCGGGCGATCCGACTTCACGCTCCGTTACCGGCGACGTAGGATGGCTCGCGACGAAACCGTTCTTTAACAGACCGTCCAGTGAGGCGGAGAAGGAGGTTCGCGTGGCTTCGCATGCCCGCCGTTCAGGTCCGGAAAATCCGGACCGCCCGCCCGATGGCAAGCAGATCCTCTCGTCCGACGACATCGGCCGGATCCTCGACCGCATCGCCCACCAGGTCCTCGAGAAGACCAAGGGCGCGCCCGACACGATGCTCCTGGGCATCCCCACCCGCGGCGTCGCGCTCGCCGGACGCCTGGCCGAGCGCATCCGCCGCTTCGCCGGCGTCGACATCCCCGCCGGCACCCTCGACATCACCCTCTACCGAGACGACCTGCGCCGAGGCGCGCTCCGCCCGCTCGGCCCGACCGACCTCCCGCCGTCCGGAGTGGATGAACAGCGGGTGATCCTGGTCGACGACGTCCTCTTCTCCGGACGCACCGTGCGCGCCGCGCTCAACGCCCTCTACGACCTCGGCCGACCCGCCCAGGTCCAGCTCGCGATCCTGGTCGACCGCGGCCACCGCGAGCTGCCCATCCGCGCCGACTACGTCGGCAAGAACATCCCCACCGCCCGCGACGAGAACGTCGCGGTGCACCTCACCGAGTACGACGGCGCCGACGCCGTGATCCTCACCGGAGGTCAGCGGCGATGAAGCACCTGCTCACGACAAAGCAGCTCACCCGCGACGAGGCCGAGCTCATCCTCGACCTCACCGGCCAGATGGCCAAGGCCGTCTCCGGCCGCGAGGTCCCCAAGCTCCCCACCCTCCGCGGACGCACCGTGGTCAACCTCTTCTACGAGGACTCCACTCGCACCCGCACCTCCTTCGAGACCGCCGCCAAGCGCCTCAGCGCCGACGTGGTCAACTTCGCCGCCAAGACCTCGAGCGTCAACAAGGGCGAGAGCCTCAAGGACACCGCCCTGACGCTCCAGTCCATGGGCGCCGAAGCGGTCGTGATCCGCCACCCCGCCGCCGGGGCCCCGCAGAACCTCACCCAGTGGGTGGACGGCGCGGTCCTCAACGCCGGCGACGGCACCCACGCCCATCCCACCCAGGCCCTCCTCGACGCCTACACCATGAGCGAGCGCCTCGGCGGCATCGAGGGACGCACCGTCGTCATCGTCGGCGACATCCTCCACAGCCGCGTCGCCCGCTCCAACATCTGGCTGCTGTCCAAACTCGGCGCCCGCGTCCGCCTCGTCGGCCCCCCGACCCTGCTGCCGCGCGCGATCGACCAATGGCCCGTGGAGATCTCCTACGACCTCGACGCGAGCCTGCGCGACGCCGACGCCGCCATGATGCTCCGCGTCCAGCGCGAACGCATGAACGACGCCTTCTTCCCCACCCCGGCCGAGTACGCCCGCCTCTACGGCCTCGACGAGCGCCGCCTGCGCCGCATGCCCGACCACGCCATCGTCATGCACCCCGGGCCGATGAACCGCGGCATGGAGATCGCCGCGAACGTCGCCGACTCGCCGCGCGCCACCATCACCGAGCAGGTCACCAACGGCGTCTGGGTCCGCATGGCCGTGTTGTACCTCCTCCTGACCAACGGAGTCGAATCATGAGCACCATCCTCGTCAAAGGCGCCGACCTCGTCGGCCGCGGCCGAGCCGACCTCCTCGTCCGCGACGGCCGCGTGGCCGAAGTCGGCGACCTGAGCCCCGCCGGAGCCGACGTCGTCGACGCCGACGGCCTGCTCCTGCTGCCCGGCCTGGTCGACCTCCACACGCACCTGCGCGAACCCGGGCGAGAAGACGCCGAGACCGTCCTGACCGGCACCCGGGCCGCCGCCAAGGGCGGCTACACCGCCGTGTGCGCCATGGCCAACTCCAACCCCGTCGCCGACACCGCCGGCGTCGTCGAACAGGTCGCCGCGCTCGGCCGCGCCGCCGGCTACGCCGACGTCCAGCCCATCGGCGCGGTCTCGGTGAGCCTGGCCGGTCAGCGCCTCGCCGAGATGGGCGCCATGGCCGACTCCGCCGCGAAGGTCCGCATCTTCTCCGACGACGGCCACTGCGTCGCCGACCCGCGACTGATGCGCCGGGCCCTCGAATACGTCAAGACCTTCGACGGCCTCATCGCCCAGCACGCCGAGGAGCCGCGCCTGACCGAAGGCGCGCAGATGAACGAAGGCGCCGTCTCGGCCGAACTCGGCCTGCCCGGCTGGCCCGCGGTCGCCGAAGAGGCCATCATCGCCCGCGACGTGCTCCTGGCCGAATACGTCGGCGCGCGCGTCCACTTCTGCCACGTCTCCACGGCCCGCTCGGTCGAGATCATCCGCGAGGCCAAGGCCCGGGGCGTCAAGGTCACCGCCGAAGTCTGCCCCCACCACCTGCTGCTGACCGACGAGCGGGTCCACACCTACGACCCCGTATTCAAGGTCAATCCGCCGCTGCGAGGCGACGCCGACGTCGCCGCGCTGCGCGCCGCGCTCGCCGAGGGGACCATCGACGCCGTCGCCACCGACCACGCCCCGCACGCCCCGCAGGACAAGGACTGCGAGTGGTCCGCCGCCAGGCCCGGCATGCTCGGACTCGAGACGGCCCTGTCGATCGCCGTGGCCGCCCTCGGCGGCCCCGACGACTGCGACTGGGACCTGGTCGCCGAGCGCACCTCCCGCGCGCCCGCCCGCATCGCCGGGCTCGCCGCACACGGCCGCGACCCCGAACCCGGCGCCGAAGCCAACTTCACGCTCGTCGACCCCTCGGAGTCCTGGACGGTCGTCCCGGCCGAACTGGCCTCCCTGTCCCACAACACCCCCTACGCCGGGCTCGAGCTCCCGGTGACCGTCCAGGCGACGTTCCTGCGGGGACGCGCCACCGTACTCGAAGGCAAGCTCGTCGAGCAGACCGCGGAGGAGACCCAATGAGCAGCAGAGCAGCAGCGATCCTCGTACTCGAGGACGGCCGCGTGTTCCGCGGCGAGGCCTACGGATCGGTCGGAGAGACCTTCGGCGAAGCCGTGTTCAACACCGGCATGACCGCCTACCAGGAGACCCTCACCGACCCGTCGTACTACGGCCAGGTGGTCGCCCAGACCGCCCCGCAGATCGGCAACACCGGCTGGAACGACGAGGACGACGAGTCCCGCCGCATCTGGGTCGCCGGCTACGTCGTCCGCGACCCCTCCCGCATCACCTCCAGCTGGCGCGCCGAACGCAACCTCGAAGACGAGCTCGCCGCCCAGGGCATCGTCGGGATCTGCGGCGTCGACACCCGCGCGCTCACCCGCCACCTCCGCGAAGCCGGCGCGATGCGCGTGGGCGTCTCCTCCCAGACGACCGACGCCCAGGCGCTGCTCGAACGCGTGCGGACCGCCCCGCAGATGGCCGGAGCCAACCTCGTCGACGCCGTCACCACGCCCGAGCCCTACACCTACCGCGCCGAAGGCGAGACCAAGTACACCGTCGCCGCCATCGACCTCGGCATCAAGCGCAACACCCCCAGGCGCCTGGCCGCCCGCGGCATCACCACCACCGTCCACCCCGCCGGCGCCGGTGTAGAAGCGCTCCTGTCGGGCAACCCGGACGCCGTGTTCCTCTCCAACGGACCGGGCGACCCGGCCACCGCCGACCACCAGGTCGAAGTCACCCGCGAGCTCCTGCGCCGCCGCGTCCCGGTCTTCGGCATCTGCTTCGGCAACCAGATCCTCGGCCGGGCCCTCGGCCTGGGCACCTACAAGCTCAAATACGGCCACCGCGGCATCAACCAGCCGGTCCTCGACCGGCACACCGACAAGGTCGAGATCACCGCCCACAACCACGGGTTCGCCCTGGCCCCGCCCGAGTCCGGCGAATACTTCGAGACCGAGTTCGGGCGCGTCCGCGTCAGCCACATCTGCCTCAACGACAACGTCGTCGAAGGCCTCACCTGCATGGACGTCCCCGCCTACTCCGTCCAATACCACCCCGAGGCCGCCGGCGGTCCCCACGACGCCGACTACCTGTTCGACCGTCTGACCCAGCTCATCGACCACAGCGAAGGAGCCGGCGCCAATGCCTAAGCGCGACGACATCAACCACGTCCTGGTCATCGGATCCGGCCCCATCCAGATCGGCCAGGCCTGCGAATTCGACTACTCCGGCACTCAGGCCTGCCGGGTCCTGCGCGAGGAGGGCATCCGCGTCACCCTCGTCAACTCCAACCCGGCCACGATCATGACCGACCCCGAGTTCGCCGACGCCACCTACGTCGAGCCGATCACCACCGAGATCATCGAACAGGTCATCGCCCGCGAGAAGCCCGACGCGCTGCTGCCGACCCTCGGCGGCCAGACCGCGCTCAACGCCGCCGTCGCCCTCGACCGGGCCGGCATCCTCGAAAAGCACGGCGTCGAACTCATCGGCGCCGACATGGACGCCATCCAGCGCGGCGAAGACCGCCAGCAGTTCAAGGACGTCGTCATCAAAGCCGGGGGAGAGGTCCCGCGCTCGGCGGTCTGCCACACCATGGACGAAGTCCGCGACACCATCGACGAACTCGGCCTGCCGGTGGTCATCCGCCCCTCCTTCACCATGGGCGGCCTCGGCTCCGGCATGGCCCACACCTGGGACGACGTCGAACGCATCGCCGGAGGCGGCCTCGCCGAATCGCCCACCACCGAGGTCCTCATCGAAGAGAGCGTCCTCGGCTGGAAGGAGTACGAGCTCGAACTCATGCGCGACCACGACGACAACGTCGTGGTGGTCTGCTCCATCGAGAACATCGACCCCATGGGCGTCCACACCGGCGACTCGGTCACCGTCGCCCCCGCCATGACCCTCACCGACCGCGAATACCAGCACATGCGCGACGTCGGCATCGCCGTGCTGCGCGAAGTCGGCGTCGACACCGGCGGCTGCAACATCCAGTTCGCGATCGACCCGGCCGACGGGCGCATCATCGTCATCGAGATGAACCCGCGCGTCTCGCGGTCCTCCGCGCTGGCCTCCAAGGCCACCGGCTTCCCGATCGCCAAGATCGCCGCCAAACTCGCCATCGGCTACACGCTCGACGAGATCCCCAACGACATCACCAAGGCCACCCCGGCGGCGTTCGAGCCCAGCCTCGACTACGTGGTCGTCAAGGTCCCGCGATTCACCTTCGAGAAGTTCCCCGGTGCCGACCCGGCGCTGACGACCACCATGAAGTCCGTCGGCGAGGCCATGAGCCTCGGCCGCACCTTCCAGCAGGCCCTCCAGAAGGCCCTGCGCTCGACCGAGACGAAGGCCGCCGGCTTCTGGACGCGCCCCGACCCCGCCGGCGCGACCCTCGAGAACACGCTCGAGGCGCTCCGGACCGCGCACGACGGGACCCTCTACACCGCCGAACGCGCACTGCGCCTGGGCGCCACCGTCGACCAGGTCCACGAGGCCTGCAAGATCGACCCGTGGTTCCTCGACCAGATCGCCCAGCTGGTCGACCTGCGCGCCGAGATCGAATCCGCGAGCGTCATCGACCACGGCCTGCTGTGGAAGGCCAAGCGCGCCGGCTGCTCCGACGCCCAGATCGCCGCCCTGCGCCCCGAACTGGCCGGCGAGGAGGGCGTGCGCCGCCTGCGGCTGCGCCTGGGTCTGCGCCCGGTCTACAAGACCGTCGACACCTGCGCCGCCGAGTTCGCCGCCCACACCCCGTACCACTACTCGACCTACGAGGACGAGTCCGAGGTCGAGCCGTCGAACCGGCCCAAGGTCATGATCCTGGGCTCGGGCCCCAACCGGATCGGCCAGGGCATCGAGTTCGACTACTCCTGCGTCCACGCCGTCCAGGCGCTGCGCGAGGTCGGCTACGAGACGATCATGGTCAACTGCAACCCCGAGACCGTCTCCACCGACTACGACACCGCCGACCGCCTCTACTTCGAGCCGCTCACCTTCGAGGACGTCGCCGAGGTCTACCAAGCCGAGGACGCCTCCGGGAAGGCCGCGGGCGGACCGGGCGTCGTCGGCGTCATCGTCCAGCTCGGCGGCCAGACCCCGCTGGGGCTGGCCGACCGCCTCGCCGAGGCCGGACTGCCGATCGTCGGCACCTCCCCGTCGGCCATCGACGCCGCCGAGGACCGCGGCGAGTTCGGGCGCCTGCTCGACGAGCTCGGCCTCGTCGCCCCCGCCGGCGGCGCCGGCACCTCCTTCGAGGAGGCCCGCGCCGTCGCCGCCGACATCGGCTACCCGGTCCTGGTCCGGCCCTCCTACGTCCTCGGCGGCCGCGGCATGGAGATCGTCTACGACGAGGACTCCCTGGCCGGCTACATCTCCCGCGCCACCGAGGCCAGCCCCGAGCACCCGGTCCTGGTCGACCGCTTCCTCGACGACGCGATCGAGATCGACGTCGACTGCCTGTGCGACGGCGAGGACTTCTACCTCGGCGGCATCATGGAGCACATCGAGGAGGCCGGCGTCCACTCCGGCGACTCCTCCTGCGCCCTCCCGCCGATCACCCTCGGCCGCGCGGTCATCGAGCAGATCCGCGACTACACCGCCAAGCTCGCCTTCGGCCTCGGCGTGCGCGGCCTCATGAACGTCCAGTACGCCCTCAAGGACGACCAGCTCTACGTCCTCGAGGCGAACCCGCGCGCCTCCCGCACCGTCCCGTTCGTCTCCAAGGCCACGGCCGTGCCGCTGGCCAAGGCGGCCGCCCGCATCGCCATGGGCGCCCGCATCGCCGAGCTGCGCGACGAAGGCATGCTGCTGCCCGAAGGCGACGGCTCCGAACCCGGCCCCGACGCGCCCATCAGCGTCAAAGAGGTCGTCCTGCCGTTCAAGCGCTTCCGCACCACCGAAGGGGCCGGCATCGACGCCCTCCTCGGCCCCGAGATGAAGTCCACCGGCGAGGTCATGGGCATCAACGGCTCCTTCGGACTCGCCTTCGCCAAGGCCACGCTCGCCGTCTACGGCAAGCTCCCGACCGCCGGGAAGGTCTTCGTCTCGGTCGCCGACCGCGACAAGCGCTCGATCGTCTTCCCGGTCCGGCGCCTGGTCGACCTCGGCTTCACCGTCTACGCCACCAAGGGCACCGGACTGGTCCTCAAACGCCACGGCATCGACTTCACGCCCGTGGCGCGCCACTCCGGGGCCCGCGACGGCGAGGCGACCGACGCGGTCAGCCTCATCGCCGCCGGCGAGGTCGACCTGGTCATCACCACCCCCTCGGCGTCGCCGGGGCCGCGCACCGACGGCTGGGAGATCCGCTCGGCCGCCGTCGTCGCCGACGTCTCGTGCGTCACCACGATCCAGGGGGCCGCGGCGGCCACCATGGGCATCGAGGCCGCCGCCCGGGGCGAGCTCACCGTCACACCCCTGCAGGAGCTCCACGAGCGCCTGCGGGGGGACGAGCGGGCCTGACAAGTCAGTCACGCCCCGAATTGACGTATACAGGTAGATGATGCTTTATCAGAAACTGGCTCGGCCGGCCCTGTTCAGGGTCGGGCGCGGCGACGCGGAGACAGCGCATGAGACCACCATGCGCTGGCTCACGCGCCTGTCCGGGCAGCGGCAGGTCCGCGACGCGCTCATCAAGGTCAACCAGGTGAGCGCCCCGGTCACCGTCTGCGGCATCCCGTTCCCCAACCCGATCGGCCTGGCCGCCGGGATGGACAAGCACGGCGCCGCCATCGGCGCCTGGCCCGCCCTCGGTTTCGGGTTCGCCGAGATCGGCACCGTCACCGCCCACGCCCAGCCGGGCAACCCCCGGCCGCGGCTGTACCGGATGCCCCAGAGCGAGGCGCTCGTCAACCGCATGGGCTTCAACAACGACGGCGCGCAGGCGCTGGCGGCCCGCCTCGCCGCCGCGCCGCCGGTCAACTGCCCGCTGGGGATCAGCATCGGCAAGTCCAAGGCCGCGCCACTGGAGGAGGCCGTCGAGGACTACCTGCACTCGATGCGCACCCTCTACCCGTTCGCCGACTACTTCGCGGTCAACGTCTCGTCGCCGAACACGCCGGGGCTGCGCAGTCTGCAGGACGCCGAGACCCTTCGGGGACTGCTGAGCGCGTTGACGGCCGAGGGCGAGCGCATCGCCGCCGGGCGAGTACCGCACCCGGTGTTCGTCAAGATCGCGCCCGACCTGACCGAATCGGCGATCGGCGAGCTGCTGGAGGTCTGCTTCGAGACCGGAGTCTCGGGCGTCATCGCCACCAACACGACGCTCGGCCGCGACGGGGTCGTGCCCAGCGAGGACGCCGTGGCCGCCCAGCCCGGCGGCATGTCCGGCAGGCCCCTGGGGCCGATCTCGCGGGAGATCGTCCGCTTCGTCCACCGCGAGACGCAGGGGAAGCTGCCGATCATCGGCTCGGGCGGCGTCATGGCCCCCGACGACGCCGCCGCCATGTTCGACGCCGGCGCCAGCCTGGTCCAGGTCTACAGCGGCCTGGTCTACAACGGTCCGGCGCTGGTGCGGCGGAGCGCCCGCCGCTACAAGCAGCGGACCACCGGCCGGCGCCGCGCCCCGCAGCCCGACCGCTCATGGCGCAGGCCCCGAGCCATGGATTAGGCCGTTGTTCCAGGAAACCGCTCCCGAGAGGAAACCACCGTGTCCGCAAAGAAGGATTTCGGCTCACGCGCCCACCACCTGTTCGCCACGCGCGGACCGCTCTGCGCCGGAATCGACCCCCACGGCGCCGTGCTGCAGTACTGGGGCCTCGACGACGACCTGCCAGGGGCCGAGCGCTTCGCCCTGACCATGGTCGAGGCGTGCGCCGACCGGGTCGGCTTCGTCAAACCCCAGTCGGCGTTCTTCGAGCGCTTCGGGTCCGGCGGGATCGCGCTGCTCGAGCGGGTCATCGCCGACTGCCGCAAGGCCGGGGCCCTGGTGATCCTCGACGTCAAGCGCGGCGACATCGGCTCGACCATGGCCGCCTACGCCCAGGCCTACCTCGACCCGGCCTCGCCGTTGGCCGTCGACGCCGTCACCGCCAGCCCGTATCTCGGCACCGGCTCGCTGCAGCCGGCGTTCGACCTGGCCGCCGCCCACGGCAAGGGCGTGTTCGTGCTCGCCCGCACCTCCAACCCCGAGGGCAAGCAGATCCAGCTCGCCCGCCGCCGGGACGGCAGGACGGTCGCGCAGGGCGTCATCGACGAGGTGGCCGCCCTCAACGGCGACGCCGAGCCGATGGGCTCCCTGGGCGTGGTCATGGGCGCCACCGTCGGCGCCTGCGCCTCCGAGGGCGAGGCCCGGTTGCGTGAGTCGACTTACGGAATCACCCACACGACGGTCCAGCAACGTGACACCGCTCACGATCTCAGCGAGCTCAACGGGCCCATCCTGGTGCCGGGGATGGGCGCCCAAGGCGGCAGGCTGAGTGACCTGCAGCGCGTCCTGGGGCCGGCTGCAAACTTCGCGATCCCGAGCTATTCACGACAAATCGCACAGCCGGGACCGGCTGCGGCGAGCATTCGCGTCGCGATCGACGCCTTGCAAGAGGAGTGTCGCGCCGCGACCGGCGAGTGACCGTCCGCCCCGCTCGGGCCCCGAATGCCCTACCCCCGGTCGCAGACGTGTCGGGAGGTGGGGTTACCTTTCCCGAGCTGGGTATGCTTTGGCGATACCCGCACGTGAAGGTCCAGAGGGACGTAACCATCGACTGCAAGGAGACCCCGTGCCGCTCCCTAAACTCACACCGGAACAGCGCGCCGCAGCCCTCGAAAAGGCCGCCGCCGCCCGCAAGGCTCGCGCCGAGCTCAAGGAAAAGCTCAAGTCGGGCGAGATCACCCTCGAAGAGGTCCTCAAGTCGGCCGCGACCGACGACATCTCCGGGAAGATGAAGGTCTCGGCCGTCCTCAAGGCGCTCCCGGGCATCGGCGACAAGCGCGCGCTGCAGATCATGGAGAAGCTCAAGATCGCCGACTCCCGCCGTCTGCGCGGTCTGGGCGAGCACCAGCGCGCCGCGCTCCTGGATGAATTCAAGGGCGACCAGGCCTGACATCGGGTAGTAGTAGTCGAGTGAGCATCGATAGGCTGCACGCCGCACCGGCCCAGCGCCTGACCGTCCTCTCCGGTCCGTCCGGAGTGGGCAAGGGCAGCGTGAAGGCCCTCATCCAGGAGTACTACCCGTGGGTCTGGCTGTCCGTGAGCTGCACGACCCGCAAGCCGCGTCCTGGTGAGGTCGACGGCGCCGACTACCACTTCGTGTCGACCGACCAGTTCGAGTCGATGATCGCCGCGGGGGAGTTCCTCGAATGGGCCTCCTACGCGGGGAACCTCTACGGAACCCCCCGCGGACCCGTCGAGCACCAACTGCGGGCCGGCCTCCCGGCACTGCTGGAGATCGAACTGCAGGGCGCCCGCCAGGTGCGCCGCTCCATGCCGGACGCGCAACTGGTGTTCCTGGCCCCCCCGACCTGGGACGAACTGGTCCGCCGCCTCACCGGTCGCGGCACCGAAGACCAGTCCACCATCGACCGGCGCCTCACCGCGGCCCGCGAAGAACTCGCGGCGGAGACCGAGTTCGATCACACGATCACGAACGTGTCGATCGAGCAGGCCGCCGCCGAACTGGTAGCATTGCTCGGTTCTCCGGCTTTCGCGAAATCCGGAGCCCGCTGACCACCACGTCGCACACGAAGGAATCAACGTGCCAGGGACTGTAGCCGAACCCGTCGGTATCACCAACCCGCCGATCGACGACCTGCTCGAGAAGAGCCAGTCGAAGTATCAGCTGGTGATCTACGCGGCCAAGCGCGCCCGTCAGATCAACGCCTACTACTCCCAGCTCGGCGAAGGCCTGCTGGAGTACGTCGGCCCGCTGGTGGAGACCACGCCCGAGGAGAAGCCCCTGTCGATCGCCCTGCGCGAACTCGACAAGGGACTGCTCGAGACGAAGGCCTTCGACGACCCCGAGGCTTAGCGCCGGGGTCGGACCGCCTGCAATGAACATCGTCCTCGGCGTCTCCGGCGGCATCGCCGCCTACAAGGCGGCGACGCTGCTCAGACTCTTGAAAGAGGCCGGTCACGACGTGACCGTCGTCCCCACCGAGGCGGCGCTCGAGTTCGTCGGAGAAGCCACCTGGGAGGCCCTGTCGGGCCGCCCGGTGGCTTCCGGCGTCTTCTCGGAGGTCTCCGAGGTCAGGCACGTCCGCCTGGGCCGCGAGGCCGACCTGGTCGCCGTCGTGCCCGCCACCGCCGACCTGCTCGCCCGGGCCGCCGCCGGCCGCGCCGACGACCTGCTGACCTCGACGCTGCTGACGGCGACGTGCCCGACGGTCTTCGCGCCGGCTATGCACACCGAGATGTGGCAGCATCCGGCCACCCGCGCCAACGTCGCCACTCTCCGCGAACGCGGCGTCCACGTCGTCGAACCCGACTCCGGGCGCCTCACCGGCGCCGACTCGGGCCCCGGGCGCCTGCCCGAACCCGAATCCCTGTTCGCCCTGCTCAAGGGCTTCCTCACTTCTCCGGCCCGCGACCTGGCCGGCCGCCGCGTGCTCGTGACCGCCGGCGGCACCCGCGAACCGATCGACCCGGTGCGCTTCATCGGGAACCACTCCTCGGGCCGCCAGGGGATCGCGCTCGCCGCCGCCGCGGCGTCCCGGGGAGCGGCGGTCACGCTCGTCGCCGCGCACGTCGACACGGCCCTGCCGGCCGGAGTCGACATCCGGCGAGTCGACACCACCGCCGACCTGTTCGAGGCCACCGTCGAGGCCGCCGCCGAGGCAGACGCCGCGGTGCTGGCCGCCGCGCCGGCCGACTTCCGCCCGAAGCACGCCGCCACCGGCAAGCTCAAACGCAAAGGCGATCTCGACCTGGCGCTGACCTCGACCCAGGACATCGCCGCCGAAGTCGGCCGCGGCAAGCGCTCGGGACAGGTCCTGGTGGTCTTCGCGGCCGAGACCGACGACGGACCCGAACACGCGCAGGCCAAGCGAAAGGCCAAGGGCGCCGATCTGGTGGTGCTCAACGACGTCTCCGGCGGCGCCGTGTTCGGCTCGGCTGAGAATTCAGTCACCCTGTTCGACGAGAGCGGCGAGGTCGACGCGCTCGTGAACGCCGGCAAGGAGTCCGTCGCCCACGCCATCTGGGACGCGGTCGCCGCGCGGCTCCCGGCTGGTGGACGCGCCTGAGGCCGCCCGGGCGCAGCGCGCCGACTTGGTGGGATGATCGTCAGCGAATAGACTTGTGAGCTGCGAAGTCAAATGAAGCGCGCCGCCCAGCGGCGTAGACGTGTGTTGAGGAGTGCCGTGGCACGACGCCTGTTCACCTCCGAGTCGGTCACCGAGGGCCACCCGGACAAGATCGCCGACCAGATCTCCGACGGGATCCTGGACGCCCTGCTGGCGGAGGACCCTCGGAGCCGGGTGGCGGTCGAGACGCTCATCACGACCGGCCAGGTGCACGTGGCGGGCGAGGTGACCACCGCGGCGTACGCCGACATCCCGCGCATCGTGCGCGACACGATCCTCGGCATCGGCTACGACTCGTCCAAAAAGGGCTTCGACGGCGCCTCGTGCGGCGTGAACGTCTCGATCGGCGGGCAGAGCCCCGATATCGCCCAGGGCGTCGACAAGGCATGGGAGTCTCGTGTGGACGGCACCGAGCTCGACGAGCTCGACATCCAGGGCGCCGGCGACCAGGGCCTCATGTTCGGCTTCGCCTGCCGTGATACCCCCGAGCTGATGCCGCTGCCGATCGCCTTGGCGCACCGGCTGTCGCAGCGGCTGACCGAGGTCCGCAAGGACGGCACCGTTCCCTACCTGCGCCCCGACGGCAAGACCCAGGTGACGATCGAGTACGAGGGCCAGAAGCCGGTCCGCCTCGGCACCGTGGTCGTCTCCAGCCAGCACGCACCCGACATCTCGCTCGACTCGCTGCTGGCCCCCGACATCGCCGAGCACGTGATCCAGCCGGTCGTGTCCGGACTGGACCTCGACATCAGCGACTACGACCTCCTGGTCAACCCCACCGGCCGCTTCGAGATCGGCGGTCCGATGGGTGACGCGGGCCTGACCGGCCGCAAGATCATCGTGGACACCTACGGCGGCTACGCCCGCCACGGCGGCGGCGCCTTCAGCGGCAAGGACCCCTCGAAGGTCGACCGCTCGGCGACCTACGCGGCCCGCTGGGTCGCCAAGAACGTCGTGGCCGCCGGCCTGGCCGAGCGCTGCGAAGTCCAGGTGGCGTACGCGATCGGCAAGGCCAAGCCCGTGAGCGTCGCGGTCGACGCGCAGGGCACCGAGACCGTCGAACCGGCGCGCATCGAGCGGGCCGTCAGAGAGGTCTTCGACCTGCGCCCGGCGGCGATCATCCGCGACCTGAACCTGATCCGCCCGATCTACTCCAAGACCGCCGCCTACGGCCACTTCGGACGCGAACTGCCGGAGTTCACCTGGGAGTCCACCGGCCGCGCCGCCGCACTCAAGGAAGCGGTGGACTGACCGGCGCTCGGGCGCGCCCGGAAACATCACCGACACCTGGTAGAACTGGTCCATGACCGAGTCCGGAGCGATCGCGGCGGTCTGCGTCGACCAGCCGCTGCCGCAGCTGGACCGGCTGTTCGACTACCGCGTCCCCGACGACATGGTCGGCCTCGTCCGGCCCGGCTGCCGCGTGCGCGTCCGCTTCGGACGGCGCAAGCTCGGCGGCTACGTCATCGAGCTCAAGGACTCGAGCGACTTCCAAGGCAAGCTGCTGTGGATCTCCGACCTGGTGTCCCCCGAACCGGTCCTCACCGGCGAGGTCGCCCGCCTGGCCAGGGCCGTGGCCGACCGCTACGCCGGAACCCTCGCCGACGTCCTGCGGCTGGCGGTGCCCGAGCGGCGCAAACGCGTCGAAGACGAGCCGGCGGGGGAGTCGCTCCCGATCGAGCCGCCCTCGGACACTCACTGGAATAGATATATCGCAGGCGAGGCATTCCTTCGCGCGCTGCGCGCCGCCAAAGCACCGAAGGCGGTATGGAACGCCCTGCCCGGCGAAGACTGGCCCACCCGCCTCGCCGAAGCCGCCGCGGCCACCGCCGCCGACGGCAGAGGCGCGGTCCTGGTCGTGCCCGACCAGGCCGACCTCGACCGCCTCGACACCGCCCTGCGCGCCGTCCTCGGCCCCGACCGGCACGTCACCCTGTCGGCCCAGCTCGGCCCCACCAAGCGCTACCGCGGCTTCCTCCAAGCGGCCCGAGGAACGGTCCGCGTGGTCGCCGGCACCCGCGCGGCCGCCTTCGCCCCCGTGCCCGATCTCGGCCTCGTCGCCATCTGGGACGACGGCGACGCCTCCCACGTGGACCGGCACGCGCCCTACCCCCACGCCCGGGAGACCCTGCTGACCCGCGCCGAACTCGCCGACGCCGCCTGCCTCGTCGCCGGCCACGCCCGCACACCGCAGGCCCAACTCCTGGTCGACACCGCGTGGGCCGTCTCGATCACCGCCGCCCGCGACACGATCCGGGCCTCGGCCCCGCGCATCGTCCCCGTCGGCGACGAAACCGACATGGCCAAAGACCCCTCGGGCGGCACCGCCCGGCTCCCGACGGTCGCCTGGCGGGCCGCCAAAGCCTCCCTCGACCGCGACCGGCCGGTCCTGGTCCAAGTCCCCAGACGCGGCTACGTGCCCGCCGTCTCCTGCCAGCGCTGCCGCACCCGCGCGGTCTGCCCCCACTGCTCGGGCCCGTTGCGGCTGACCGGCGCCAGGAGCGCCCCGGTGTGCGGCTGGTGCGGCAGGACCATCGGCGACCACCGCTGCCGCGAATGCGGCTCGGCGCGGTTCCGCGCCCGCGTCATCGGCGCCGAGCGGACCGCCGAAGAACTCGCCCAGGCCTTCCCCGACGCCGACGTCGTCGAGTCGACCGGGCCGAACCGGCTCGAGACCGCCCCCGACGGCGCCGCGGTCGTGGTCGCGACCCCCGGCGTCGAACCGCCCGCTCCCGACGGCTACGGAGCGGTGCTGCTGCTCGACACCTGGGCGATGCTCACCCGCGCCGACCTGACCGCCTCCGAAGAGGCGCTGCGCCGGTGGATGAACGCGGTCGCCCTCGCCCGGTCCGACGGCACCGCCGTGGTCGTCGCCGACGGGGGACTGGCCGTGGTCCAGGCGCTCCTGCGATGGGACCCCGCCTGGTTCGCCGGACGCGAGCTCGAAGAACGGTCCGAACTCGGGTTCCCGCCGGCGATGAAGATGGCCGCGCTCACCGGACCGAACGGCGAGCCCGAGAAACTGGCGGCCGACCTCCCGGCCGGACTCGGCACCGAGGCGATCGGGCCGATCCCGGTCGACCAGGACACCGAGCGGCTCCTGCTGCGGGTGCGCCGCCGGAACGGCGCGGCACTCGCCGCCGCGCTGGCGAGCGCGGGCGCCGCCAGGGCCGGCAACAAGGCCGAACCGGTGCGCGTCCAGATCGACCCGCGCGAGATAGCCTGAACCGCCCCGGCACGGCGCGAATGGAACCGGTCCGGACCGGATACCCCGTCACGATGCCGATTCTGGTCGGGACCTCGGGCTGGCAGTACCGGGACTGGCGGGGCGTTCTCTACCCCGAGCGGCTCGCCCAGCGCCGCTGGCTGGAGCACTACGCCGAGCATTTCGCCACCGTGGAGAACAACGGCACCTTCTACCGGCTCGCCGGCCGCGAGACCTTCGAGTCCTGGCGGTCGCAGCTGCCGGACCGGTTCACCATGGCCGTCAAGGCCAGCCGCTTCCTCACCCACTTCAAGCGCCTCCGCGACCCCGCCGAACCGGTCGAGCGGCTCATGAACGCCGTCGGCGGGCTCGCCGACCGGCTCGGGCCGGTACTGCTGCAGCTGCCCTCGCATCTGCGCGCCGACCCGGAACTGCTGGCCGCCTGCCTCGACCGTTTCCCCGCCGGCGTCCGCACCGCCGTCGAGCCGCGACACGAGTCCTGGTGGACCGACGAGACCCGCACCGTGCTGGAGGAGCGCGACGCGGCCCTGTGCTGGGCCGACTCGCGCAGCCGCTCCCTCACGCCGCCGTGGCGCACCGCCTCCTGGGGCTACCTCCGGCTCCACGAAGGCACCGCGAGCCCGCCTCCCGAATACGGCGACCGGGCCCTGAGCACCTGGTGCGACCGCCTCGCCGACACCTGGGGGCCGCACGACGACGTCCACGTCTACTTCAACAACGACCCCGGCGGCGCCGCCGTCCGCAACGCCTTCCGCTTCGCCGACCTGATGCGCCGCCGCGACCGCGAAGTCCCGGGCGCGGACCGATGATTTCGGCCGCGCCGCCTCGTCTCAACTGATGCAATCGGAGTATCCGGTCCGCGCAGAGAGGCGAGGCAATGCAGAAGATCGTCACGAACATCTGGTACGACACCGAGGCCGAACAGGCGGCCGAGTTCTACTGCTCCCTGTTCAAAGATGCCAAGATCACCGCCACCCAGCCGTATTCGGAGGCCGGACCCGGCGAGCCCGGTTCCACGATGGTCGTCGAGTTCGAACTCGCCGGCCAGCGCTTCACCGGCATCAACGGCGGCGGCGAGTTCCAGCACACCCACGCGATGTCGCTCCTGGTCAACTGCGAGGACCAGGCGGAGGTCGACCGCCTGTGGCAGGGCATCCTCGACGGCGGCGGCAGCGAGATCCAGTGCGGTTGGATCGCCGACAAGTGGGGCGTCAACTGGCAGATCTGGCCGGTCGAGGCCGAAGAGCTCCTCAAAGGCGAGCCCGAGGCGGTCGCTCGCGCGACCGAGGCCATGTACGGCATGAAGAAGATCGACGTCCAGGCCATGCGCGAGGCCTACGAGCGCCGATGATCCCCCGCGCGGGGGAGACCGGACGCCCTCCGGAGGGAGGGCGGCGGGCGCCGCTGCGGTGAGACTGGCCGCATGGTCACGAACAGGTCGCCGCGGTGGCGGGAGCGCGGGCGCTGGCACAATGGCGCCATGCGCCTGCTCGCCCCCCTCCGGTCCCGGGCCACCTACCGAGGCTGGATCTGGCTGATCCTCGGCGGGGCGCTCATGATGCCGTACATGATGGTCGGCGCCCTGTTCTACGACTGGCTCGAGCCTGACTCGGTGCTCGTCGGGGTGACGCATCCGCTGGTGTTCCTGTCGGTGCTGCCGCTGGTGGCGGCCTCGTCGCTGCTGCTGCCGGACCGCGAGGTCGAGCGGACGGCCGCCAGGCGGCTGCTCGGTGCGCATTTCGCGTCGCCGGAAGACGACGGTTCGTGGAACTCGCGCTGGCGCACCGGCTGCTGGTTCACGCTGCACGCCGCGGTCGGGGCCGTGATGTCGGGTCTGACGCTCGCGATGGTGCCGTACGCGCTCTACCTGGTCTATGCGGGCCTGGCCGCCGACGGGCCCGTCGAGCTGCTGCCGGCGGCGCTGCCGTCCCGGCTGGGGCTGCTGCTGGGGCCGTTGACGCTGGTGTTGCTCGTTTGGGCGGTCGCCGGTTCGGTCGGGGGGATGCGGCGGCTGGCGCCGCGCCTGCTGGGGCCCGGCGCCGCCGACCGGTTGGCGGGTGCACGGGCCGAGACGGCCCGCCTCGCCGCCCGCAACCGGATCGCGCGCGAGCTGCACGACTCGGTGGGCCATGCGCTGTCGGTGGTGGTGGTGCAGGCGGACGCGGCGGCTCGGCTCGTGGCCTCCGATCCGGACTTCGCGGCGAAGGCGATGGCGGCGGTGGGGGCGACCGCCCGGGGCGCGCTGGCCGAGCTCGACACCGTCATCGGGGCGTTGCGGGAGGACCGCGACGGGCCGAGGGCTCCGCAGCCGGACTTGACCGATCTGGAGGATCTCGCCGCCGACTGCGGGGTCGAGGTGGGCTTGCGGGTCTCGGGCGACCGCGGCGCCGTCGGCGGTCTGGCCTCGCGCGAGGCCTACCGGATCGTGCAGGAGGCGTTGACCAATGTGCTGCGCCACGCCGATGCGCCGATCGCGTCGGTCGAAGTGGACGTCGGCGCGGACGAGGTCCGCATCGTCGTCGACAGCCCTTCGGCGCGGCCGGCGAAGGCTCGGGGCGGCCGTGGTCTGATCGGCATGGCCGAGCGTGCCGCGGTGCTCGGCGGCGTTCTCGAGACCCGCTGCGAGGCCGGGCGTTGGATCGTGCGAGCCTCCATCCCGATCGAGGATCCGACTGGAAAGGCCGCCGATGACAGCGCCGCTGCGCATAGCGTTGATCGATGACGAGGAGTTGATCCGCTCGGGCTTCGCCGCGGTCATCGGCGCCGAACCCGATCTGGAGGTCGTCGCCCAGGGCGCCGACGGGGTCGACGCGGTGAACATCGCCCGCTCCGGCAGGGCCGATGTGCTGCTGATGGACGTGCGCATGCCGGGAGTGGACGGCATCGAGGCCACTGAGCGGATCGCGTCCGCCATGGAGCGTCCGCCGAAGATCCTGGTGGTGACGACCTTCGACAACGACGACTACGTGTGGCAGGCCCTGCGCGCCGGGGCCGACGGGTTCCTGTTGAAGCGGACTCGCGTGGAAGACCTGCTGGCCGCGGTCCGCCTGGTGGCTCGCACGGACGCGCTGCTGTTCCCCGAGGCGATCCGGCGGCTCGCCGCCTCCGGTCGCACCGGCAGGCCGCCGAGAGGCGTCGAGGATTTGAGCGGCCGCGAGCGTGAGGTGCTGGTCCTGGCCGCCGGAGGGCTGTCGAACACGGAGATCGCCGAGCGGCTCTATCTGGGCCGCGAGACGGTGAAGTCGCACCTGAGCAGCGTTTACACCAAACTGGGCGTGCGGGATCGCACGCAGGCGGTCATAGCGGCCTATGAGGCCGGCCTGGTCTGAGGGTTCCTGGGTTGACGCCGCCGGCGCCCATCGTGCTATGGTTCATTAGTCAAGTAATGGACCTCTGAACCAATGAACCGACTCACGGCGACGCTCACGGGACCGTGAACGAAAAGGAGGCGAGATGTTCGATGACGGATCACCGATCTATCGGCAGATCGCCGACCAGATCAAGGCCGAGATCCTCAACGGATCACTCGAACCGGGAGGGAAGGTCATGTCGACGAACCAGTACGCGGCGTTCTACCAGATCAACCCCGCCACCGCGCAGAAGGCGTTCCGAGAGCTGGTCGACGAAGGCGTCCTCTACAAGCAGCGCGGCGTCGGCATGTTCGTCGCCGAGGACGCCCGGGAGAAGCTGGTCGCCGAGTTCCGCGCCCGCTTCTTCGACGACGTGCTGAAACCCCTCGTGCGTGAGGCCAGACAGGCCGGCATCCCGCTGTCCGACATCATCGACTACCTCAAGACCCAGGAAGGCGCCCTCAAATGAGCTTCTCCGTCAGCCTGCGGGACGTGACGCTGAAATACGGCGACACCGAAGCCCTCTCCGACATCAGCCTCGAACTCGAGGCCGGCAAGATCTACGGCCTTCTCGGCCGCAACGGCGCCGGCAAGACCAGCCTGCTCAGCCTCCTCGCGGCCTTCCGCAAGCCCACCGGCGGCAGCGTCCGCGTCGACGGCCGCCCCGTCTGGGAGAACATCGAGGTCGTCTCCCGCGTCTCGCTCATCCGCGAAGGCGGCGACTTCGACGACGCCGACACGGTCAAGTCCTCCATCGAGACCGGCGAGATCCGGCCGGACTTCGACGCCGAGTACGCCTTCAAGCTCGCCGAGCGGTTCGAACTGCCGCTCGAACCGAAGGTCCGCGAGCTCTCCCGAGGCAAGCGCTCGGTCCTGGCCGCCATCTGCGGCCTCGCCTCGCGCGCCGAGCTGGCCATCTACGACGAGGTCCACCTCGGCATGGACGCGCCCACGCGCGACGCCTTCTACAAGGAGCTCCTCGCCGAGTACATGGACCGCCCGCACACCGTCATCCTCTCGACCCACCTGATCGACGAGGTCGCCAACTACCTCGAAGAGGTCGTCATCGTCGACAGAGGACGCATCCTGCGCCACGACGACATCGAGGCCTTCCAAGGCATGGGCGCCACGCTCACCGGCCCGGCCGCGGCGGTCGACGAGGTCACCGCCGGGCTGGAGGTCCTGGCGGAGCAGCGGCTCGGCGGCACCAAGTCCGCCACCGTCGCCGGCGCCCTGGACGCCCGGTCCCGCGAGCGCGCCGCGGCCGCCGGCGTCGAAGTCGGGCCCGTCGGCCTGCAGGACCTCTTCATCCATCTCACGGACCCGAACCGCAAGGGAGCCTGACATGCCCCCTACCAAGAAGCTGTCGCTGTCGAACCGCCGCTACCACCTGGGCGGGGCGATCTGGGCCGAGTCGCTCAAGTACTTCGCCGGCTGGATCATCGCCGCCGTCGTGCTCGCCCTGCTGGCCCCGATCGTCATCTCGCAGTTCCGCTCGATCGAGATATCGGCGTGGTACATCGTGGCCAACGTCGGGAAGGTCTTCACCGCCATCATCGCCGGCGGCTTCCTGTTCACGCTGCTGCCGATCACGGTCGCCAACGGCCTGACCCGCCGCGAGTTCGCCACCTCGATGGGGTTGTTCGGCCTGCTGTGGTCGGCTTCGCTCGGCGTGATCGCGACGGGCTTCCTCCTCGCCGAGCACGCCGTCTACGGCCTGTTCGCATGGCCGCAGGCCCTCCAAGGCGACCAGAGCGACGTGGTGCTCGCCTCGGTCGGCGACGTCCTGAACTTCAGCGCGACCTACCCGCTGTCGTACGCCGTCTACTTCACCGGAGGCGCCCTGGTCGGCGCCGCCATCTACCGCTCCGACGCCGGCTGGCTCACCCTGGCCCCGGCCATCCCGATCGCCCTGGCCGTCGACGACGCCCTGTCCAGCACCGACGCCGCCGGGCCCGCCTGGCTGCTGCGGGTGGTCACCAGGCTCACCGACGGCATCGCGACCTGGCCGGCCGTGGCGATCGCGGTGGCGGTCATCGCCGTCGGCGCCTGGATCGCCCGCGGCATCCTGCTCGGCACCCCGATCCGCGGAAAGGAGGCCTGACATGGAGTCCGCTCTCACGCGGCGGCGCCACCGGCTCGGCGTGCGCCTGTTCTTCGCACTGGTGTCGCGGCTGCGGTACTGGGCGATCGGCATCATCGTCGCCTCGTTCGTCTCCGACGCGGTCCTCGCCCGGGTCCGGCCCGAGGTCGACTTCGGCCTCTGGGGCGTCACCGTGTCGATCATCCAGTGGTTCCCGGCGGTCATCGCGGGACTGCTGCTGTTCACGCAGCTGCCGGTCCACATCGCCCGCGGTCTGACCCGACGCGAGTACATCGCGGCCCTGGCGGTCTTCGGCGCCCTGACGAGCGCGGCCACGGCCGCGGTCGCGATCCTCGGCTTCCTCGCCGAGCACGCGATGCTCGAGCTGCTGGCCGAACCGTTCCGCACCTGGCAGGCCACGCTCGGCTCGGCGGCGCGCTATCTGCTGGTCGCCCCGATCTACATCTTCGGAGGCCTGGCCATCGGGGCCCTGTCGGTGCGCATCGGCCAGAGCGGGATGCTCGCCATGGTCCTGCTGGTGGTCGCGGGCGCCATCTACACCGGGGCGCTCAGCGTGGAGTTCTTCCGGTTCAGCCTCAGCGTCACGGAGTGGGCCTTCGCCACCTGGGCCGCCGGAGCGATCGCCCTCATCGGCGTCCTCGTCGCCACCTACATGCTCTCGCTGCGGTCGGTGCCCATCCGCCCGAAGGGGGCCTGAACGGTGGTGCTGCTGGGAGCCGAGGTGCCGGTCGTCGTGACCGTGCTGATCGCCTGCGCGGCGGCCAGCGCGGTCGCGGCCCTCCTTCTGGCGACCGGCCCGGGGCCGCGCGCCACATCCTGCACCGACCCCTCTCGCGTTCGGGCCGGGGAGTGGGACACTGGAGAACGGCCAGTTCAAGCTTCGAGAGGTCAGCACATTGACGATCCAGCCCATCCGCATCTACGGCGACCCCGTCCTGCGCACGGCCGCCGAGGAAGTCGACACCTTTGACAAGGAACTGCGGAAGCTCGTGTCCGATCTGCTGGACACCATGCGCGACCAGGGCGGCGCCGGGCTCGCCGCTCCGCAGCTGGGAGTGAGCAGGCGCGTGTTCGCCTTCGACGTCGACGACGTGGTCGGGCACATCGTCAACCCGGTCCTGGAGTTCCCCGACGAGGAGGAGCAGGACGGGCCCGAGGGCTGCCTGTCGTTGCCGGGCCTCTACTTCGACACCGTGCGGCGCCAGAACGTGATCGCCAAGGGCTTCAACGAGTACGGCGATCCCCTCCAGATCGTCGGCACCGGCCTGATGGCCCGCTGCCTCCAGCACGAGACCGACCATCTGGACGGGATCGTGTTCATCGACCGGCTCGACCCCGAGCGCCGCAAGGCCGCGATGGCCGAGATCCAGGCGCAGGACTGGTATAACGACGACGTCAGGGTGAAAGTCTCGCCCCACGACAACAAGGGCGTCTTCTTCAAGTCCTGAACCGGGAAGTGAGCCAGAGCTTGTCCATCCAGCCAGTGCGCCTGTACGGCGACCCGGTGCTGCGCACCGCCGCCGCCGAGATCACCGAGTTCGACGACGACCTGCGCCGCCTCGTGGACGACCTCCACGACACCCTCGACGACCAGCGGGGCGCCGGACTGGCGGCCCCGCAGATCGGGGTGGGCCTGCGCGTGTTCGTCTACGACGTCGACGGCCGCCGCGGCCATGTGGTCAACCCGGTGCTCGGCCTGCCCGACGACCGGACCCAGGACGACGAGCTCGAAGGCTGCCTGTCGCTGCCGGGCGGCATGCACTACGTGACCGTGCGGCGGCAGCGGGCCGTCTGCCGCGGCGTCGATGTGCGCGGCGAGCCGGTCGAGGTCCACGGCGAGGGTTTCATGGCCCGGTGCCTGCAGCATGAGACCGACCACTTGGACGGGCGGCTGTTCATCGACCGGCTCGACCCCGACCGGCGCGCCGAGATGCTCGCCGACCTCGAACGGCAGGACTGGTACACCGCCGAGCGGACCAGCGTCAAGAGCAAGGGTGTGTTCTTCAAGCAATGAGGATTGTGTTCGCCGGAACCCCCGAGGTCGCGCTGCCGACCTTGGAGGCCCTGCACGACTCCGACCACGAGCTGGTCGCCGTCCTGACCCGTCCGGACGCCCGCGTCGGCCGCGGCCGCAAGGTCTCGCGCTCCCCGGTGGCCGCCTGGGCCGACGAGCGCGGCCTCGAGGTCCTCACTCCGCAGCGGCCGCGCGAACCGGAGTTCCTGGAGCGCCTGCGGGCGCTGGAGGTCGACCTGGTGCCCGTGGTCGCCTACGGCGCCCTGGTGCCGCCGGAGGCACTGGAGATCCCGCGCCTGGGCTGGATCAACCTGCACTTCTCCCTGCTGCCGGCCTGGCGGGGCGCCGCGCCGGTGCAGCACGCGATCCTCGCGGGCGACCAGATGACCGGCGCGTGCGTCTTCCAGCTCGAAGCGGGCCTGGACACCGGACCGATCTATGGGCGCCTGACCGAACCGATCGGGGAGGACGACACCGCCGGCGACCTCCTGGATCGCCTCGCCGGAGCCGGGGCGCGGCTGATGGCCGACGTCGTCGACGGTCTGGACGGCGGCGTGCTCCAGGCCGAGCCGCAGCTCGAAGACGGGGTCTCCTTCGCCCCCAAGATCACCGTCGAGGACGCGCGCGTCCGCTGGAGCGATCCGGCCTTCGCGGTCGACCGGCGCATCCGCGCCGTCACCCCCGCCCCCGGGGCCTGGACCGAGTTCGAAGGAGCCCGGCTGCGCCTGGGGCCGGTGAGCGTCGACCCCGACGGCCCCGATCTGGCGCCGGGCGAGGCGGCGGTCGGCAAACGCAGCGTCCACGTCGGCACCGCCACCGACCCGGTCCGGCTCGGCGAGGTCCAGCCACCTGGAAAGCGGCGCATGGACGCCGCCGCCTGGGGCCGGGGCCTGCAGAGCGCGAAACCGCGATTCGCATGAGCCCTCACCGGTCGCCCCGCCCACCGGCATCGCCGACGATGCCCTCCTCCGAACCGGAAGGGCCCGGCCCCGCATGACCCGTTCGAACCCGCGCCATGTCGCCTTCGAGGCCATTCGAGCCGTCAGCGCCGAGGACGCCTACGCCAACCTGGTCCTGCCGCGGCTGATCTCGGGCACCGGCCTGGACGGCCGCGACGCCGCTCTGGCCACGGAACTGACCTACGGGACCCTGCGGACGCTCGGCACCCTGGAGCGGATCGTGGAGGCCGCCGCCGGCCGCGGCCTCGACACGCTCCAGACCGACCTGATCGACGCCCTCTGCCTGGGCGCCTACCAGCTGCTGTACACCCGCATCCCGACGCACGCGGCCGTCTCGACCACCGTGATCCTCGTCAAGGCCGCCGTCGGCCCGCGCGTGTCGGGGCTGGCCAACGCCGTCATGCGCAAGGTCGCCGCCCGCGACCTCGACGGCTGGCTCCAGGTGCTGGCCACCGGCGACCGGATCGACGACCTCGCGCTCCGGTACGCCCATCCGAGGTGGATCGTCGAGGAGCTCGACGCGATCCTCGGGTCGCAGGAGCTGCAGCGGGCTCTGGAGGCCGACAACCTCGCCCCGCCGGTCCACCTGTGCGCCCGCCCCGGCCGCATCGACCGCGACGACCTGGTCGCCAAGACCGGCGGTGAGCCCGGCCGCTGGTCGCCGTACTCGGTGTACCTCTCCGGCGGCGAGCCCGGCCGGTTCAAGGCCGTGGCCACCGGCCGCGCCGGTGTCCAGGACGAGGGCAGCCAGCTCGTGGCCACCGCGCTTGCAAACGCTCCCATCGATGGCCGTGACACCGCCTGGGTCGACCTGTGCGCCGGCCCCGGCGGCAAGACCGCTCTGCTCGGGTCGCTCGCCGCACAGCGCGGCGCCTCGGTCGACGCGGTGGAGATCGCCCCGCATCGCGCCGAACTGGTGGTCAAGGCCACCAAGGGCCTGCCAGTGACCGTCCACACCGGAGACGGTCGCGACTTCGGCGAGCCCGCCTCCGCCGACCGCGTCCTGGTGGACGCCCCCTGCTCAGGGCTCGGCGCGCTGCGCCGCCGCCCGGAGGCGCGCTGGCGCAAGCGGCCGTCCGATGTCGACGATCTTGCGCTCCTGCAGCGCCGGCTGCTGGAGTCCGCGGTCCGGCTCCTCCGGCCCGGCGGCGTGGTCGCCTACGTGACCTGCTCGCCGGTCACGGCCGAGACCGTCGACGTCGCCCGCTCGGTGCGCGGCGTCGATGTCGTTGCGCGACAAGTGGTCCCGGATTCGGGCCGGGACGAGTTCACGCAGCTGTGGCCGCACCGGCACGGGACCGACGCGATGTTCCTGGCGCTGCTGCGGCGCCGGGACTGAGCGCCGAATCGAATGAATTCGACACCCCCTCTCGACAGCTCCAAGTGGTAGCGCTACCATCGAAACATCGATAGTCATGAATTTCACCGTTCGCCGGTGGAGTCGACCACGAAGGAGCAGTCCATGAACCGAAGAAGGAGACTCACCGCGCTCGCCGCGGCGGCGGGGGCGGCCACAGTCGCCGCCGCCACCGCGCTCCTACTGGCCCCGACCGCCTCGGCGCAGGGCGAATCCCTGTGGACCAACCCCAACACCCAGGCCGCCGACTGGGTCGCCGACAACCCGAACGACTGGCGGGCCGACCTGATCGACGAGCGGATCGCGCAGACGCCCGCCGGCACCTGGTTCGCCCAGCACAACCCGAGCACGATCCAGAACCAGGTCGCCTCCGTCGTCAACCAGTCCGGCGGGCAGGCGCCCGTCATGGTCGTCTACAACATCCCCGACCGCGACTGCGGCGGCCACTCCAGCGGCGGCGCCCCCAGCCACAGCGCCTACCGCGACTGGATCGACCAGTTCGCAGCCGGCCTGTCCGGCCCGGCCTACATCATCCTCGAACCGGACACGCTCCCGCACCCGTGCGCGGGCAGTGAACGCGACCAGTCGCTGATCTACGCGGTTCAGAGGCTCAAGGCCGCCTCGTCGCAGGCCCGCGTCTACCTCGACATCGGCAACTCCGACTGGCTGAGCCCGTCCGAGGCGGCCAGCCGCCTGCAAGGAGCGGGGATCCAGTACGCGGACGGCTTCGCGCTGAACACGTCGAACTACCGGACCACTGAAGAGTCCACCTCCTACGCCCACCAGATCCAGAACATCGTCGGCTCCGACAAGGGCGCGGTGATCGACACCAGCCGCAACGGCAACGGCCCCACCGCCGACGCCGAATGGTGCGACCCGCCCGGACGCGCGATCGGCCAATACCCGACCACCAGCCCCGGTCTGAGCGGCATCGACGCACTGCTGTGGGTCAAGCTCCCCGGCGAGGCCGACGGCTGCGCCGGCAGCGCCGGCCAGTTCATCCCCGACCTGGCCTACCAGCTGGCCGAGGCCGCCGGACCGAACTGGGGCGACGACCAGCCCGACGACCCGACCACCGAACCCGACGACCCGACGACCGAGCCGGACGACCCCACCACCGAACCCGACGACCCGACCCAGCCGCCCTCGGGCGACTGCAGCGCCGAGATCGTCATCGTCAACGACTGGGGCTCGGGCTGGCAGGCCGACGTGCACGTCACCGCCGGATCGCAGTCGCTCAACGGCTGGACGCTCAACTGGTCCTGGCCGGGCAACCAGTCGATCAGCAGCTCCTGGAACGTCGACATCTCGCAGAGCGGGCAGTCCGTGACCGCCTCGGACGTCGGCTGGAACGGCTCGATCAACTCCGGACAGACCCGAAACGCCTTCGGCTTCATCGGAAGCGGCTCGAGCGACATTCCGGCCGTCGAGTGCAGCGCATAACCATGGAATAACTGCACTGGCGCTCCTGCCTTGTGCTGGCAAAGTCACCGGGCTCTCGATCCCGAGAAGCGCGATCGAGAGCCCGGCGGCTGCGGCACGTGAAAGTGTCGTACCTCGTGCCTACGGTTATGCGGTGCATCTGCGGTACCGATTCCGGATCTACCCGACGAGGCCGCAGCGTCAAGCGCTGGCTAGGGCGTTCGGGTGCGCTCGGGTGGTCTTCAACGACGCTGTCGCCGTGAGGAAGCACGCGCATGCCATGGGTCTGCCGTATCCAACTGCGGCAGCCTTGTCGAAACAGCTCATCACCGAGGCAAAGAAGACTGCTGAGCGAGCTTGGCTCGGTGAGGTATCGGCGGTGGTACTCCAGCAGGCTTTGGCCGATGCAGACCGCGCTTACCGAAACTTCTTCGCCTCCCTCAAAGGGCAGCGGTCCGGTCCCAGGGTGGGCCCGCCGAAGTTCAAACGCCGGGCTGGTGCACAGTCGATCCGCTTCACCCGCAACGCCGGATTCGCAGTGTCGGTCAACGGCCGGTTGCGGTTGCCTAAGGTCGGCGGGTTGAGGTCGCTTGGAGCCGTGAATTGCCCTCGGATCCGAGCTCGGTCACGATCATCAAAGCGCCGACCGGAAAGTATTATGCGAGCTTCGTGGTGGCTGTCGACGATGGATCAGATCTTCTCGAGCCGTTGGCCGACGCCGAAGCGGAGACCGGAATCGATCTCGGTCTCAAGGCCTTCGCGGTATTGCGCGGAGGAAAGGTGATCGAGAATCCGAAATTCTTCCGTCGCCTGGAGCGGAAGCTGAAGAAGGCACAGCGGGCGCTTTCACGCAAGCGGCCAGGGAGCGCGAACCGGGAGAAAGCCCGGCTCAACGTGGCTCGAATCCATGAGAAGGTCAAGCACGCCCGTGCTGACTGGCTGGACAAGCAGGTACACCGCATCGTCGCCGAAAACCAAGGTATCTATGTGGAGGACTTGCATCTCGCGGGGCTCGGTCGGGGCCGAGCGGGGAAGTCAATGCGCGATGCCGCGTTCGGGATGTTCCTGGCTCGGCTCGAGTCAAAGGCGGCGCGGGCCGGTGGGGCCTTCGCGAAGGTCGACCGGTTCTTCCCGTCCACGCGGTTGTGTTCGGCATGCGGGGCGTTGACCGGCCCGCGGGGCCTGGCAGACCTGAAATTCCGGGCCTGGTCGTGCGAGTGTGGAGCGCACCACGACCGTAATGCTAACGCCGAGATCAATATCCGCCGTGAGGGTCAGCGCCTTGCGACGCTCGCCGCAGGGCATGCGGAGAGCTGAAACGCCTGTGGAGGGCTGGTAAGCCCGGGGAGACCCGGCACGGCCCGCTGAAGCAGGAACCCGCCCGTAGTCGGTGCGTGCGAGTGCGCCGCGAGCCGGGGATCCTCTCACTTCGGTGAGTGGAGGATGTCAAACTGTCCGTGTGGCACAGATCGAAGCGGCACAGGCCGACACCGTAATCGCTCCGAGCTTGCTGGCGGCCGACTTCGCCCGCCTCGCCGAGGCCGCCGCCTCGGTCGCCGGCGACGTCGACTGGCTCCACGTCGACGTCATGGACAACCACTTCGTTCCCAACCTCACCATCGGCCCGCCGGTGGTCAAATCGATCAAGGCCGCCACCGACGTCCCCCTCGACTGCCATCTGATGATCGAGGACCCCGAACGGTGGGCCGTCGGCTACGCCGAACTGGGCGCCCACAACGTCACCTTCCACGCCGAAGCCAGCCCCGACCCGGTCACCCTCGCCAAACGCCTGCGCACCGCCGGCGCCAAGGCCGGCCTGGCCATCGACCGCGACACGCCCGTCGAGGACTACCTCGACCTCCTGCCCGAGTTCGACACGCTCCTGATCATGACCATCAAGGCCGGCTTCGGCGGTCAGGAGTTCATCCCCGAACTGCTCGACAAGGTCCGCACCGCCCGCGCCCACGCCCGCACCGGCCACCTCGAACTGCGCATCGAAGTCGACGGCGGCATCGGCGAGGACACCATCGAGGCCGCCGCCGAAGCAGGCGCCGACGCCTTCGTCGCCGGAACCGCCGTCTTCGGCGCCGACGACCCGGCCGAGGCCTGCCGCCGGCTACGATCCCGCGCCGACAAGGCACGATGATGCCGCCATGCCCGCCCACCCTTCGCCCCCCGCCGCCCCGACCGGAGCCAGTGCCGGTGCCCGCAGCCCCAAAGACCTCGTCCTCATAGCCGACTCCGACCCCGAGGTCGCCGAATTCCTCGCCGCGCGGCTGCGCGCCGACGGCTTCGACACCGCGCTGGCCCGCGACGGCTACCAGGCCCTGGCGGGGATCGCGCTGCGGCGCCCGGGGATCGTGCTGCTCGAGGCCGGCCTGCCGTTCATCGACGGCCTGGCCCTGACCCGGCAGCTGCGGGCCGACCCGGCCACGGCGAGCCTGCCGATCATCCTCGTGTGCGCGCAGCCGACCTCGGCCGACAAGATCGCCGGGCTCAAGGCCGGGGCCGACGACTACATCGCCAAGCCCTTCGACCCGGCCGAGGTGTGCGCCCGCATCGGCGCGGCCATCCGCCGCCACCGGGAGATCCGCGAGTCCTCGCCGCTGACCGGCATGCCCGGCAACGACCGGATCCTGCGCGAACTGTCCTCATGGATCAAACGCGGCGACCCGTTCGCCCTGTGCTACATCGACATCGACCACTTCAAAGCCGTCAACGACGTCTACGGCTTCGTGCGCGGCGACGAGTTCATCAAAGGACTCGCCGAATGCGTCTACCAGGCCGCCGGCGACGCCGGCGCCGCACCGGTCTTCCTCGGCCACGTCGGCGGCGACGACTTCACCATCCTGTGCACGCCCGAACACGCCGGGCCGGTCACCGAGTTCGTCAACGAGCACTTCGCCCTGCGGGTGCGGCAGCTGTGCGACCCGCTCGACGTCGACCGCGGCTACATCGAGCACCGCGACCGCAACGGCCGCTTCGGCCGCTCCCACCTGCCGACACTCTCCATAGGCGTCGCCCTCTCGACCCGCAGGCGCTTCAACAACGCCTACGAGGCCGTCGCCGAGGCCACCGCCCTCAAAAGCGTCGCCAAATCCCACACCGGCCCCTTCGTCGCCTTCCCCGACGGCAAAGCCCCCAGCGCCAACCGGCGCCCCGTCTTCTGGACCGACGACCGCTGACTGAGAGAACTCTCACGGAATAGAGACGGCTCTCTCCGGTCGTGGCAGAATTCGACACAGCAAACGCGCGTCAGCGGGGTCGGTGAAATTCCGAACCGGCGGTGAGCGGCCAAGGCCGCAAGTCCGCGACCCGTCCGCAGCCAGCGGACGGTTGACCCGGTGAGAATCCGGGACCGACGGTCAAAGTCCGGATGGGAGCAGACGCGTCGTGGGAGGGCCGCACCGGCCCCTCTGCGTTCGATCCTCGACCCCGCCTGCGTGCGCCAGATCAGCAGGTAAGGGGTCATTTCCGTGTTCACCGGAATCGTCGAAGAACTCGGCGAAGTCACAGGGACGGGTGAAGCGAGCCTGTCCATCCGCGGTCCTCGAGTCACCGCCGACGCCCGATTCGGCGACTCGATCAGCGTCAACGGCGTGTGCCTGACCGTCACCGTCCTCGACGGCGACGTCTTCACCGTCGACGTCATGGCCGAGACCTACCGCCGCACCGCCATCGGCGACCTCGCGATCGGCGACAAGGTCAACCTCGAACGCGCCGCCACCCTCACCACCCGCCTCGGCGGCCACCTCGTCCAGGGACACGTCGACGGCGTCGGCGAACTCGTCAAACGCGAACCGGCCGCCGAATGGGAGGAAGTGACCTTCCGCCTGCCCCCCGGACTGGCCAAATACGTCGCCGAGAAGGGCTCGATCACCGTCGACGGCGTCTCGCTGACGGTGGCGGCCGTCGACGGCGACGAGTTCACCGTCGGCCTCATCCCCACCACCCTCCAGGAGACCGTGCTCGGCACCAAGCAGGTCGGCGACCCGGTCCACATCGAGACCGACGTGATCGCCAAGCACGTCGAGAAGCTCCTGCAGAGCGAAGGAGTCCGCCGATGAGCGACATCCGACTGGACCGCGTCGAAGCGGCCATCGCCGACATCGCGGCCGGCAGGCCCGTCGTCGTCGCCGACGACGTCGACCGCGAGAACGAAGGCGACCTCGTCTTCGCCGCCGAAGACGCCACACCGGAACTGCTGGCGTTCACCATCCGCCACACCGGCGGCTACATCTGCGTGGCCCTCCCCGAGGCGACCGCCGACCGGCTCGACCTGCCCCCGGCCCACCACACCAACCAGGACTCCAAAGGCACCGCCTTCGCCGTCTCGGTCGACGCCCGCCACGGCATCACCACCGGCATCTCCGCGGCCGACCGCGCCCGCACCATCACGCTCCTGGCCGACCCGGACACCGGACCGCAAGAACTCACCCGGCCCGGGCACGTCGTGCCGCTGCGCGCCCGCGACGGCGGCGTCCTGGTCCGCCGCGGCCACACCGAGGCCGCCGTCGACCTCGCCTACCTCGCCGGCAAAGCCCAGGCCGGAGCCATCAGCGAGCTGATGAACGACGACGGCACCATGATGCGGCTGCCCGAACTGCGGGCCTTCGCCGACGAACACGACCTCAAACTCATCACCGTCGCCGACCTCGCCTCCTGGCGCCAGCGCAACGAAGTCCACGTCAAGCGCCTCGCCGAAGCCCGGCTCCCGCTCGACGCCGGCGAGTTCACCGCCGTCGGCTACCGCGCCGTCTACGACGGCCACGAACACGTCGCCCTCGTCAAAGGCGACATCGGCGACGGACTGGACGTGCTGGTGCGCGTCCACTCCGAATGCCTCACCGGCGACGCGTTCGGGTCGCGGCGCTGCGACTGCGGCCCCCAGCTCCAGGCCGCGCTGCGCGCGGTCGAAGCCGAAGGCCGCGGCGTGGTGCTCTACATGCGCGGCCACGAAGGCCGCGGCATCGGCCTGGTCCACAAGCTCCAGGCATACCAGCTCCAGGACGCCGGACGCGACACCGTCGACGCCAACCTCGAACTCGGCCTGCCCTCCGACGCCCGAGACTGGGCCATCGGCGCGCAGATCCTGTCCGACCTCGGCATCAAGTCGATGCGGCTGCTGACCAACAACCCCGACAAGCGCGTCGGCATCGAAGGCCACGGACTCGAGGTCATCGACCGGGTCGCCCTGCCGGCCCACGTGACGCCCGACAACCTCGCCTACCTGACGACCAAGCGCGACCGCATGGGGCACCTGCTCGACGGACTGCCGGTGCCCTCGAGCCCGGTAGGCCCCCTGACCGCGACCGAGGCGGCCTGACATGGCCGGACACGGAGCCCCGGCGAGCCACGCCCCCGACGCCGCCGGCCTGGCCCTCGGCATCGTCGCGACCGACTGGAACGCCGAACTGGTCGACCAGATGCTGTCGCGGGCCCGCGACGCTGCCGCCGACGCCGAATGCGCCGAACCGGTCGTGCTGCGCGTGGCCGGAGCCGTCGAGCTGCCGGTCGCCGCGCAGGCCCTCGCCAGGCGCTGTGACGCCGTGGCAGCCCTCGGCGTGGTCATCCGCGGCGGCACCGCGCACTTCGATTACGTCTGCAAATCGGTCACCGAAGGGCTCACCCGCGTGGCGCTCGACGAGTCCACGCCCGTGGCCCAAGGGGTCCTGACCGTCGACGATCTCGAGCAGGCAGTGGCCCGCGCCGGCTACCCCGACTCGACCGAGGACAAGGGCTACGAGGCGGTCGTCGCCGCCCTCGGGGCCGCGCTGGCGATCCGCTCGCTGCACTGAGACCGACCGCAGCGGTTCGCCGCGGCGCGGCGAGGGGCCCCGCTCACCCCGTTTCCGGCCGACCGGGGCCCGGCCCGGCGGCGACGTAGAATCACCAGCTGTGAAGACCTTCGAGCAGCTCTACGCCGAACTCGCCGAGAAAGCCCTCACCCGCCCCGAGGGCTCGGGCACCGTCGCCGCCCTCGACGCCGGCGTCCATGCCATCGGCAAGAAGATCGTAGAGGAGGCCGCGGAGGTCTGGATGGCCGCCGAGTACGAGTCGGACGACGCCGCCGCGGAGGAGATCTCCCAGCTCCTCTACCACCTGCAGGTCATGATGATCGCCCGCGGCATCAGCCTCGACGACGTCTACAAGCACCTCTAGTCCGCTCGCTGAAAGGCCCGTTCCCATGCTTCGCATCGCCGTGCCCAATAAGGGCTCGCTCTCCCAGGGCGCCATCGACATGCTGTCCGAGGCCGGCTACCGGCAACGCCGCTCGAGCCGCGACCTGCAGGCCGTCGACGCCGACAACGACGTCGAATTCTTCTACCTGCGTCCCGGCGACATCGCCACCTACGTCGCCTCCGGCGACCTCGACCTCGGCATCACCGGCCGCGACCTGGCCGTCAACTCCGGCGCCGACGTCGAAGAGGTCCTCGCGCTCGGCTTCGGGCGCTCCACGTTCCGCTACGCGGCCCGCGCCGGCGACGTCGACGCCGTCGCCGGACTCGAGGGGCGGCGCATCGCCACCTCCTACCCCGGCGTGGTCCGTCGCGACCTCGACGTCCACGGCGTCACCGCCGAGATCATCAAGCTCGCCGGCGCGGTCGAGAACGCCATCGCCCTCGGCGTCGCCGACGCGATCGCCGACGTCGTCGAGACCGGCACCACCCTCAAGCAGGCCGGCCTGGCCGTGTTCGGGGAGCCGATCATGCGCTCCGAGGCGATCCTGGTCCGCAAGTCCGGCAACGGCGAGGCCACCGCGTTCGACCAGCTCCTGCGCCGCCTGCGCGGGGTCCTGGTGGCCCGCTCCTACGTCATGCTCGCCTACGACGTGCGGGCCGAACTGCTGGAGCAGGCCGTCGAGCTGACCCCCGGCATCGAATCGCCGACGGTCTCCCCGCTGCATCGGGAAGGCTGGGTGGCCGTGCAGTCCATGACCGAGCGCGCCGACCTGCACCGGGTCATGGACGCCCTCTACCAGCTGGGCGCGCGCGGCATCCTGGCCTCCAACATCGACGCCTGCCGGCTGTAGGGGCCCTCAGCTGAGCCGCGGCCGCTCCGCGGCGGCGGCCCGGTCGGCCCGCACGCGCAGTTCGGCGGCCAACGTCACGGCCTCGGCCGCGTCGCGGTGTACCGCGACCGCGTCGTGCGAGGCGCTCCCGGCGATCCTGGCGCGCACCGTCGCCAGCCGCTGCAGCCGCTGCAGCGGTCCCTGAGTCACCTCGACCTGCTGGATGCGGGCGTAGGGGACCGCGATGGTGCTGGTCTTGACCAGGCCGTAGCGGACGGTGAAGACCTCGTCGCCGAGTCCGGCCCCGCGCAGCCGCCACGTCGGCAGCGTCCGCCACCGCGCCCGCCTCGGGGGCCGCCGCAGCAGCGCCTCGACCTCGTCCCAGGAGATCTTCGGCAGCGCCGTGCCCGCGACGCGGTCGGCGTCCTCGACGGTGCCGACCGGGAGCAGGTCGCTGCCGCGGAGCATCCCTTCGACGCCCTGCTGGGCGATCGAGGCGGTCGAGACCCGGACGCGCCGCCAGCGCTTGAGCCGCCACATCAGCGGCAGCTCCACGGCCACGCCGGTGACCCGCTGCAGCGGCACGACGTTGCTGTGCTTCTCGGTCACGCCGCGCTCCACGCGCAGGCGCCCGTCGGCCCTGGCGAGGGTGAAGTCCCAGTTGCGCAGGATCGCGGTGACCATCTGGACGACCGAGCCGGCCAGCGCGAACAGGATCGGGACGGCGCCGAACCGCCACAGGCTCGCGTCGGCGTCCTCGGAGTCGAGCAGCCAGCTCAGCAGCGCCAGCGCCGCGATCATCGCCGCGAAGACCAGCAGCGCCGGCGGCAGCGTCTCCAGGACCGTCCCGGCGATCAGGCGCTTGCCGCCGACTCGCGCGATCGGGGTGCTGGGTTCGGGCTCGTCGTCCTCGTGTTCGTCGTCGGCGGCCCGCGGCCGCTCGCCGGACAGCTCCAGCAGTTGCTCGCGCAGCTCTTGGGCCTCGGCGAGCTTGAGGTACGACAAGGGCGCTTCGGTCTCGTCGGCCCCGGCGACCTCGATGCGCAGTTGCGCGAGGCCGAAGAGGCGGGCCCGCATCGGCTGGGCGACCTCGATGCCCTGGAGCCGTTCGAGCGGCAGCGTGCGGCTCTTGCGGATCAGCACCCCTTCGGTGATCTGCAGTTCGCCGCCGACGACGCGGTAGCCGGTGTACAGCCACGACAGCAGGCCGCTGGCCGCGCCGACCGCGCCGGCCAGGACGGCGATGACGAGGCCGAAGAGGACGTTCTCCTGCACGTACATCTGCCATGAGGAGGCGAGGACGACGGCGACGAGCAGCCGGAAGCTCTCCAGCAGGGGAGTGAGCGGGTGCAGTCGGCGCTTGGGGATCTCGACCGGCGCGACCGAGTCCATGCCCGGTCCGAGGGAGGTCGAGGCGAGCGTCGGCGCCGGCCACTGTTCGGCGCGTTCGGCGTCCCGGTCGGGGCCGCCCGGTTCGGTCCGGTCGCTCACAGGCCCTCCCGGACCTCTGCGGCGCGGGCGGCCAGCCGGTCGCGCAGCCCTTGGGCCACGTCCGGGTGCAGGCCGGGGATCTCGGTGACCGCGCCGAGCGCGGCCGTGCGGATCTGCACGGTGGTCAGTCCGAACGCCCGCTCGATCGGTCCTGCCTTGAGGTCGACCAGCTGGATGCGACCGTAGGGGACGATGCTGAGTTCGCGGAACATCAGACCGTGCTTGACCAGGAGGTCCTTGTCGCGTTCGGCGAAGCCCCAGGCGCGTACGGCGCGCACGATGACCGCCGAGCGGATCACGGCGAGCACCGCCGCGGCGCCGAAGGCCACGGCGGCGCCGATCGGCCCGAGCCAGATCATCGTCGGGATCAGCAGCACCAGCGCCAGGACCAGCAGCCGGATGCTCATGCCCAGCAGCCGGACGGTCCGCAGCTCGGGAGCCATCGGCTGCCAGGCGAGTTCGGTGGGCCAGTGGTTCCATACCGGATGCGTGCGCGGACTCATGACTCAATCCTCCAGGGTCGCGGTCTCGCACGGGAACCCGCGGGCGGTCAGGAAGGAGCGCAGGCGCTCCACGTGGTCGTCGCAGGCGGCCCACTGCTTGACCCGCTCGGGTCCGTGCAGGCGCGGGTTGCGCCAGTTCAGCATCCAGGCGGCCTGGTTGCGGCAGCCCCGGGAGGAGCAGACGGGTTTCTCGGTTTCGGCGGTCACATGTCGATTCTGCGCCAAGTGAGGGCTCATCCGTGACGGGGCCACACCGCGGTGTCGACGAACGTCTCGACCGCCTCGACGACGTCGGCCAGGACGTGGGCGGAGTCGACCAGCGGTCGCCCGCGCAGGAACATGCCGGTGTCGGCGCCGCGGATCTCGCAGACCTCGCCGGGCAGTTCGCGGGCCAGCGCCGCGTTCCACGACGGGTCGGCGGTGCCGCCGATCATGAGGTACGGGGCGGTGGCGCGGCGCAGGGCCTGGACTATCGAGTACTCCTGGAGCAGGGGGGTGAACCAGATCGCCGGCAGTCCGTGGTGGGCGGCCAGGACCGCCGCGGCCGAGCCCATCGACTTGCCCACCAGCAGCGGCGGGTCGTCGTTGTGGACGCGGTCCAGCACGGACTCGACCTGTTCGCAGACGCCGTCGACCATGGTCGCCTCGTCGGCGGCGAGCCGGTCGGGGCGCTTCCACTCGACCGGGTAGGTGTGCGCGCCGCGTGACTGGAGGGCCACGTGCGTGAACATCAGCAGGGGCCCTTGGACTCCGTAGTTGCGGCCGGGGAGGAGGAGGGCCTGTCGGCGGCGTGGCATGAGAGTGATTCTAGAACCGCTGGGCCATTGGAGTGGATCGCGCGCACCGGTGTTCGAACGGCGCAAAGCGCGCGAAGAGACAGGGGAGCCGCGCGACCACGGGGGAAGCCGCGCGGCTTGCACAAAGCATAGCGCTCCGACATTCTGCAGCAACGGACTGAATCGGCGCGGCGTGTCACTCTTTCGGGCAAAACCATTTTCCAAGCCCGATCATGCCGCCCGAGGTGCGCCGAGACTCCGGGGCCGGACGGTGCGCACCAGGCAGTCCCACGGCAGCCTCACGCCACTCGTATGGGCGAATTACTATCGACAGCACCAGTCCGAACCACGTGGGAGCAGGAGCCGACATGGGATCACCCGAGGCCGACCGTTCGACCCCGGCGGAGAACGCCGCCTTGCTCGAGAAGGCGCTGTTCGAGATCAAGAAGGTCATCGTCGGGCAGGACGCGCTGGTCGAGCGGATGTTCGCGGCCCTCCTGGCCCGCGGCCACTGCCTCATCGAAGGCGTTCCCGGGGTGGCCAAGACCCTCGCGGTGGAGACCATGGCCAAGGTCGTCGGCGCCGAGTTCCAGCGCATCCAGTTCACCCCCGACCTGGTGCCGGCCGACATCATCGGCACCCGGATCTACCGGCAGTCCTCCGAGTCCTTCGACGTCGAACTCGGACCGGTCTACACCAACTTCGTGCTCGCCGACGAGATCAACCGCGCCCCCGCCAAAGTCCAGTCCGCGATGCTCGAGGTCATGGCCGAGCAGCACATCTCCATCGGCGGTCACACCCACCGGCTGCCCACGCCGTTCCTCGTCATGGCGACCCAGAACCCCATTGAGCAGGAGGGCGTCTACCCGCTGCCCGAGGCCCAGCGCGACCGCTTCCTGTTCAAGATCAACGTCGGCTACCCCACCGACGCCGAGGAACGCGAGATCGTCTTCCGCATGGGCGTGGACACCCCGATCCCCGAACGCGTCCTCGACGCCGACGACATCCTGCGCCTCCAAGGCGCCGCCGACGGCGTGTTCATCCACAACGCGCTGGTCGACTACGCGGTGCGCCTGGTCATGGCCACCCGCAATCCCACCGCCGCCGGACTCGGCGGCCTGGCCCAGCACATCCAGTACGGCGCCAGCCCGCGCGCCTCGCTCGGCCTCATCCGCGCCACCCGCGCGATCGCGCTGCTGCGCGGCCGCGACTACGCCCTCCCGCAGGACCTCGACGACATCGCCCCCGAGGTCCTCAGGCACCGCCTGGTGCTGTCCTACGACGCCATGGCCGACGGCATCGCCGCCGACCACATCGTCGGCCAGCTCCTGGCCGCCGTCCCCGCCCCGACGGTCACACCCCGCCAGGACGCGAGCCCGCGCAGCGCGCCGAGCCCGCAGCCCGGCCTCCGGTGACAGCGGTGAACGCCGCCGACATGCGTCCGCTCGACCGGCTGCAGCTGCACATCGCGCGCCGGCTCGACGGGCTGCTCCACGGCGACTACCTCGGCCTCCTGCCCGGGCCCGGCTCCGAACCCGGCGAGGCCCGCGAATACCGCGCCGGCGACGACGTGCGGCACATGGACTGGCCGGTCACCGCGCGCACCACCGTCCCGCACGTCCGCACCACCGTCGCCGACCGCGAACTCGAGGCCTGGCTCGCCGTCGACCTCTCCCCGAGCCTGGACTTCGGCACCGTCGGCATGCTCAAACGCGACCTGGCCGTCAACGCCGTCGCCGCCTTCTCCTACCTCGCCGGCCGCGGCGGCAACCGCGTCGGCGCCGTCGTCACCGAAGGCGGCCCGCCCAAGGCGATCCCGCCGCGCCCCGGCAGGGGAGGAGCCCGCTCCCTGCTGCGCACCGTCACCGACCTGCCCAGAGGCACCGGCCCGGGCAACCTCGCCGAACTGCTCGACCGCACCCGCCGCCACGCCCGCAGACGCGGCCTCGCCGTCGTCGTCTCCGACTTCCTGGACGACGGCGACTGGGCCCGCGAACTGCGCCGCCTGTCGGTCCGCCAGCAGGTCCTGTGCGTCGAGATCGTCGACCCGGCCGAACTCAGGCTCCCCGACGTCGGCGTCCTCGACCTCATCGACCCCGAGACCGGCGACCACGTCGAAGTCCAGACCGGCAACGCCCGCTTCCGCGCCCGCTACGAAGCCGCCGCGACCGAGCAGCGCCGACGCATCGCCGACGGCGTCCGCGCCGCCGGCGCCGCCCACCTGCGACTGTCCACCGACGCCGACTGGCTGCGCGACATCGCCGCGTTCGTCGCCGGACGACGCCACCTCGCCGCCTACCGCTAGACGAATGGAGACCCGTTGATCCGCCTGCTCGAACCGGCATGGCTCCTTGGGCTGATTCTGGTCGCCGCGCTCGCCGGCGTGTACGTCTGGGCGCAGTTCGCGCGCCGGCGGACCGCCGTCCGATTCGCCAACACCGCGCTGCTGGCCAAGCTCGTCCCGCGCCTGCCGGGGTGGCGCCGCCACGTCCCTGCCGGCGTCATGGTGATCGCGCTCGCCGTCCTCGTCGGCGGCATGGCCAGACCCGCGATCGACGTCGAGGAGCCGCAGGAGCGGGCCACGGTCATCCTCGCCATCGACGTCTCCCTGTCGATGATGGCCACCGACGTGGAACCGACCCGGATCGACGCGGCCAAGACCGCGGCGGTGGACTTCGTCGGCGAGCTGCCCGAGGAGTACAACGTCGGCCTGGTGTCCTTCGCCGGCTACGCCTCGGTGGTCGTCCCGCCCACCAAGGACCGCTCGCAGCTGACCACCGCCATCCGCGGCCTCAACCTCGCCGAGGCCACCGCCACCGGCGACGCCGTCTTCGCCTCCCTCCAGGCCGTCCAGCAGGTCCTCGCCGACGGCTCCGACGAGCTCGCCCCCGCGCGGATCCTGCTGCTGTCCGACGGCTACCGCACCGCCGGGCGCAGCGTCGGCGAGGCCGCCGAGGCCGCCGCCGCGGCCGAGGTCCCCGTCTCCACGGTCGCCTTCGGCACCGACGAAGGCGTCATCGAACTCGAAGAGCAGCTCGTCAGCGTCCCGGTCGACCGCGAGGCCCTCGCCGGGCTCGCCGAGGAGACCGGCGGCGGCTACTACGAGGCCGCCTCCGTCGAGGAACTCCGCGACGTCTACCAGGACATGGGCTCCTCGCTCGGCTACCGGACGATCGCCAGGGACATCTCCCAGTGGTTCATCGGCGTCGCGCTGGCACTGCTGTTCACCGCCGCGGGACTCAGCCTCGCCTGGTCGGCCAGGCTCCCGTGACCGAGGACATCGCCGTGCAGGTCGCCACACGGTGCGTGAAGGCCAGTGTGCCGCCCCGGCGCGCCGTCGCTACGATCGTGCGTGGCTTCATACAAAGAACGTGAGGGAGTTCGAACAATGGCGCGCACGGTTCTGGTCACCGGCGGCAACCGCGGCATCGGTCTCGCGATCGCCCAGGCCTTCGCGGAGCAGGGCGACGACGTCGCCGTCACCCATCGCGGCACCGGCGCGCCCGAAGGGCTCTTCGGCGTCCAGTGCGACATCACCGACACCGCCTCGGTCGACACCGCGTTCAAAGAGATCGAGGAGCACTTCGGCCACGTCGAGATCCTCGTCGCCAACGCCGGCATCACCGACGACACGCTCCTGCTGCGCATGAGCGACGACCAGTTCTCCCGCGTCCTCGACACCAACCTCACCGGCGCCTGGCGCGTCGCCAAGCGCGCCTCCGGCAAGATGCTGCGCGCCAAATCCGGGCGCATGATCTTCATCTCCTCGGTCACCGGCCTCTACGGCAACGCCGGCCAGACCAACTACGCCGCCTCCAAGGCCGGCCTGGTCGGCCTCGCCCGCTCGATCACCCGTGAACTCGGCAGCCGCAACATCACCGCCAACGTCGTCGCCCCCGGCTTCGTGGAGACCGACATGACCGCCGAGCTCCCAGAAGCGCAGCGCAAGGGATACCTCGACGCGATCCCCGCCCGGCGGTTCGCCACGCCCGCCGAGGTCGCCGGAGCGGTGACCTGGCTGGCCGGCGACGCCGCCGCCTACGTCAACGGCGCGGTCATCCCCGTCGACGGCGGACTCGGCATGGGCCACTAGGCCCGGGCCGGACCCTGAACCCCCGAACTCGAACAAGCACATTCATTTCTGACGGAGGATCGATGTCTGGATTCCTGGACGGCAAGCGACTGCTCATCACCGGTGTCATCACCGAGCAGTCCCTCGGCTTCGGCGTCGCCAAATACGCCCAAGAGCAGGGCGCCGAGGTCGTGCTCACCGGCTTCGGGCGCATGTCCCTGGTCGAACGCATCGCCGGCAAGCTCCCTAAGCCCGCGCCGGTCATCGAGCTCGACGTCACCGACCCCGAGCAGCTCGAATCGCTCGCCGGGAAGGTCCGCGAACACGTCGACGGCATCGACGGCGTGCTCCACGCCATCGCCTTCGCCCCGCCCGGCGCCCTCGGCGGCAACTTCCTCAACACCGCCTGGGAGGACGTCGCCAAAGCCGTCGAGGTCTCGGCGTTCTCCTACAAGTCCCTGGCCGTCGCCTGTCTGCCGCTGATGGAGAACGGAGGCTCCATCGTCGGTCTCGACTTCGACGCCCAGCAGGCCTGGCCCGTCTACGACTGGATGGGCGTGGCCAAGGCCGGACTCGAGGCGGTCAACCGCTACCTCGCCCGCGACCTCGGCCCCAAGGGCATCCGCGTCAACCTCGTCTCCGCCGGCCCCCAGCGCACCATGGCCGCCAAGTCCATCCCCGGCTTCGAGGCGTTCGAAGAGGCCTGGACCCGGCGCGCCCCCCTCGGCTGGTCCCTGACCGACTCCGAACCGGTCGCCAAGGCCTGCGCGGCCCTCATGTCCGACCTGTTCCCCGCCACCTCCGGCGAGATCGTCCACGTCGACGGCGGCTTCCACGCCGTCGGAGTCGAGCGCACCGAGAACTGATTGGCTCCAGGCATGCCTGAATACGACGCAGTCCTGCTGGTCTCCTTCGGTGGACCCGAAGGACCGGCCGACGTACTCCCATTCCTGCGCAACGTCACCCGTGGCAGAGGCATCCCCGAGGAACGCCTCGAAGAGGTCGCCGAGCACTACCACCACTTCGGCGGGATCTCGCCGATCAACCAGTGGTGCCGCGAAGTCATCGACGCCCTGCGGGCCGAATTCCGGACCGCGGGCATCGACCTGCCGATCTACTGGGGCAACCGCAACTGGCCGCCGATGCTCGTCGACGCGGTCACCCAGATGACCGCCGACGGCGTCCGCCGCGCCCTGGCGATCTGCACCAGCGCCTACGGCTCCTACTCCTCGTGCCGCCAGTACGTCGAGGACATCAACGCCGCGCGCGCCGCCGTCGGCGAGAACGCGCCGGCCATCGACAAGATCCGGCACTTCTTCGACCACCCCGGCTTCATCGGCGGTTTCGCCGCGCAACTGCGCTCCTCGCTCGACCAGATCGACGACACCGCCCGCACCCGAGTGGTCTTCACCGCCCACTCGATCCCCGAATCGATGGAGGAGTGGTCCGGCCCGGCCGGCGCCCGCTACTCCGACCAGGTGAGCGAAGCGGCCGGACTCGTCGCCGGCGCCGCCGGCTGGACCGGCCCGTACGACGTCGTCTGGCAGTCCCGCTCCGGCCCTCCCGCCATGCCCTGGCTCGAACCCGACATCAACGACCACCTCAAAGTCCTCGCCTCCGAAGGCGTCGACACCGTCGTGGTCAGCCCCGTCGGATTCCTCTCCGACCACATCGAAGTCCTCTGGGACCTCGACAACGAGGCCGCCGAGACCGCCGCCGGCCTCGGCCTGCGCTACCTGCGGGCCGGCACCCCCGAGATCGGCGCCGACCTGGTCGGCATGTTCCGCGACCTCGTCGCCGAACGCGTCGCCGGGGCCCCGGTCCGGCGCCTCGGCGAGCTGCCGCTGTGGGACCCGCTCGTCGAAGGGTGCTGCCCGGCGCGGCGCCCGCCCGCGCCCGACAAGCACCGCGGACGCTGACACAGAGGCGCCCGAGCAATACCGGCTCGGGCGCCTCTGTGATTCGTGACATCCTTGAGGATGTGGATACCTTCTTCTGGATCATCGTCGCCGTGATCCTCGGCGTGTTCGAGCTGTTCACCGGAACCCTCGTCCTCGCCATGGTCGCCGGCGGCGCCGCCCTCGCCGCCATAGCAGCCGCCCTCGGCGCCCCCTTCTGGCTCCAGGTCGTCCTCCTCGGAGCCGGCTCCGCCGCCTCCATCTGGGGCCTGCGCCCCTTCCTCAAGCAGGCCCTCAGCGACGACACCGGGCCCGGAGGCCACCTCATGGGGACCAAAGCGATCCAAGGCAAGGAGGCCCTCGTCCTCGAAAAGGTCGACTCCGACGGCGGCCTGGTCGAGATCGCCGGCGACAACTGGACCGCCTACCCCCTCGAACCCGATCAGACGCTGGAACCCGGCGACCACGTGACAGTGGTAGAAATCAAGGGAGCAACCGTCATCGTCTGGAAGCAGAGCTGAAGCCCGAGCGCTACCGCTCATCGGAAACCGTCTGGAAGCAGAGCCATGGACCCGCTAGGAATCTTCCTACTCATCATCGCCGCATTCGTGATCATCGTGCTCGCACGATCGATCCGGATCGTCCCGCAGCAGTGGAACTACATCATCGAGCGACTCGGCCGCTACCGCCGGACCCTCGAGCCCGGCCCCCGGTTGCTGGTGCCCTTCATCGACACCGTCCGCGCCAAAGTGGACCTGCGCGAGCGGGTGGTCAACTTCCCGCCGCAGCCGGTGATCACCGAGGACAACCTGATGGTGCACATCGACACCGTCCTCTACTACATCATCACCCAGCCCACCTCCGCGGTCTACAACATCGACGACTACCTCTCGGGCGTCGAGCAGCTGACCACCACCACCCTCCGCAACGTCGTCGGCGCCATGGACCTGGAGAAGACCCTCACCAGCCGCGAGGAGATCAACTCCCGTCTCGCCGCCGAACTCGACAAGGCCACCGACAAGTGGGGCCTCAAGGTCACCCGCGTCGAACTGCGCGCCATCGAACCGCCGCCGAGCATCCGCGACGCGATGGAGAAGCAGATGCGCGCCGAACGCGACCGCCGCGCGACCATCCTCACCGCCGAAGGCTTCAAGCGCTCCGAGATCCTCAAGGCCGAAGGCGAGCAGCAGTCCAAGGTCCTGCGCGCCAAAGGCGAACGCGACGCCGAGGTCCTCCGCGCCGACGGCCAGGCCAAGGCCATCCAGACCGTCTTCGCGGCCATCCACAACGCCAAGCCCACCGACCGGCTCCTGGCCTACCAGTACCTCCAGAAGCTCCCCGAGATCGCCCAGGGCGAATCCAACAAGATGTGGATCATCCCCGCCGAGCTCACCCGCGCGCTCGGGTCCCTCGGCAACGCCTTCGGCAGCGTCGACGTCCCCGACGACGAAGACGAGGACATCGAGGTCGACACCAGCGCCCTCCAACTCGACAACGAGGCCGCCAAAGCCCTCGAGGCCGCCCAGAAGGCCGCCCGGGACGTCCAGGACTTCGACGAGGCCAAGACCCGGAAGGAACTCGAGTCCCCTCCGCCCGAAGAAGCCTGAAACCGGCTGGACGACCGCCGAAGCGCCCGGGGACCGCCGCCCCGGGGCGCTTCGCCGTCGATCGGGCACAATCGAAGCGTGTCCGACCAAGCCACCGCCATCGACGACCCGGGCGACGAACGCCTCAGCGACTACCGCGCGCTGACCGACCTGGCCCTGCGCACCCGGTTCGAGCAACCGCACGGCCTGTTCATCGCCGAGGGCCGCCAGGTCATCGAGCGAGCCCTCCGCGCCGGATACCGCATGCGCTCGATGCTCATCGACGCCAAACGCACGGGACAACTCGCCCACCTCGCCGGGGACGCACCCTGCTACACCGCCGGACCCGACGTGCTCGAGGCGGTCACCGGATTCCACGTCCACCGCGGCGCACTCGCCTCGTTCCACCGCAAAGCCCTGCCCGAAGCCGCCGCAGTCCTGCGCTCCTCGCACCGAGTGGTCGTCCTCGAAGGCATCAACAACCACACCAACATCGGCGCGATCTTCCGCGTCGCCGCCGGACTCGGCTTCGACGGCGTGCTCCTGGCCCCAGACTGCGCCGACCCGCTATACCGGCGCAGCGTGCGCGTCAGCATGGGGGAGGTCTTCGCCGTCCCCTACGCCTACCTCGACCCGTGGCCCGACGCGCTCAAGCACGTCCGCGACGCCGGATACACGCTGGTCGGGCTGAGCCCCTCGGCCGGCGCGATCGCGCTCGACCGGGTCGGCGCCGAGGCGCGGCGGCGACCGGCCCTCATGTTCGGGGCCGAAGGACCGGGACTGACACCGGCCGCGCTGGCCGTCTGCGACCGCACCGTCGTCATCCCCATGCACGCCGGAGTCGACTCCCTCAACGTGGCCGCGGCGGCCTCAGTGGCCTGCTGGGAGCTCTCGCAGCCCCGGCCGCGTCACAGTGAGACCGTGACGAACTCGGACTCGCAGGGCGGGCCCCAGGTGTAGTCGAACCGCCTGGCGTCCAACTCCAGGCGCACCGCCAGCGCGGTGTGCGTGCGCAGCTCGACCGGGTCGGTCTCGACCGGGTGGCGGCAGATCGCCAGCGGCCCGCCGTCGTGGTCCCGCATGGCCGCGTGCAGCCGCTCGACCGAGACGGGCGCCTGCTTGTGCAGCAGGGCCTCCATGCGGTCGCAGCGGTGGAAGGTGGAGATCCGGCCGGACTCGAGCCAGCTCTGGTGCACTCCGAGCGCCTCGGGGTCGCGGAAGTGGTTGGCGTGGACCAGCGGCTCGTCGCCGGTCTGGTAGATCACGCGCGATCCGACCGGGGAGGTCTCGACGGTGGCGACGCCTTCGGCGGCGCTGCCGACGAAGAAGTTGGCCGAGCAGGCCGGTCGCGGCGCGACCGCGTGCCCGACGGCCTGCCGGAGGTTCGGCGACTGGAGGATGCGCCAGGTGCGCAGGTGGAACGGCACCGAGTCGAGTTTCCAGTCGTCGGCGCTGGCACCGAGGCCGTTGACGCACAGGCCGACGCCGGCGCTGTTGAGGCCGATCTTGGCGCCGGCGACGCCGGCTTCGGTGAACGCGAGGACGGTGGTGTCGCCGCTGCGCCATTGCAGGAGTGCGCCCTCGACGCCGGTGAACCAGTCCCAGTTCTGGCCGATCTGGGTGCCGCCGCCTTCGAAGACGCCGTCGGAGCCGCCGAAGGAGGTGCATTCGCCGCGGATGCTTTCGGCGGTGGGCTTGCCGAACTCGCTCCAGGCGCTGTAGAGCAGCTCGTAGCGGGCGTTGAGCATCGCGATGTCGAGGATCTGCTGCCCCGAGCCCTCGGCGATGCCGTCCATGATCGCGCGGTAGGCGGCGTCCTCCCTGGTGAACTGCCCGAGGAAGCGCTGCGAGCGCTCGACGAGGCCCTCCTCGGTGAGGCCGGAGGTGATCATGCGGGACCGGTAGACCTCGATGTTGGCGGCGATCTGGGTCTTCAGCTGCCGACCGTGTTGCACCCCTTGGCGGTGGGGACTGCCCTGGAGGTGGAGGAGGGGAAGTTCACTCATGGCAGCCATTGTGGCAGAGGTGACATCGGGATGTCACTTGCGAATCGGGCTCAGCGGCCCATGAGGGCCTGCTCGACCTGGGAGTAGTGGATGGTCCACCACTTGACCAACCCGGTCTGACCTGGCAGCAGATGGTCGCAGGCCGAGTTGTGACGAACGTAATGCCATTCGATGACCCAGTTGTCGGTCAGCCGGTCCCACCACAGCTGATGAGTCGCCAGCCCGATCTCGGGCTCGCCGACGTCGAACACGGAGCGGTAGCCGCCGGCGAAGGCCCGGATCCGATCGCAGTCGAGTCCGCGCTCGTCTCCGTAGGTGAAGTAGAACACCGCGGCCCGAGCCATCTCCCGCGCATAGGAGGCGACGGTGAGCCGGTCCCAGTCCAGGACCGCCGAGACCGCGTCGCCGGGGCCGTGCAGGACGTTGTGCGGGTGGAGGTCGCCGTGGATGTAGCCGATGTACTGCGACGCCAGGTCGGGCGGCCGCCGGTCGCCGAGCCGGACGAGCAGGCCCCGCTTCAGGCGGAGCGTCTGCTCGGCGGTGGCCTCGAACCCGGTCTTGTCGCCGCGTCCGGCCGCCACCAGGTCCAGGAGACGGTCGACCTTCTGGAGCGCGGCCTCCGTGGTGGGAGGCGTCTCGACCTTGGGAGGCCGGTCGGCCGGAATCGAGCTGTGGAGCGTCCGGTGGAGCCTGCCGATCACCGAGCCGAGCTCCCTGCAGGCATCCTTGGTCATCGACAATCCGGACCGGTGCCGGCCGCCGACCCAGGGGAAGACGCCGAACTCCTCGCCCTCCAGCAGGATGGTCGCCATGCCGGTCCGGCTGGGTGTCGGCAGGACCACCGGCACGCCGGAGGCCGCCAGCGTCTGCAGCACGTGGAACTGGAACTGCAGGTCGGATCCGGTGACGTCCCGGAACAGCTTCAACAGGTACGCCCCGGATGAGGTGTCGACGCGCCAGCTGCGGTTCATCAGACCGGTCTGGACCCGCTGCATCCGGTAGATCTGTCCCAGATCCCAATGAGCGAGTGCCGCGTCGGGGAGTCGAGGCGCGGTCACGGTCATGACACAAGACTAGCCGCCGCCCGCCCGGGAAGCCGATCGTGGAACCCCCTTGCGACCGCGCGTCGGGGGTCATGTAAAGTTTCATCTCGCGTGCCGGGGCGGTCGAAAGGCCTCACTGGCAGGCAAAACAAACTCCAGATACACTTTCTGTGTGCCCGCGCGAGTGGCGGAATGGCAGACGCGCTAGCTTGAGGTGCTAGTGTCCTATTAACGGACGTGGGGGTTCAAGTCCCCCCTCGCGCACAGATGCGAAGGTCTCGGGAAACCGGGGCCTTTCTTTTTGTGCCGGTTGGGGTCGCTTGCCTTTGTCGGGTGCTAGCGGGGAGCCATTCATGGAGCCAATTTGGCTCCATTAGGTCCTTTTAGGTCTGGGCGTTGGTTTTGGATGGCTTCGTCGAGGAGTTCGGCGCCTTGGGTGATGACGGGGCGGAGCTGGTGCCGGTAGACCTTCCAGGTGGTGGCGGTGTCCTTGTGGCCGAGGAGGTCGGCGATCAGCTCGATCGAGGCACCGGCCTCCGACATGATCGACGTGAAGGTATGGCGCAGTTCCCTCGGAGTCCAGGAACCGGGCAGGCCGGCGTTGGCGGCGATCGCCTGGACCTTGTCGTGAACCGACTCGGAGACCTGGACCGTGTCGTTGCGGGTGCCGAACACGTAGACGATCCCCTCGGACTTCCAGCCGTGTTCGGCGCGCCATTTCTGCTGCTGTTCCTGGTGTTCGGTCAGGATGTCGACCGCGAGCTGGGGCAGGGCGACGGTGCGCCGGCTCTTGGGAGTCTTGGTGTCGCCGTCCTCGCGGACGGAGTGCCACATCTCCACGTATGGTGCGACGGTCTTCGGATGCACCTGCCCGCAGGAGCAGATCTGCCCTTTGGCCGGGTTGAGGTGCAGGTGCCGCCATTCGAGCGGTCGGGCTTCCTCAGTGCGGATGCCGGTGAGCACGGAGAGGGCGATGTAGCCGCGAACCGGGCGGCCCCGGCTGACGTCCAGGAGGAGCAGCGCCTGGTCGAGAGTGAGCTCGTTTCAACTTGGCGCGGGGCCGGGAGTGGCTGGTCCTCGATCAGCTCGCATCATGATTGCCGCTGTTCGGGGAGGGAGACTACGGCCTGAGCTGGTTGAGCTGAGGATCGAAGCAGACCAGCCCCATTGACGCTGCGAGGTTTGCCGCGTAGGCGGAGGCTTCCTTGGCCATGGAGTAGCGCATGGGGAAGTAGATCAGCGGGCCGCGGGCCTCGCTGATCAGAGGGCCGGTAGACCATGGGGAGGTGTCGTCCTCATCCTCGGTCATGTCGCACCACCGCTCCAAGAGCGCGCTGACGTACTTGGTGATCAGCTCTGTCGGCGGCTGCTGTTCCCCTGACTCGACAAAGCGGGCGTAGAGGTCAGTGAACACCTGACTGGCGGTCGTGGTATCCACCGGCCGATCGCCTTCCCAGACAGCCAAGTCATAGCTCATGCACGAAGGTTGCCACAGGCCGTGAGACTGCTGCTATCGGCATCGGTGTTCGTAGTCGTTGAGGACCTGGACGGCTTTGGCGATCTGGGTGACCCGGTTCGGGTCGCAGCGCACCTGGTCGAGGATCGACCAGGATTTGAGCTGGGCGAACATGCGCTCGCCAGGGCCGCGGAGCCGGGCGTGCAGGCGGTTGTACTCCTTCTGCCACTCGGGCTTGTCCTTGCCCTTAATCGGCGTGACCACCAGATCGTGGTCGAGGCCGTCGTAGCCCTTGTCGCCCAGGGCGAACAGGCCGTGCTCGGCCAGCAGTCGGGGTATCTGCCAGATCCGGGCCGCAGCGGTGTCGTGGATTGAGCCGCGGATCGCTCCGGAGATCCACAACAGGTTCCCTCGTGCATCGGCGATGGCCTGCAAGTTCATGCCATGCCGCTTGTGCTTGCCGGAGTAGAACGGCCGGTCGATTTGATTGCGGTCGATGTGGATCAGGGTGCCGTCGAGGATCACGAAGGCCGCACCGGTCCGCTGCGCGTGCCGCAGGGCGTCGCGGATGCCCGGGGCCATGGCAGCGAGCAGGCTGATGGTCTCACGGGTGCGCCGCCACGCGGTCGCGGCCGAGATGCCGAAGCCGGCCGCGAGATCCCGCAGGGCTTCACCTTTGCGAAGGTAGGCGAGAGTGAGTAGAGCCTGCTGGCCGGGGTCGAGGGCCCTCCAGCGGGAGCCGATGGATTTGCGGTGGGATCGGATGAGTCGGGCAACTCGGTCGATTGTTGAGGTGGACAGCGGAAGGGCGGCAGGGTAGAACAGCAACCGGAGCTCCTGGTGGTTGTTCAGGCAGAAGTAGCATTCGCGTTCTACCAGGAGCTTCTTCCTGCTCTCATCCCACCCGATCGCTGAACATGTTGCGCTTCAACAGATCACAACCAGGATGCAACAACCTCAATATAACGAGACGATATTGAACTCAATGGGCAACCGATGTCAGTTCGCCCAATTGGCGCATTCGAGCAATTTACGAAATCGAGGTGGTGGATTCAGGCAATTGAAGAATCAGATCATGTCGGAGGTTGAAGCCAGGGCCGTGCACGAAGGTCGTAAAGGCTCCATGCATGTTGGATCATTCTTGCGGCAATCATCGTCATCGACTCTACAAGGTGCTCATTAGCGGAGATTTGTGCTCCAACTACAGTCCCCGGAAGTGGCTGTACGCCCTGACTGACAACATTCACTTGATTGATGCTAAGCATTGCCCAAGTATCCCCATGTGACACGCCACTGCAAGCTTTCCAGGAAATTACAGCTGAATCGGCCTCCAAATCTTCTACCTCTTCTGCGGCCTTGCGCACGATATTCCCGTAGCCCGGAATTCCACCGAGTACCGAGTTCTGCTGATCGTTACTGAGCCCTGCATCGATTGCCTTGGACCGCAGTCTGCTCTTACGCTCATTCAGCCAGTCGGTGGAATCATTCCCGGACAAAAGCTGACGCATCTCGGCCGAATCTTTATAGTTGGCCCATTGAAGGCGGAGGCGTCGAGCAACACGCTCATTCCTCGTGTCTCCTGATAGCATCCAAATCGCTACGCTGGCATTCTCAAGCGCGGGGCGTATCAGGGTAGGAGCACATCGATGCAAGACCTGCGCCTCTACGGTAAGATTTCTTAGCGCATGGAGATGATCCACAGCACTGGAAAGCAGTGATTTAACCGCGTGTGAAAGTTGATACGGGTCAGTCCGCCGGTCAACTTCGCCAAGGCTGCTTGTGGGAATAGGCTCTCCGAACTCAGGGGTATGTCTTTGAAGCCAGACGTCGATTGCAGCGAACACATGCCCAAGCCTGAGGTTCACGATTTCGTCGTTCGCATTGTCTCCCGAATCGGCAGAATTTCCCATGTTCTGGTTTTGCGCCATAATCCTGGTCCTCTCTCAGGTAAAGAGCGCTGCCGCCTCAGCATAGTCATCCGCCAAGGACTTAGATCGTTGAGTGAATTCAAGCTCACCTTTACTATCGCGGTCCGTCCAATACCGGCCCTTGAGCAGTCGAGCCGGGTTGCCAGAGACATCGAACACGGTTGAGCCATGATGCATATGACTCCGCGCCTCGAACCGAAGATCAGGTTTGTTTAGGTAAAGATATGAGAGCACGATTGCACCATCAGCTTCTGCAATGTTTGCTATAGCTGATGTCGATCGTGACTCGTCGGTGTAGAGCTTCACCGAGACGACAGATGCAGTTTGCCTCACCATCAAATACACCGTCTTTGGAGCTGGTCTCTCATCTGTCTCAGGATTGACCCAGAAGGAAGACAAGGTTCCCTTCCAAGTACCGCGTATACTGCGCGGAACCGTGGGTATCTTCTGCACGATGGGAATTCGCCATATCCAGATATCCCAAAGAAGATAACCGATTGTGCAAATGAACACAGCCGCAGAAAAGAACTTGATCGGACTGAGGTCCAATCGGCCGTCCTGAAACCAAGTTCCCAGTACAAAAACTGTTACGACGACCGCAGTTACTGCCCGGATTACCAGAGTTCGTTTCATGAGGAATATTCCAGGTAATTCCATGCTGCTTTTGCGAATTCACGTCCATCGGCACGGTTCCACTTTTGCTTGTCATGAAACAGGTATTTGCATTCACTCGCCTCGACCCAGCGCGCCGAGTTGTCCGTGGGTTCGGAACCCTGAAGTTCGTCCCAGATATGAACAATGACGCCACGAATAACTTCAGTCCATGTATCGCGTTTGAGGATACTGTCAGGGCAGTTGTAGACCAGGCATTCGACAAAGAATGACGGCACCTCACGATGCACCCCTGCCGCAACCATCGCGTTCTCCACTCTTTTCATGATGCGAACGGCCTTCTTGTACCGCTTTCCGGTTCGATTGTTTTTCGCGATTCCGTTTTCCAATTGTTGCGCAGGATAGTTCTTAACCGACGTACCGTCAGTCTTGAAGACCTTAGCTCCGGGTCGAACTCGACCCGATGTCATGTAATATTTGTAATTGAAGCATGGAACTACATCGGCATTTACTCGAGCTGACCCTGAATCTATTTCGAAAGCAGTCGATCCTGAACTGTCGACTTGGCCCGGAAACTTCGCTTCAAGTGCATTCTCCAATTCCGTCCTGAACTTTTCCGGAGTCCAGATTCCTGAATATGGAGTGCTGCCGGGAGGATGAGCACCTTTGCTCTCTTTATCCCAGTAGGTCAACTCATTACATTGCACAGCGATGTCAACATCACTATCTGACGTAACATTTGTATTATTTGCGTACGAACCCTTCGCATACACTGAAATAGTGCAATCCTCGAATGGCGGATGCGCGTTAACAGCATCCCGGATCATCCGCTCTGTGCGTTCCTGCTTGTCCTTCTCGGTGTAGCTGGATGGACCTGTCCAGCCGCTCAACTTATCTTCGAGACTCATCTGACCTCCTCGCCTGATTATAAATCAGAAGGGCGGATTGAACCAGCATCACGTTTAGGGCCAACACTTCACGATAAGCCCTAGCAATTCGCTTATATGCCATAGCTCCACCAGGGAGTTAACTGGCGTATCGGATCGTGCTATCTGATCCAGATCAGAGGTTGTGGCGCAGGGGACGCTGAGCCGTCGGGTCTGGCCTCGAAAGACCCCCGATTAGGTGCACAGATTCTCCTATCAGGACCCGGCAGGCGGCTGTCGGGTCCTTGTTTTGGTGGTGGGCCTTCACTGCGGCCGAGTTGGAGTCGTGGTCGATATCGCCACCTTGTCGTCGCCATCGCTTCGAGGTTGAGTGCTCGAGGCTTCGCCTCTCGAGCTCCGACCGCTGCGTTGTGCCGCGTTCGTAGGTCGACAGATTTATCAGAAGTGATAATATCAAGTCATGGATGGGATCGGGCACGCTTACGACGAGGCCAGTGGAGACTTGCGGGCGGTACTGGACTCGGCCGCGAGACTCCAGGAACTTGTCCCGGACGCGGTCTTGGTGGGCGGCTCCGCTGCGGCGCTCTATGCGGGGCACCGAGATTCGTACGACCACGACCATGTGGTCGCCGACCTCCGCGACCGGTTCGATGTCGTCCTCGAGGCGCTCGAGTCCGAAGGTGAGTGGGTCACCAACCGGGTGCGTCCGGGCAAGGTCATTCTCGGCAGTCTCGGTGACATCGAGACCGGAGTACGGCAGCTGATTCGCCGACGACCGTTGGAGACCGCCGAGATCGAGTTGGGCAGCGGCCGGCTCCTGCGGGTGCCCACGCCTGATGAGACTTTGCGGGTGAAGGCGTTCTTGATCGTTCGGCGGAACCAGACTCGGGATTATCTCGACGTCGCGGCCTTGAGCGATCGGTACGGCGTCGAATGTGCGGTGGAGGTCTTGGTCGGCATCGACGAGTACTACGCCGATCAGGGCAGCGAGGAGGAAGGGGTCCGGTCGCAGTTGATCCGCCAGCTCAGTGAGCCGCGTCCTGCGGACTTCGCGGTCACCGCCGAGCTGGATGCCTATCGCAACTTGAGCGAACGATGGACCGATTGGTCGAACGTGGTCGCTGCCTGTGGGGCGCTGGCCGAACAGATCGCGAGGGGATGAGCCGATGGCATTGCGGTTTCGCAACCTGAACGTCTCCCCGGACGACCCGGTGGACAGGTGGCCGGTCGAGGCGGTCCAGACTGCGATGGAGCGGGGCTCGGTGCGGGACTGGCGGCGATTGATCGAGGTGATCGACCGCGACCCCTGGGGCAAGACCGCCCGTCAGGTGGAGGACGTCTTGACCTACAGCCGTCCTTACGGCGTTGCGAACCTGATGGAACGAGTGCTGCAGAGCGCTAGAACCGGGGCCGAACGCGCCGAGCGCGAAGCCGTGGCCGGGAGGATCAGGCGGGCGATCGACGATTCGGGGCTGACACGCGCCGAGTTCGCCTCACGCATCGGGACCTCGGTCTCCCGCCTGTCGACCTATGCCACCGGTAAGGTCGTGCCTTCGGCGGCGCTCATGGTGCGCATTGAGCGGGTCGCCGCGGAGGCAGCTCGTCAGAAAGTCGCGAAACCAGCGCCGTGACCTGGGGTGACGGGTTCGGATAGGCCGTCGCTAGGTGCACAGACTTTCTTAAGTAGACCCGGCAGGTGACTGCCGGGTTTCTTGTTTTGATGGCCGCGGGTGCCCACGCCCGCGGAGACCTTGCGGGTGAAGGCGTTCTTGATCGTTCGGCGGAACCAGACTCGGGATTATCTCGACGTCGCGGCCTTGAGCGATCGTTACGGTGTCGAGCGCGCGGTGGAGGTCTTGGTCGGCATCGATGAATACTATGCCGATCAGGGCAGCGAAGAGGAAGGGGTCCGGTCGCAGCTGATCCGGCAGCTCAGTGAGCCGCGTCCTGCGGACTTCGCCGTCACTGCTGAGCTCGGCGCCCATCGGAACCTGAGCGAACGGTGGACCGACCGGGCCTATGCCACTGGCAAGGTCGCGCCTTCGGCGGCACTCATGGTTCGCATCGAGCGAGTCGCCGCAGGGACATCTCACGAGAAAGCCACGAAGCCAATGCCGTGACCTGCAGTGATGGGTGCAGCTTGGCCGTTGCTAGGTGCACCCGGTGCCCTCCTGCCCGAAGGTGTCACCGCAGGTCACGTCTATGCTCACCTGCCTGGTCGATCCCGAGACCGCCTTCGGTTCGCATACGGTCTCTGGGGGTCCTGCGGCGCGGCGCCGAACGCCTGCACGGCCACCGCGCCCCAATCGCGCCAGGCCGGACATGTCCGTGGAGCCCGCCCGTCGAGGAACCGGTTGATTTCATCGAGCGTCGCCGGAGCGTCCGGCAGATACGGGTGCGGCGCCCTGACCGGACAGGCATTGCGGTCCACGGGCAGCCGCCACCCGCTCGGCATGAGCGGAAGGTCGGTCGAGGCGCTGACGCTCAGCGCGCGCACTTCGTCCGGCAGCGGCCTGGAGAAGATCCGGCCGGGGCCGGACGGATCGGCGAGCGTCTCCAACGAGGCCGGGTCGTCCGGGCCGTATTCGAGGCCGACCGCCCTCCCCATCGGCCTGAGCCACCGCATCAGATCGCCCGCGACGGCGCCCGGCCCTTCCTCACCGGCCGGTGGATAGCCTAGGACGCTCTCCTGGAACGGTCCGATCAGGATTACCGCGTCCACTTCCGGGGCCATGCCCCTGGAGACGGCCAACCACAGCACCCAGGCCGAATGCGAGTGCGAGAGCACCACCAGCGGACGAGGCAGGTCCTCGACCTGCCGGGAGAAGGCGATCGCCTGCTCGATGACAGGGCGCCTGGTGTCCTCCGGGTTGAACGGCGCGCCGCTGCGGACGGGGCAGACCGAGCGCCCGCGCGGCTGCCCGTCGCCCGGCCCGGCATAGGAGTAGTGGTAGAGCTGGTCGCACGTGTAGCCCAGCCGCCTCGGGTCGAGCTCGAACACCGCGCCGTTGCCTGAAGAGGAGTTGATGCCCGACATCACCATCAGCGATCCCGCGCGCGCCTCGGGCGGCGGCGGCTGCTCGACACCGCGGGTCGCCACGAACAGCGTCGCCGCCACCACGAACACGGCCGCAGCCGCCGCCAGGCGCAACCGTCCGCCCGGCCGGGGCGGGCGCCGCAAGAGCGCCGCGGCCATCGCAGTCGTCGCCGCGGAGAGCGCGATCAGCGGAGCGATGAGCGCCGGCCACAGATGCGCCGCGGCGCCGATCGCGACCAGTGCCGCCCCGTAAGGGCCGACGATGCCGACCCGCAGACCACCGCGCCATGCCTCGGGCCAGGCCGCGCGCATCCGCGACCGGCCTCGCCACGGCAGCGCCGCCGTCATCAGCGCCAGCACCGCGACGGCGGCCACGGCCGGCCAGAACATGCGCGCGAACACCAGGGCGTGGCCGACGAAATCCGCTAGCGCGGCCGCGAGCATCGGCAGCCACAGGGCACCGTAGTACGCCGCTGCGAACCGCAGGCGCTCGCGGCTCGGCCCGCCCAGTAGGACCGCCAACGTCACGACCCGCATGCTGAACAGCCCGGCCGCAGCGGCGATGAAAGCAGGCCAAGACACGCTCATGGCCAATAGCAGCCGCATGTCGGCGAACAAGTCCAGCGGCGGCAGCGCGACCAGATGTGTCAGGCCCGGCCACCTCGGCAGGAGGCCCGCCCCCTCCGCCACGATCACCGCAACGGCGACAACGCCCAGCGGCCAGTTCCTGGCCAGGGCGGCACTCCCGTCGGAGGCTCGCGGTGCGGCACTCATCGATGGAAGCTTCCCGGCGGCCACGGGCCCCAAACGGTCACGGCTCAATCCAGAAGGTCGTCGGTGCACCGATTCTCGTATTCAGCATCCGGCAGACGGCCGCCGGGCCACTTGCAGTGATGGCGGCCTTCTCGACCGCCCGCGGCCGGATCCCATGGTCGGTCCACAGAACGAAGGCCCTGGCAACAGGGCCTCTTCTCGTATCTTTTATGGACGTTCACGGCTCCGGCGGGGTGGCGCCGAAGGGCCGCGGGGAGCCGACGAGGCAGCCGTTGGGACACCCCGCGCTTCGTCGAGAACGCCGTTGCCGAACGCGCCGCCGAGCCTTCGTGATGACCGGTCGGAGCCGGCGCCGACAAACCGTCCGCACGGCCGGCGCGGGTTTCGCCGCGCGCCCAGCGGGAACGCCGAGTGCCGGGGCCGGCGCACACCGGCCGACGCCGGCTACGACGCTGGAGGGACCGATGACCGACTTCTTTGGCCGAGGCGGGTTCGAGTACAGCCCGCTCGATGAGTTCCTGGCGCGGTTCTTCGGGGCGCCGGGCGGGCAGCGTCCTGTGCGGCGAGTGGACCTGACCAGGATGATGAGCGACCAGACCCGTGAGCTGCTGGCCGCCGCTATCCGGCAGACCATGGAGTGGGGCGGCGCCGACCTTGACACCGAGCACCTGCTGTGGGCGGCCGCGCAGCTGGATCCGACCCGGCAGCTGCTGTCCCGGGCCGGGGCCGACCCCGACGCGGTCGCCAGCGAGATCGAACGGCGGGTCCCGAAAGGGACCCAGCGGGAGCAGCCGCCCGTGCTGACGCCGGCCGCCAAGCGTGCGCTGCTCGACGCCCACCAGGTCGCCCACGCGCTGGGGTCGTCCTACATAGGCCCGGAGCACCTGCTGCTGGCGTTGGCGGCGAACGGCGAATCGGCGGCGGGCCGGCTGTTCGAGGCCCATCGCGTCTCGCCGCAGTCACTGAAGTCCGCCGCCTCGGGCCGATCCCAGCCGGCCGAGCAGCAGGCGAGCACCACGCCCACGCTCGACCGGTTCGGCCAAGACCTCACCGAGCTGGCCCGGACCGGCAGAATCGACCCGGTGATCGGCCGCGAGAATGAGATCGAGCAGACCCTCGAGGTGCTGTCGCGGCGCACCAAGAACAATCCGGTGCTCATCGGCGAGGCCGGCGTGGGCAAGACCGCGATCGTCGAGGGCATCGCACAGCGCATCGTCGACGGCGACGTGCCCGACACGATCGCCGGCCGCCGACTGGTCCAGCTCGACCTCACCGGGATGGTCGCGGGCACCCGTTATCGCGGCGACTTCGAAGAGCGGATCCAGCAGATCGTGGACGAGATCCGCGAGCACGGCGACGAGCTGATCGTGTTCATCGACGAACTGCACACCGTCGTCACCGCCGGAGCCTCCGAGGGCGCGACCGGCGCCGGGAACATGCTCAAGCCGGCGCTGGCCCGCGGGGAACTGCACGCGATCGGGGCGACCACGCTCGACGAGTACCGCAAGCACATCGAACGCGACCCGGCCCTGGAACGGCGGTTCCAGCCGATCCTGACCCCCGAACCGTCCGTGGAGGACACGATCGCGATCCTGCGGGGCCTGCGCGACAGCTATGAGGCGCACCACCAAGTGCGGTTCACCGACGAGGCGCTCACCGCCGCCGCCGAGCTGTCCGACCGCTACATCACCGACCGGTTCCTGCCCGACAAGGCGATCGACCTGATCGACCAGGCCGGGGCGCGGGTGAGGCTGCACAACCGGCGGCCCGACAGCGAACGCCGCGACCTCGAGCAGCGGCTGGAGCAGCTCGCTCGCGACAAGGACCAGGCCGTCGCCGACGAGCAGTACGAACGCGCGACTTCGCTGCGCGACGAGATCGTGTCGCTGCGGGCCCGGCTCGACGAGCTCGGCGACGGGCCGCGGCACAACGGCTTCCCCGTCGTGGACGAGGAGGCCGTCGCCGAGGTCGTCTCGCGTTCGACCGGGATCCCGGCCAGTCAGCTCACCGAGGAGGAGAAGCACCGACTGCTGCGGCTGGAGGAGCAGCTCCATCAGCGGATCGTCGGCCAGGACGAGGCCGTGCGGGCCGTGGCCGAGGCCGTGCGCCGCTCGCGGGCGGGCCTGGGCGACCCGCGGCGACCGGTCGGCAGCTTCCTGTGCCTCGGGCCCACCGGAGTGGGCAAGACCGAGCTGGCGAAGGCACTGGCGGAGGCACTGTTCGGCGACGCCGGCCGGATGATCCGCGTCGACATGAGCGAGTTCCAGGAGCGGCACACCGTCAGCCGGCTCGTCGGCGCCCCGCCCGGGTACGTCGGCTACGAGGAGGCCGGTCAGCTGACCGAGAAGGTGCGCCGCCAGCCGTACTCGGTCGTGCTGCTCGACGAGATCGAGAAGGCGCATCCGGACGTGTTCAACGCGCTGCTGCAGGTCCTCGACGACGGGCGGCTCACCGACGCGCAGGGCCGCACAGTGGACTTCAAGAACACGGTCCTCATCATGACCAGCAACCTGGGGTCGGACCTGCTCGGCTCGGCTGGGCCGGTCGGATTCACCTCGCCGCTGCCGCAGGAGGAGGGCGACTTCCGCGACCGCCTCATGCCGCGGCTGCGGGAGCACTTCCGGCCGGAGTTCCTCAACCGCATCGACGACATCATCGTATTCAGGCAACTCGATCGCGAACAGCTGCGCCACATCGCTGGACTGCTGCTGGAGGAGACGCGGCGGCGGGTCCACTCGCAGGACATCACGGTCGAGTTCACCACCGCCGCGGTGGACTGGATCGCCGAGCACGGCTTCGAGCCGGAGTTCGGGGCCCGGCCGATGCGCCGCACCATCCAGCGCGAGGTCGACAACGAACTGTCGATGATGCTGCTGCGCGGCCGGCTCGACCCGGGCCAGCGGGTCACGGTCGACCGCGAGGGCGATGCCCTGGCCTTCGACATCACCGACAGCGAGCCCGCCAACGCCTGACCGCCACCGCGCGGGTCGTGGGGTTGTCCAAGCGCGCTATCCGTGCCTCGGCGTGCGTTGACGCCGAGGCACGGATAGCGCCGTCAGTGCGCTGACTGCTGCTCGATCGCCTCAGTCGCAGCGCTTCCAGGCGAAGTGATAGACGGTCGCGATGTTTCCGTCCGTCGAGTCCATCGCCATGAAGCTCTTCCGGGAGGCGTCGTCGCCTGCGTTCACCCGGAGTTCGGCGTTGATGTTGAGGTTCCGTTGCTCGCCACATGGCTTGTAGACGAGTTCCTGCACGGAGGATCTATCGGTGAACTGCCAGTTGTCGCTGTACGGTCCGTCCAACTTGTGGGTGGAGCTGGTGGTCGCAGAGCTCCCGCTGAAGTAGTAGCTCGCCTTCTGCATGCCGGAGGCGCCGCGCTCGAGGTGCGCGAAGCCGCGGTAGTCGGCCTTCGCGATCGCGTAGGTGAAGCCCGACGGAATGTTGACGACCAGGTTGAGTTGGCAGTTCTTACGGAAGTCGACGGTGTCGGCGTTGCCCCCGGCCTCGGCCAGGAACCGGCTGTAGGTCACGGTGAAGGCGGTGTTGTCGCTGTTGACCGCGACAGCGGCGGTGCCGCGCGGGCAACCGGAGCCGTTGACGGTGGCGACGTCGACGGTGATCTTTCCGCTGGGGGCGCTGGTGGCGACGGCGTCAGCCTGCGCGGGACCGGACAGCAAGAGCGCAGCCAGGCTGAGGGCCCCGGCGAACATTGGAATCTTTCGGAAGACTTTCATTTTGATCGCTTTCTGGGCTATGGCCATCAATGTCGGTGGCACTGGGGTTAGGAGACCGGAGGGCCCGCGCCACTGAATCGCAGGGCGGAAGCGCTCCCATTCAATTCGCGAGGGGGTCGGTCGGTAACCCCATATATACCCATAAGGAACTAATTCGTCAAGGAGTAATGAAAAGTTCATATCAGATTGAACAGGGAGAGAGGAATGCAAACAGTGCTGTCGACGTGCATACTGTTCGATCAGGTAGCAGTGAGACACGGTTGAACGAGCCCGGTCGAGCAGCGGAGCGACCGGCCGATATGCGCGGCTTCGAGGAACGTCGGTTCGCCTCGAGCCCTCCTATAGTGGGAGGTACCTACGACAAGGGGGTAAGCCGATGGGCTTGCTGGACAAGTTCAATGAGCTGAAGGACATGGTCACCGGAGCGGCCGAGGACGTCAAGGGGCAGGCCGGGGAGATGTTGGGCGGAGCGGTGGCCGTGCCGTTCGATGAGCAGGCGGACGAGGTCGCGCAGCAGGCCGAGGAGGCCGTGCAGGGCGCGGACGAGTTCGGTCAGAACGTCGAGGATCAGACGCACGGAGCCGCCGAGGACTTCAAGAACGAGCACGGCTTGTGACATCGAGTCGCAAGCGGTGAGCATCGGGCGGGCGGCGCGGACGAGCCGCCCGCCCCGCGCGGGTGCAAGTCGCGGAACGCGACAAGCCCGGCCTGTATCTCGCCTACGAGTAGGCAAACCCCGAAGTTCGGTGCGACTCGCGGCTTCGCGTGCGCGAAGCCGCGGCAGACGCTCAGTCGACGAACTCGACCTCGTGGTCGATGTCGATTCCCGCCGCTTCCAGCTCCATTCGGAACAGCACGGCCGAGGCCGGATCGTCCGGGGCGAGATTCCCCGGAGGCTCGTCGACGGCGAGGGCCTTCCCCTCGGCGTTCACCGGCTCCTCTGGACCGGTCCACGGCGCCCGCGGCGTGTACGCTCCATACTCGCGTAGTCGCCGCCGCAATCCCGATGAGCGGCGTCGACTCTCGAACGTTCGGCGCCGCTCGTGCGTGGAGTACTGGTATCCGGGAGGTCGCGAGGTCGGACGGGTCTCCCAGCGCCGGTCGCCTAATATGCTCGATTGGCGAGTTTTCAGCTCGCTGCCGTGAGGACCGCTGAACGGCCCGTCCCGCCGGCGCCGTCGTAGCGCCGCCGAAATGGAGAACCATATGCCCGTCGCACTCGTGTCCGGCGCTTCCCGCGGCCTCGGCGCCGCCATCGCCCACCGCCTTGCCGACGACGGCTTCGCCGTCGCGGTCAACTACGCGGCCAGTCGCACCAAAGCCGACCAGGTCGTCGCCGACATCCGGGCGGCGGGCGGCACCGCCGAGTCCTTCGGCGCGGACGTCACCGATGAGACCGCCGTCGCAGACCTGGCCGAGCGGGTCCGGTCGACGCTGGGACCGGTGGAGGTCCTGGTGTGCAACGCGACCGGGCCGCAGCCGGAGACTCCCGTCGACCGCCTCGCCTGGCGCGACCATCTCGACCAGCTGGAGTTCTTCGTCAAGAGCCCCACGCTGCTGCTGCGCTCCGTGCTGGCGGACATGCGGGCGGCAGGGAGCGGGCGAGTGATCCAGATCGGCTCCGACATGTTCGAACGGGCGCTGCCCGGACATTCGGCGTACGTGGCGGCGAAGGGCGCGCAGTGGGGCCTGACCCGTTCGTGGGCCCGCGAACTCGGCGCCGACGGCATCACCGTCAACCTCATCGCGCCCGGTTGGGTGCCGGTCGAGCGGCACGGTGACCTCACCGATGCCGACCTGGCAGATTACGTCTCCGACGTGCCGATGGGCCGCATCGGAGTCCCCGCCGACGTGGCCGCCGCCGTCTCCTATCTCGCTTCCGAGGCGGCCGCATTCGTCACCGGACAGCGGATCACCGTCAACGGCGGCCACAACATGGACTGAGGACTCCTGCGGATGCGAAGACTCCCCTCGTCATTCGCATCCGACTCCATCGCCGTCTCGGTCCAGGTGGCGGCCGTATCCGGGATCGCCCTCCCTGACTGGCGCGGCGCCCGCCTCCCGAGCGGCGTCGCAGTTCTCGTACTCGACCGAACCGCTGTCGCTCTCTTCATCCTGAGTCTCCGTCGGAGGGGCGCTCGGTTCGTCGGTGTCCGCTTCCTCGTCGGCGGGCTCGTCCGATCGAGAGTCGAGCTCCGACTCCAGTCTCGCGAGTTCATCGGCTCGGGCGTCCAGCTCTGATTCGAGCTCTGCGAGTTCTTCGGCGCGGGCATCGAGATCGGACTGCAGTTCCTCCATGTCCTCTTCTCGGTCGTCGAGTGTCGATTCACGCCGGTCGAGATCCGTCTCCCGTTCGTCGAGAGCGGCCTCGCGCTCGTCGAGCTCATCGATCACCGAGTCGCGTTCCTCGATTCGGCCTTCCAACTCTTCGATCTCGTCCTGGTACGTCTTGAACTCTTGGGATGCCGCGGCGTTGTCCGCCTCGAGCTCGTACAGCCGGTCTTGGGATTGGCGCGACAGCGCGGAACCGAGTATCACTCCCAGGGCCAGCACCATGATGCCGGTGACCGCGAGGAACCCTCTGAACAGAATCGGCTCGGTACGGACATTGCTCGCATATTTCCGCAAGCCCCTCGGGGCAGGTGGTGTTTGTTTCATTTTCTTGCTCTGCGCTTCCGCATTGATTGAATGACGGAATTTCTTATTGGAACTCCTACTCTGAGATTAGCGTCACACCTGCAGTTTTCGGCGTGGAATCGGGGTTCGTCGTGTAGCCGATTCGGTGCTCACGTCGGCGCGCGTCAGCGGACGGCATCCCCACGAGCCGGAGCTTTGAGCAAGCGCGCGATAAGCCCGATCAGGTCAGAGTTCGGCGAGTCGCTGCTTCAGGAGGGATCGTTCGGCGGAGTTGTCGGTGCGGGCGAGGGCCTCCCGGTAGGCCTCGGCCGCCTCGTCCGGTCGGTCCGAACGGCGGAGCAGGTCGGCTCTGACGGCATGGAACAGGTGGTGGCCGTCGAGATCGAGCCGGTCCACGTCTTCGAGCGCGGCGCGCGGGCCGTCCACCTCGGCGACGGCGACTGCGCGGTGGAGCGCCACGATCGGCGTCGGCGTGAAGGCCATCAGCTGGTCGTAGAGTTCGACGATCTGCCTCCAGTCGGTCTCCGCCACCGAGGCCGCGTCGCTGTGCACCGCGTTGACGGCCGCCTGGATCTGGTACGGGCCCGGCATGTCGCGCCGCAGGCAGGCCCGCACCATCGCTTGGCCCTCGGCTATCCGGGCGCGGTCCCAGCGGGACCGGTCCTGGTCGGCCAGGAGGATCAGTTCGCCGTCGGCGCCGGTGCGCGCCTCGCGCCGAGCGTCGACCAGCAGCATGAGCGCCAGCAGTCCGGCGGGCTCGGGCTCGTCCGGCATGAGCTCGACCAGCACCCGGGCGAGCCGGATCGCCTCGTCGCACAGCTCGCCGCGCCCCAGCCCGTCCCCGGCGGTCGAGATGTAACCCTCGTTGAAGATCAGGTAGAGCACCGCCATCACGGTCCGCAGCCGGTCCGGCAGGTCGGCGTCGCGGGGCACCCGGTAGGGGATCCCGGCGTCTCGGATCTTGCCCTTGGCCCGCACCAGGCGCTGGGCCATGGTCGATTCCTTGGCCATGAACGCCCGGGCGATCTCGGCGGTGGTGAGTCCGCCGATCAGGCGAAGCGTCAGCGCCACCCGCGAGGCCGGGGCCAGCGCGGGGTGGCAGCAGGTGAAGATCAACCGCAGTCGTTCGTCCGGCACGGCGCCCTCCTCCGGTGGTGGTTCGGTCGACCGCAGGAGCGCGGCCTCTCCATGTTTGCGGTCGCGGGCGCTCTCGCGGCGGTGCCGGTCGATCGCCCGGTTCCTGGCGGTCGTGATGATCCACCCCGCCGGGCGCGGCGGCACGCCGTCGGCGGGCCATCTGCGGAGCGCTTCCGCGAAGGCCTCTTGGACGGCGTCCTGCGCGAGGTCGATGTCGCCGATCGCGCGCACCAGCACCGATACCGCACGGCCGTATTCGGCGCGGAAGATCTCGCCGATCCGTGCGGTGTCGGGCCCGGGGACGTTCGACACTCAGCCGGGGGCCTCTCCTTGGAACGGGCGGACCTCGATCGGCAGGCCGGTCGCGCGGGCGACCTTGTCGGCCCAGCCCAGGGCGGCGTCCAGGTCCGGTGCGGCGAGGATCGTGATGCCGCCGAGGTGCTCCTTGCCTTCGGTGAAGGGCCCGTCGGTGATGAGCGTGTCGCCGTCGCTGTGGCGGACGACGGTGGCGGTGCTCGGCTCGTGCAGGCCGTTGCCGAAGACCCAGGCGCCTTCGCGGCGCATCTCGGCGTTGACCTCGTCGAGTTCCCGCATGATCCGCTCGAGGGCCTCGGGCGGTGGCGGCGGGCCGCCGGGCTGGTAGATCGAGAGCAGGTACTGCTTCATCGGCTGCCGCCTCCCTGGGGCCGGTACGTCGCGATCACCACACCAGTCGTGGTGGTGATGCTATCAACCAGGTCCATTTCGATGCGCCGTTCCGACCGGTCGAACAGCCGCCGGCCCGTGCCGAGAACGACCGGGTGGATCATGAGCACGAATTCGTCGATGAGCCGCTCGTCCATGAGCGTCCCGATCAGGTCGCCGCTGCCCATGACGGTGACGTCCGGGCCGGGCCGCCGCTTGAGGTCGGCGACGCCCGGCGTGCCGTCGAGCAGGATGGAGTGCCGCCACGGCAAGGGCTCGCGGAGCGTCGTGGAGGCGACGTACTTCTCGGTCCGTTCCAGGACCTCGGTGTACGGGTTGTCCTGCTGCTTCGGCCAGTAGGAGGCGAAATCCTCGTAGGTGCGCCTCCCCAGCAGCAGCGGTCCGCCCTCGGCCATCCGCTTGCCGAGGAAGTCGCCCATGACCTGGTCGTGTCCCGCCGCGGCCCAGCCGCCGGCGTCGAAGTCCCCGCGGGTGTCCTCGTCGGGTCGGCCGGGCGCCTGCATGACGCCGTCGAGGGTGAGGTGGTTGATGACGTTGATCTTGCGCATGTTCATACGAACGGGCCCGGGCGGTATCGACATCGTCGCCGCGGAGATTTTCGGCGATGCTCGGTTTCAGGCTCGGCCGCTCCCCGTCAGCTCGCCGCCAGTGCCGCGAAGATCCGGTCGTAGTTGCCCTCGACTTCCGCGTAGCGGAGCGGCTTGACGCGGTCGACCAGGATCTGCCGCGCGTCCGGCCGGGTCTCGAGCAGGTGCATGGTCTCCGAGGCGAACTCGTCGAGCGGCATGGCGTGGTCGCTGTCGGTCCGCTCGCCCATCAGCGATGTCCGGGTGAGCGGCGGGGCGATCTCGATGACCTGCACCGAGGTCTCGCGCAACTGCTCGCGCAGTGACTCGGTGTAGGAGTGGACGGCGGCCTTGGTGGCGCTGTAGGTCGGCGTGGCCGCGAGCGGCACGTAGGCCAGGCCGGAGGTCACGGTGAGGATCGCGGCGTCCTCCCGTTCGGTGAGGTGGGGCGCGAACGTGTGCACCAGGCGGATCGGGCCGAGCAGGTTGGTCGCGATCGCGCGTTCGGCGGTCTCGATGGACTCCGGGTCCAGCACGTTCTCGCCTTCCATGATCCCGGCCATCGCGACGAGCACGTTGAGCTCGGGGTGCGCGGCGGTGACGTCGGTGAACAGGCGCTGGACGGATTCGGCGTCGGTGATGTCGACCGGTTCGGCTTCGATGCCCGCGTGCTCGGCGGTGATCTGGTCGAGCAGCCGCCGGCGCCGTCCGGCGATGATCACCTGGTTGCCGGCCTTGTGGAACCGCAGGGCGAGTTCGAGGCCGATGCCGGAGGTGCCTCCGACGATGAGGACGGTGTTGCCTGAGATCTTCATGTGCTGGTCTCCTCTGGGATCGGCGACCGTGATGCGGCCGTCGCGTGTTATCACCGATAACAATACACCGTTCTCAGCGGAATGCAACCGGCTTTATCAAGCACCTGTTATCGTCGATACGTGAGCGAACGAGACGAGGTACGGCAGCGGATCGTGGACGCGGCGGCGAAGCTGCTCGAATCCCACGGCCGCGACGGCGTCACCACCCGCGCCGTCAGCGCCGCCGCCGGCGTCCAGCCCCCGACGATCTACCGCCTGTTCCACGACATGAGCGGCCTGCTCGACGCCGTGGCCGCCAGCGGATTCGAGTCCTACCTGGCCGAGAAGCACGGCCTGCGGCTCACCGACGACCCGGTCGACGACCTGCGCGCCGGATGGGACCTCCACGTCCGCTTCGGGCTCGAGCACCCGGGCCACTACCTGCTGATGTACGGGCGGCCCGACCCCGCGCGCCAAACCGAGGCCACGCAGCTGGCCATGCGGCGGCTACTCCTGCTGGTCGAACGCGTCGCCGAGGCCGGCAGGCTCGCCGTGAGCGTCCTCACCGCCGCGCGCATGATCCGCGCCGCCGGCACCGGAGTGACGCTCAGTCTCATCGGCACGCCCCCCGAGGACCGCGACCCCGACCTGTCGCGCCGCCTCCGCGAGGCCACGATCGGCGCCATCACGGGTGCACCGGCCGCCGAAGCGCCCGACTTCGCCGCCCGCGCCGCCGGACTAAAAGCCGTGCTCGGAGACGCCGAGCACCTCGTCTCGGCCGGTGAACGGGCCCTCCTCGGCGAACTGCTCGACCGGCTCGCCGACGCGCCCCGCTAAACCGCGCGACTTCCGGCGGGGGAGCAGCAGCAACAGCGCCAACAGCAGCGGGATCGGCAGCAGGAAGGCCGTCCGCAGTTCGATCACCGTGTCCAGCCAGCCCAGGACCGCGGGCGCCGACAGGATCGCCGTGCCCGAAGCCAGCGAGCCGATCGACGCGGAGTGGCGCGCCGACAGGTTCGGCACGTGCACCAACTGCGCCAGCATGATCGGATACAGCAGCGAGATCCCCAGGCTCGAGACCAGCACCCCGGCCGCCACGATCGGCGCCGAATCGCCCGCGAACACGATCCCGGTGCCGACCATCGCCCCCAACGACGCGAACGAGGCCGCCCCCGGCCTGGCGGCCAGACGATGCCCCAGCAGCCTGCCGGCCGCCATGCCGATCGGGAACGCGGTGCTCAACGCCGCCGCGGTCCCCAGCGACGCACCCGTGTCGACCAGCCGCGCCGCCGCCCAGACCACGAAGCAGAACTCGGCGGCCACCGCCAGCACGATGCGCAGTCCGCCCACCGCCGCCGGACCCGCGGCCGGACGCGACCCGTCGGACGGCGGCGGTGCCGGAGCCGACACCGCGCGCCTCGCGGCGACCGCCACCAGGATCGGCACCGGGACCAGCATCGCCAACCGCCCCGGCTGCCCCAGGTGCTCCAGCAGACCGAACGTGAGCGGGGCCGACACGCCGGCGGCGCTGGCCGCGCCCACCGTCCTGGTCAGCCGCCGCGCCGCGCCGGGGCCGCTCAACAGCACCGGAGTGACCAGCACGATCGCCGCGCAGCCCAGTCCGACCAACGCCGAACCCAGACCCACGAGCGCCAGCACGGGACTGACCGCCATCGCCGCCGATCCCACCGCCATCGCCAGCGCCGCCGCCCGCAGGACCCGCCCGGCGCCCCACCGCAGCACGGTCGGCCCGGCGACCGCCGCCAGCAGCAGCCCCACGCCGAAGGTCGAGGTGAGCCAGACCAGCTGCGCGCGCGGGCGCCCCAACTCATCGGCGATCGTCGCCAGGTACGGACCGAAGGACGCGACCATGAACCCCAGCGAGAGCTGCGCCCCGCCGAGGACGCGGTCGACCGCCCTGGCCTCGTCCGCCGTCTCCGGCTCGAGGTCGACGCCGGTCATGATCGTGCGCCGCCGGTGAGGGCGGCTCCCGCATTGCGGTAACTTCGCATGGCACCACCGTAGATCAAATAAACTCGTATGGCGAGAATAAACCTGGGAGGCGGGCAGTGCAAGCTGATTCCAGAGTGGGCCGCGCCGAAGCGGCGCGCTGGCTCGGTGCCCTTGACATGCTGCGCCTGGTCCGCTCCCGGCCCGGCATCACGCGAGCCGAGGCGTCCCGAGAACTCGGCATCGCCAGCGGCTCGGCCACCGAGATCTGTGCCCGCCTGCGCGAACTGGAACTGCTGTCCGAGCGCCCCGCGCCCCCGGCCGGACGGGGCCGGCCCACCTCCACGCTCCACGCCCATCCGCGCGGGCCGCTGGCGGTCGCGGTCGACATCAGGCAGTCCGACTGGCGCGTGGCCGTCGCCGACCTCGAAGGCCGCTTCACCGACCACGCGGCCGGAAAACACCGGGACCGCCGTCCGGCGGCGGTCGTCGCGGACCTGCGCGAAGCCGTCGGCGCCCTGGCCGGACGGCACGGCCGCCGCCTGCGCGCGGTGTCGGTGTCCGCCACTGCCACCGTGCGCCGCGACCGGATCGCCCAGGCCAGCGTCCTCGGCTGGGAGGACGTCGAGATCCCGCCGCTGCTCGACTCGCTCCCGCAGCGGGTCTCCAACGACGCCAACCTCGCCGGCCTGGCCGAGGCCCGGCGCTCCCGCCCCGGCCGCACCGTCCTCTACCTGCACATCGAGGTCGGCATCGGCGGCGTCTTCGTCGACGGCGGACGCGCGTCGACCGGAGCGACCGGGGCCGGGGGCGAGTTCGGCCACCTGCCGTTCGGCGACCCGGCAGTCGCCTGCCCCTGCGGCACCCGCGGCTGCTGGGACGTGGCCGTCGACGGTCGCGCCATGGCGCGCCTGCGGGGGCACGCCGAGCCCGACGATCCCCGCGCCTACGCCGTCGCCACCATGGCCGACCCCGCTCCGGACGCGCGCGCCGCCGTCCGAGCGTGCGCGACCACCCTCGGGCGCGGCATCGCCGGCCTGGTCAACGCGCTCGACCCTGAGGTGGTGGCGCTCGGCGGCCTGGCCTCGTCGCTGCTCGAAAAGCTCCCGGAGACGGTCCAGGAGGCCTACCACGCCGGCCTGATGCGGTTCCGCCGCGCCGAACCGCCGGCCCTGGTGCCCTCCACGCTCGGCGCCGACGGCCCGCTGCTCGGCGCGGCCGAGGTCGCCTTCGACGGGATTCTCACCGAAGAAGGCTTGGCGCAGTGGGAGCGGGAGCGGCGAGGGTAGCCTCAGGACATGCGGGTGTGCGTGTACGGGGCGGGGAACGTCGGCTGCTACGTGGGCGGGCGGCTGGCCGCGGCCGGAACCGACGTCGTCCTCGTCGGACGCGAGCGGATGGCGCGCCAGATCGCCGAGCACGGCCTCACCCTCACCGACTGGCGCGGCGGCCGGCTCAGCTCGACTGAACCGCGGTTCGAGACCGATCCGGACGCGGCCGGCGACGCGGACCTGGTCCTGGTCACCGTCAAATCGGCCTCGACGCCGGCGGCGGGGGAGGAGCTGGCCACCCGGGTCAAGCCCGCCGCGGTCGTCGTCAGCTTCCAGAACGGCCTGCACAATGCCGAGGTTCTGCTCCGGCGGCTGCCCGAGACGGTCACGGTGCTGCCGGGCATGGTCGGCTTCAATGTGGTGAACCAGGGCGAGGGCCGCTTCCACGGCGCCACCGAGGGCGCGCTCGAAGTGAAGCGGCACCAGGCCCTCGAACCCTGGATCCCCTTGTTCGAACGCGCGGGCCTGCCCCTGGTCCAGCACGACGACATGATCGGGGTGCAGGCGGCCAAACTCCTGCTCAACCTCAACAACGCGATCAACGCGCTCTCGGGCCTGCCGCTGCGCGAGGAGCTGTCGCGGCGGGCCTTCCGGCGGTGCATGGCCGACGCGCTGCGCGAGGCGCTCGACGTCTACGCCGCCGCCGGCATCGAACCGGCCCGGCTCACGGCCCTGCCGCCCGAATGGATGCCGGCCCTCCTGACGTTGCCGGACGCGATCTTCACCCGAGTGTCCGGCCGGATCCTCGCGATCGATCCGACGGCGCGGTCCTCGATGTCGGACGACCTCGAAGCCGAGCGTCCCACCGAAGTGGACTACCTCAATGGCGAGATCGTGGCGCTGGCGAATCTCAGCGGCAGGGAGGCGCCGGTCAACCAGCGGCTGGTAGACCTGGTCCACGTCACCGAGACGCGCGGTCGCCGCCCGTGGACTGGCGCGGAACTGCTCGCATACCTCCGGGCCCGGCGCTGAGCCCGCAGCCGCCCGTCGCCGTGCGATGGCGCCGGGTGCTTTGTTGCTGGGCCCCTTTAAAAGCTCGTTTCACCAATTGAGATCCGCGGCTGACGTGGTTTGACAAAGTTGGGTCTGCCAACTTAATCTTGGCATTGAGAAGCGTCGATGGCGCGCCGTCGTCGACGCCGTCCTCATGCAATCGCCCACGTATCGAAGGAGTGCCATGCTCGGTGCTATACGAAGAACCCGGAAGCGGCTCGTACTCGCCGTGACCTCACTGGCCGCCGTCGTGGCCGGCCTCGGCATCGTGACCCCGATGGTCGCCCAGGCCGCCGCCGGCTGCGAGGTCGACTACCGGATCCAGCACGAATGGCCGGGAGGATTCACCGCCAACGTCGCGATCACCAACCTCGGCGAGCCCATCGACGGCTGGCGGCTCGAGTGGACCTTCCCGTCCGGACAGCGGGTCACCTCGGCGTGGAACGCCACGGTCACCTCCTCGGGAGACCAGGTCACCGCGAGCGACGCCGGATACAACGCCTCGATCGCCACCGACGCGACCACCTCGTTCGGCTTCAACGGCTCCTGGTCCGGCGGCAATGACGTCCCCACCGCGTTCACCCTCAACGGCGTGGCGTGCAACGGCGGCGTCGTCGAACCGACCACCCCGCCCACGACCACCGACCCGCCGCCCACCGGCGGCGACGCGATGGCGACCGTCGCGGCCATGCAGCCGGGCTGGAACCTCGGCAACTCGCTCGACTCGGTCGGCTCCGACGAGACCGCCTGGGGCAACCCGCGCATCACCCAGGACCTGATCCAGCACATCAAGGCCGAGGGCTTCAACAGCATCCGCATCCCGGTCACCTGGGACGACCACCAAGGCGGTGCACCCGACTACGCCATCGACCCGGCATACCTCGACCGAGTCGAGGAGGTGGTGGGCTGGGCGCTCCAGGCCGACCTGTACGTGATGATCAACATCCACCACGACTCGTGGATCTGGATGGCCGACATGCCGACGAACCACGACGCGGTGCTCGCCCGCTACGACGCGATCTGGACCCAGCTGGCCGACCGCTTCCGCGACGCTCCGCCGGAGCTGCTGTTCGAGAGCGTCAACGAGCCGCAGTTCAACAACGTCGACGACGCGACCGCCAACGGCCTGCTCGACGAGCTGAACACCTCGTTCCACCAGATCGTGCGCGACTCCGGCGGCGGCAACGCCGACCGGGTGCTGGTCCTGCCGACCCTGCACACCAACTCCGAGCAGCAGTACCTCGACGCGCTGAACGACACCATCGCCTCGTTGAACGACCCCAACATCGCGGCGACCATCCACTACTACGGCTTCTGGCCGTTCAGCGTGAACATCGCCGGCTACACCACCTTCGACGACGAGGTCCGCCAGGACGTCGACTCCTACTTCGGGCGGGCCCACGACACCTTCGTGGCCCAGGGCGTCCCCGTGATCGTCGGCGAGTGGGGCCTGCTCGGCTTCGACGCCCACACCGGCACCGTCCAACAGGGCGAGAAGCTGAAGTTCTTCGAGTACATCGGCCACTCCGCCAATGAGAACGACCTCACGCTGCAGCTGTGGGACAACGGCCAGCACCTCGGCCGGACCTCCCTGGAGTGGAGCGACCCCGAGCTGTTCGCGATGCTCGAGGCCGGCTGGACCACCCGCTCGGGCACCGCGTCCTCGGACCAGGTGTTCGTCGAACGCTCAGGATCCATCTCGGACGCGACGCTCACGCTGAACCCGAACGGCACCACGTTCGAGGGCCTGCGCCACGGCGGCACGCAGCTGACCGAGGGCGCCGACTACACCGTCTCGGGCGACCAGCTGACCATCAAGGCCTCCAAGCTGACCGAACTTGTCGGCTCCCAGGAGTACGGAGTCAACGCCGACCTGCACGCCGAGTTCTCGCAGGGCGTCGACTGGCGGATCAGCGTGGTCAGCTACGACACGCCGACCATGCAGAACGCCTCGGGCACGACCGACTCGTTCGCGATCCCGACCCAGTTCAACGGCGACCAGCTCGCCACCATGGAGGCGGTCTACGCCGACGGCAGCGGCAACGCCGGCCCGCAGAACTGGACCTCCTACAAGGAGTTCGCGCGCGCCTTCGAGCCCGATTACAGCGCCGGCGAGATCACGCTCACCTCGGACTTCTTCGCCGAGGTCAACGACGGCCAGGAAGTGACGCTCACGTTCCACTTCTGGAGCGGTGAGACGGTCGCCTACGCCGTGACCAAGTCCGGCGGCTCGGTCACCGGGACGGTCGGCTGACGCCGAACCACCACCGCGGCCGGCCGGGCACCGCTCAGAACGGAGCGGTGCCCGGCCGGCCGCACTCGCTCGCCAGGCTCGCGGGCGGTCGACACAGGCCGATTCGGGTAGGGTCTGTCCCATATGGCTCGACCTCCGACCCTCCACCGAAGAAGGCCAACCCCGTGACGCGCGCACTCCGACTGCCGACATCGCTCCTCGCCCTCGGTCTGGCACTGGCCGGATGCGGAGCCGGAGGCTCCGACCCCGGACAGGAGCCCGCCCAGGGCTGCCACGAGTCCGGGCTCGACGTCTCGGTGACGCCGACCGGAACGGCGGCGGGGAAGCGATTCCTCGCCATCGGCCTGGTCAACTGCGGTGACGCGCCGCGACTCCTCGACAGCCACCCGAACGTCGGCGTCTTCGGCGGCGACGTCACCGTCAGCCGGGACGGCAACGAGCCCGAAACGGTGGAGGTCGGCCCCGGCGACGCCCTCATCGCACCGCTCGCCTGGACGGACGTACCCGAGCACGCCGAGAACACCCTCACCGTCGACCGCCTGCTCATCACCGCACTGCCCGACCACCACGGCCACCCGGTCGAGGTCGACCCAGCCTTCGAGCTCCTCCGCGACCACGTCCTCGAGCTCGGGGCATGGCAGCGTCCGGCGGGCGACGCCGACACCGAACCGGTCGAGACCGCCTCACCCGCCACCGAAGACGAGGACGACCAGGCGCCGGCGACGTGCCCCGAAGCCGGCTTCCACGTCACCGTCGCCCAAGGCAGCGCGGCCATGGGCATCCGTTCGGCCGGCATCGAGCTCGTCAACTGCGGCCAGGCCGCGATCGAAGTCGACGGCTACCCGGTGATCGAGGTCCTCCAGGACGGCTCTCCGATCCAGGTCGAGGTCCATCACGGGTCCGACACGCTCACCGATCCCGGGCCGTCCCGGATCGTCGTCGAACCGGGCGAGTCGGTCAGCGCCGGCCTGCTGTGGCGCAACAAGGTCGAGTCGGCCGATACCGGCGCCGTCGTCAGCGACCCCCGACTCTCCATCGCCTACACCGCCGGCGGACCGGCCGTCGTCGTCGAACCGGAATCCCCGGTGGACCTGGGCACCACCCGCTACCTCGAAGTCACCGCCTGGCGCTGACCCGCGCTCCCGAGCGCCCGCGCGCCCGCCGAGTAAGGTGGCCGGCAGGCTAGTGGAAGGAGCGGACATGTCGAATCTGAAAGTCCTGTTCATCGGTGGCAGCGGCGTCATCAGCACCGCGTGCGTACGGGAGGCGGTGCGCCAGGGCATCGACGTGACCGTCCTGAACCGCGGGGAGAGCCAGATGCGCCTCCTGCCCGCCGAGGTCGCCAGGCTCACCGCCGACGCGGGAGACCCCGACGCGGTCCTCGCCGCGATCGGCGACCGGGAGTACGACGCCGTCGTCAACTGGGTCAACTTCGTGCCCGAACAGGTGCAGCGCGACATCGACCTGTTCCGCGGCCGCACCGGCCAGTACGTCTTCATCAGCTCGGCCTCCTGCTACCAGACCCCGCCGGTCCGCATGCCGGTCGTGGAGTCGACGCCGCTGAAGAACCCCTACTGGCAGTACTCCCGCGACAAGATCGCCTGCGAGGAGCTCCTCGTCGCGGCCTATCGCGACATCGACTTCCCCATGACGATCGTGCGGCCCTCGCACACCTACGACGAGACGATGCTGCCGATCCACGGCGGCTGGACCGCCGTCCAGCGCATGCGCGACGGCAGGCCGAGCATCGTCCACGGCGACGGCACCTCCCTGTGGACCCTCACGCACAGCCGCGACTTCGCCGTCGGCTTCGTCGGCCTCCTCGGCAAGTCCGCCGCCATCGGCGAGCCCTTCCACATCACCGGCGACGAGGCCCCCACCTGGAACCAGATCTTCCTCGACATCGCCTCGGCCGCCGGCGTCGACGAGCCCGAGCTCGTCCACGTGGCCAGCGACGCGATCCTCGCCTCCGACCCCGACTGGGGCGCCGGACTCATCGGCGACAAGTCGAACACGATGCTCTTCGACAACGCGAAGATCAAGAGCCTCGTGCCCGAGTTCGGCCGGTCCACCACCCCGTTCAAGGAAGGCGCCCGCGAGATCATCGCCTGGTACGACGCCCACCCCGAGTACCAGGTCGTCGACGACAAGCTCGACTCCCTCATGGACCGCCTCGCCGAGGCCTACGCGCCGCGAGCCCTTTAGGCCGCATCGCGCGCGGCCGCCTAACGCAGCGGCGGCACTTCGAACGCCAGGGTCCCGGCGTCCGCGTCGAGGATCGCCGGGACCCCGAGCGGCACCGTCCACGACGGACTGCAGTGGCCGAAGCCGAAATCCTCGACGATCGGCACCCCCAAGTCGCCCAAGCGGTCGACGAGCACCGCGCGCACCTCGTCCTCGGGGCCGCAGCCGGTCCACGAACCCAGCGCGATCCCGGCGACGCCGTCCAGCCGGCCCGAGCGCCGCAGCTGCGTCAAGCAGCGGTCGAGCCGGTAGTCGGCCTCCTCGAGCTCTTCGAGCAGCAGAATCCCGCCTTCGGCGCTCCGGCGGCCCTCGGCGGTGCCGATGCTCGAGGCCAGCAGACTGAGGCAGCCGCCGAAGGTGACCCCCGATGCCTGCCCGGAGACCAGCGGCCGAGCCGTCGGCGAGGCCAGCTTCTGCACCGACTCCGGTTCGAACAGCGTGCGCCGCAGGTGCTCGCGGGTCGTCTCGTCGTCGATGAACGTCGACCAGGTCGGCATCGGGCCGTGGACGGTCGCCACCCCGAGCCGGGTCGCGATCGCCTCGTGCATCGCCGTCGCATCGCTGAATCCGACGTAGACCTTCGCGCGCAGCGACGCCAGCGCCTCCCAGTCGACGAAGTCGAGCATCCGCTGGACCCCGTAACCGCCCCTCGCAGAGAACACCCCGGCGAAACCGGGATCGGCCCAGGCCTCCTGGAAGTCGGCGGCGCGCTCCCGGTCGCTCCCGGGCAGATACGGCAGGCTCGGGTGGGCGCCGCCCGCGCCGGGCATGACGACCGGGTCCAGGCCCCAGCCCCTGAGGATCGCCAGCCCGGCGTCCATCCGGTCGGGCGGCACCGGGCTGCTCGGGGTGATGACCGCGACCCGGTCGCCCGCCTTGAAGGCCCTGGGTCGACGCAGCGCCTCGATCATGCCCGCAGCTCCAGTTCCGCGCCGACCGGTCCGTCGAATCCGAACGCCTGCGCGTACAGCGAATGCTCGGCCAGCAGCGCGCTGACGATGCTGGACTCCTTGCGGAAGCCGTGCTGCTCGCCCTCGAACGTCAGGTAGGCGTGCGGCACGCCCCGGCCCTTGATCCGCTCCAGCAGCAGCTCGCAGTTCTCCGGCGGGCAGATGGCGTCCTCCAGGCCCTGCAGCAGGACGAACGGCGCCGAGATCCGCTCGGGGTGGTTGACCGGCGACCGCTCGCGGTACCGCTCGGGCACCTCCTCGTACGGGCCCACCAGCGAGACCAGGTACTGCGACTCGAAGTCGTGCGTGCCGATGTCGAGCCACCCGGCGAGGTCGAGGATCGGGTACATGATCGCCGCGCAGGAGTAGACCCCTTCGGCGGCGGGCGAGGTCAGCGACGCGGCCGAGGTCCAGCCGCCGGCGCTGCCGCCGCGGATCGCCAGCCGCGAGCGGTCGGCGGCGCCCTCGTCGGCCAGCGCTCTGGCGACCGCCGCGCAGTCCTCGACGTCGACCACGCCCCACTGCTCGCGCAGCCGGTTGCGGTATTCGCGGCCGTACCCGGTGGATCCGCCGTAGTCGACCTCCACCACGCCGATGCCGCGCGAGGTGAAGTACGCCAGTTCCAGGTCGAGCACGGACCGGAAGTGCCCGGTCGGGCCGCCGTGGACCCAGACCGCGAACGGCGGCAGTTCCCCTTCCGGCGCTTCGTAGTCGGGGTTCCGCGGCCGGTAGACGTGGGCGTGGACCTCGCGCCCGGCCGGCCCGGCGAAGGTCCGGCGCACCGGCTCGGGGTAGTAGGCCGGGTCGACGCGGTCGACGTGCTCGTGGCCGATGACCTCGATGCCGCCGGAGCCGGTGTCCCAGGCGACGACCTCGTAGCCGCGCAGGTGGCCGGCGCCCGAGCCGACGACCCGCTCGCCGTGAACGACGAGCGTCGGGGCCCACTCGGTCCACGGCCCGGTCGCGTCGGTCATGGCCCCGGTGTCGGGGTCCAGGACGCCGAGGCGTCCCTCGCCCTCCCCGCGGACGCAGGCGATGCGGCCGTTGTCGAGCACCGCGAACCACTGCGAACCGATGGTCCACAGCGGACCGGCGAACTCCTGCTCGGCCGGGTACAGCTCGGTGGCCGCACCGGAGTCGGGGTCGATGCGGTGGAGGTTCCACCAGCCGGTCCGGTCCGAGGCGGCGACGAGCGTCCCGTCGGGAGCCCATTCGACCTGCGGGATGGACTCCTCCCGGCCTCCCGCGACGGTCCGCGCCTCCTCGAAGCGGCCGTCGGCGGTGACGGCGGCGGTGCGCAGTTCGGTGCCGTCCCACGGCATGTCCGGGTGGTTCCAGACGATCCAGGCCGCCCGTGTCCCGTCGGGGGACAGGCGCGGCCCGGTGGTGAACCGGTAGCGGTCGTCGGTCAGCTCACGGATCGCCGAGCGGTCCGCGGCGGCCGAGCCGTCCAGCGGCACGGCGGCGAGCACTCTGCGGACGTCGGTCGGCCGCTCGCCGGTGAACTCCTCCATGACCGCCCAGACCTCGCCGCGGTCGGTGTCGAGGACCATGTCGCACCAGCGCAGCCCGCTCGGGATCTCGGGCACGGGCGTCAGCGGCCGGGGCTCGCCGCCCCGGTCCGGCTCGAGCCGGTAGAGACGCTGGTCGTCGAAGTTCGTGAACACGATCAGCGGACCGTCGGGCCCGAGGTGCCCGACCCACGGCGTGCCGCCGTACTCGTGGACGCGGTTGCGGACGTTCCACGGCTCCGGCAGCACCGTCTCGGGCCCGTCGGCGCCGGGACGCACCAGCGTGCGCCGCCCGCCCTCGGCCGGGCGCGGCTCGGTCCACCAGACCTCGTCGCCGACGGCGCCGAGGAACGCCGGACGGCCGTCGCCCCGGGCGACCGTCTCGGCGGTGATCGGCGACTTCCAGGAGCCGTAAGCGGCTATGGTCATGCTGTGCGTCCTTCCGTGTTCCGCAGGAACTCCTCGAGCACCCGCACTCCGAAGCGCAGGCCCTCCACCGGGACCCGTTCGTCCACTCCATGGGCCAGCCTGCCGTAACCGAGCTCCGGCGGCAACTGCAACGGCGCGAAACCGTAGCCGACGACGCCCAGGCGCGAGAACTGCTTGGCGTCGGTCCCGCCGGACATGCAGTAGGGGACCACGCGGCCGCCCGGATCGAACTTCAGCACCGCCTCGCGCATCGCCGCGAACGTCGGCGAATCCACCGGAGCGCTCAGCGGCACTTCGCGGTGCTGGAACTCCCAGTGCACGTCCGGGCCGGTCAGCTCGTCCATCGTGGCCTGGAACTCCGCTTCGCAGCCGGGGAGCATCCGCCCGTCGACCTGCGCGGACGCATGCTCGGGAATCACGTTCACCTTGTAGCCGGCCTCGAACACGGTCGGGTTCGAGCTGCACCGCACCGTCGGCTCGACCAGCTGCGCGGCCGGTCCCAGCCGCTCCAGCAGCGCGTCGACGTCGAAGCCCTCCTCGTCCAAGGCCGCCTCGACGCCGTAGACCGCGGCGAGCTCGGTCAGCGCCGCCCGCACCGCCGGCACCAGCCGCACCGGCCACCGGTGGCGCCCGATGCGGGCCAGTGCCTCGGCGAGGATGGTGACCGCGTTGTCCGGGTTGGTCTTCGAGCCGTGCCCGGCGCGTCCGCGCGCCGACAGGTTCAGCCAGGCGGTGCCGCGCTCTCCGGCGGCGATGGGGTAGATGCGCAGGCCGGGCCCGCCGTGGAAGGTGAAGCCGCCCGATTCGCTTATGCCCTCGGTGCAGCCTTCGAACAGTCGGCGGTGGTGGTCGGCGAGGTACCCGGCGCCGAACTCGGCGCTGGCCTCCTCGTCGGCGGTGAAGGCGACGACGATGTCCCGCCGCGGCACCGTCCCGGTGCGCGCCCACGACCGCACCGTCGCCAGGATCATCGCGACCATGCTCTTCATGTCGAGGGCCCCGCGGCCCCACACGACGCCGTCGCGGATCTCCCCGGAGAACGGGTCGACGCTCCAGTCGTCGGCCTCGGCCGGCACGACGTCGAGGTGCCCGTGGACCAGCAGCGCGTCGGCGTCCCGGTCGGCGCCCTCGATCCGAGCGACCACGTTGGACCGGCGCGGCGCCTTCTCCAGCAGCGTCGACTCGATGCCCGCCTCGGCGAGCTTCTCGGCCGCGTATTCGGCGGCCGCCCGCTCATCGCCGTCGCCGCCGCCCCGGTTGGTGGTGTCGATGCGGATCAGCTCGGAGGTGAAGCGGACGGCCTCCTCCAGCCCCGTTCGTCGATGCCGTCCGCGTCGAGATGCTCGGACGATGCGGTCATGCCGCTCCTCCAATGCCGATACCGATGTCGAAGGTCTTCACGCCGCCTCCAGAGGCCGCGAGCGGTGCAGGTGGCACGCCACGCCGTGACCGTCCGCTTGCAGAACCCCCAGGTCGGCCCGCTCGCAGTCGTGCAGGACCCCTTCGGCCCGTCCCGAGGCGACCTCCTGGCAGCGCGGCCGGAACCGGCAGCCCGAGGGGATCTGCGCGGCGTCCGGCAGCTCCCCGGACAGGACGATCGGCTCCGGCAGCGGCGAGTCCGGCAGCACCGAGACCAGCGCCCGCGTGTACGGGTGCCGCGGATCGGTCAGGACCCGCTCGACCGGGCCCTGCTCGACGATGCGCCCCAGGTACATGATGGCGATCCGGTCGGCGATGCTCCAGGCCAGGCCCAGGTCGTGGGTGATCACGAGCGCGCCGAGGTCCATCTCCTCGCGCAGCCGCAGCAGCAGCGCCAGGATCTCCCCGCGCACCGACGCGTCGAGGCTCGCGACCGGCTCGTCGGCGACGATGATGCTCGGGTTCAGCACCAGTGCCCCGGCGATGACCGCCCGCTGCCGCTGGCCGCCGGAGAGTTCGTGCGGATATGACAGGAAGAACTTCTCGGCCGGCCGCAGCCCGGCGCGCGAGAGCGCCGCGGCGACCCGCCCGGTCTCGTCGTCGGTCACGCCGTGGATGCGCAGCCCTTCGGCGACGGCGTCGTAGATCGTGTGGCGCGGGTTCAGCGCACCAGTCGGGTCCTGCAGGATCAGCTGGACGTGCCGCCGGTACGCCTTGAGCGCCCTGGTGGAGTACGCCAGCGGCACGTCGCCGAAGCGGACCTCGCCGCCGGTCGGCCGCTCCAGGCCCAGCAGCGTCCTGGCCAGCGTCGTCTTCCCGCAGCCGGACTCCCCGGCGAGGGCCACGATCTCGCCGGGGGCCACCTCGAGGTTCACCCCGTCGACCGCCCGCGCGGCGCGCCCTCCCGGCAGGCCGAACTCCACCCGCAGATCCCTCGCGGACAGACGCGGCCCGCTCCCCGGCGACGTCCGGTCATCCTCGGGTCGCAATGGACCCTCCCTCCTGAGCGACGAAGCAGGCGCTGCGCCGATCGGCCTCGCCGCCGGGCACCGGCAGCAGCTCGGGCTCGGCCACGCCGCACCGCTCGACCGCGACCCGGCAGCGCGGCCGGAACGAGCACCCCGACGGCAGGTCGGCCGGGTCCGGCGGGTCCCCGGCGAGCCCGCCGGGACGCAGCCGCGAACGCGGGTCGCCGATCACCGGGAACGCCGACCCCAGCGCCGACGAATAGGGGTGGCTCGCGTGCGCGAACAGGTCGGCGGCCGGGCCGGTCTCCACCACGCGTCCGGCGTACATGACCGCGCCCCGGTCGCAGACCGACGACAGCACCGACAGGTCGTGGCTGATGAGCGCCAGGCTCACCCCCCGCTCGGCCACCAGGCCGGTGATGAGCTCCAGCACCTGCGCCTGGACCATGACGTCCAACGCGGTGGTGGCCTCGTCGGCGATGATGAGGTCCGGGTCGCACGCCAGCGCCATGGCGATCATGGCCCGCTGGCGCTGCCCGCCGGACAGCTCGTGCGGGAAGCTGCCGGCCCGGTCCCGCGGCAGCCCCACCTGCTCCAGCAGCTCCGCCGCTCTGGCCGCCGCCTCGGACTTCGCGACCTTCTCGTGCACCAGGATCGGTTCGGCGATCTGCGACCCGATCCGCCGCACGGCGTTGAGCGAGTGCATGGCCCCTTGGAAGACGATCGAGGCGCCGACCCAGCGGACGGCCCGCAGCCGCCCCCACCCCATCGTCAGCACGTCCTCGCCGTCGAGCAGGATCTCCCCGGTCACCGTCGCGTTCGCCGGCAGCAGCCGCAGCACCGCCATGGCCAGTGTCGACTTCCCGCAGCCGGACTCGCCGGCGATGCCCAGCGTCCGCCCGGCCTCCAGTTCCAGGCTCACGCCGCGCACGGCCGGGACCGCGCCGCGCGAGCCGCGGTAGGTCACCTCGAGGTCGCGGATCTCCAGCAGCGTCACGACGCCTCCCCGCGCAGCCTCGGGTTGAACACGGCTTCGAGCGCTCTGCCGCACAGCATGAACGCGGTGACGACGATGAGGATCGCCAGGCCCGGCGGCAGCAGGTACCACCAGGCCCGGGCCGAGACCGCGCCGTTGCTCCAGGCGCGGTTGAGGATGCCGCCCCACGAGACGACGTTCGGGTCGCCCAGGCCCAGCCACGCCAGTGAGGACTCCATGAGGATCGCCGAGGGCACCAGCAGGGTCGCGCTGGCCAGGACCAGCGGCAGGACGTTGGGCAGGATGTGCCGGGTCATCTGGTGCCAGTGGCCGGCGCCGAGCGCGCGGGCCCGTTCGAGGTAGGGCCGCGCCCGCACGGTGAGGGTCTGGGCGCGCACGAGCCTGGCCGTGCCCGACCAGGACACGATCGCGATGACCACGACGGTCGTGGCCACGCTGCGGCCCATGACCGCCAGCAGCGCGATGGCCACCACGAGGCTGGGCAGCACCATGAACCAGTCCGAGATCCGCAGCGCGACCCATCCGTACCAGCCCCCGATGTGGCCGCTGGTGACGCCGACGAGGGTGCCGATGACGATCGCCACGACCGTGGCGGTCAGGCCGATGAGCAGCGACAGCCGCGCTCCCCAGATGGTGAGCGCCAGGATGGAGCGGCCGACCTCGTCGGTGCCGAGCGGGTATGCGGCGCTGGGCGGTTCCATGCGTCCGCCGGTGGCGGCGGTGACGCTCAGCTGCGACTGGTCGCTGATCAGCGGGGCCGCGACCGCTATGGCGACGATGCATCCGAGCAGCACGAGGCCGACCATGCCGCTGCGCTGCCGCCGGTAGTCGCGCCAGGTCCGTGCGGCGGCCCGACGCCGCCGCGACCATTTGAGCGCGCGCGCCGAGACCGGTCCGGCGGTGTCGGTCGGGTTCGGGTTCATGAGGACCGCCGGATTCTGGGGTCGAGGAACCAGTAGAGGATCTCGGCGCAGAGCACGGCGATGATCGTGGTGCCGGAGAACAGCACGAACAGCGCCTGGAGCATGGGTCGGTCGGGGTAGAAGATCGACTGGACGAACAGCCTGCCGAGGCCGGGCCAGCTGAAGACGGTCTCGGTGACGATGGCGCCGTTGACGATGTTGCCGATCGCCAGGAACACCAGGGTGATCGTCGGCAGCAGGGCGTTGGGAACGGCGTGGCGGCGGCGGACCGCGTCGTCGCGCAGGCCCTTGGCGCGGGCGGTGGTGAGGTAGTCGCCGCCGATCTCGTCGAGGATGGACGACCGCATGACCATCAGGTAGCCCGCGTAGACCACGGCCGTATAGGTCAGCACCGGCAGGACCAGGTGGTGGCCGATGTCGAGCGCCTGCGACAGGGCGTCGCCGGGGGCGTCGGCCGAGCGCATCCCGTTGACCGGGAACAGCCCCAGGTAGCGGGCGAAGACGAGGATGGCGATCATGCCGAGCCAGAACGTCGGGGCCGAGTACAGCAGCAGGCCGAATGTCACCTGGGCGCGGTCGAAGCGGCTGCCCTGCCTCCAGCCGGCCCGGGTGCCGGCCCAGAAGCCGAGCAGGACGGCCAGGAGCACGCCGGTGCCCGACAGCAGGAGCGTGGCCGGGAGCCGCTCGACCACGAGCTCGAAGATCGGCCGGCGGAACTGCAGCGAGGTGCCGAAGTCGCCGGTGAGGGTGCCGGTGATGTAGTCCCAGAACTGGGTCCACATCGGGTCGTTGAGTCCCAGTTCCTCGCGCATCGCCTCGCGCTGCTCGGGGGTGACCGGCCGCTCGCGGGTGAGCTGGTCGATCGGGTCGCCGGCGATGAGTCGGAAGACGAAGAAGGAGGAGAACAGCACCAGCAGCAGCGACACGGCCGCGCCGCCGACGTGTTTGGCCAGGTAGCGGCCGAAGCCGGTGGTGACGCGGCCGGTGCGCCCGGCGGCGGGCCCCGGCGCCGCGGGCGGGCGCCCCGAAGGGGGCCCGCCCGCGGCGGAACGACTGTCGGTCATCGAGTCGGGTTCACTCTCGTTCGTCGGCGGTGCTCCTGCGGCGCATGAAGTAGAACGCGCCGGCGGCGATCAGGACCACCAGGGCCGCTCCGGCCGCGATGAGCACGCCGGTGGACGCGCCGCCCTCGTCGCCGCCGTCGACCGGCGTGGCCGACAGGTAGGCCCAGGCGAAGCCCTGCTGGCCGGTGATCATGCCGCCGTCGGCCGGCTGCGTCCGCAGATTGTCCACTTTATTGTGGTTGTAGGCTTCGATGACGTTCTGGTAGTACAGCCAGACGACGGGGGCGTCCTCGTAGAGCAGCCGCTGCTGCTCTTTGACCAGCTCGGCTCGCGCCGCCGGGTCGGACTCGACCTTCTGCCGCTCGTGGAGGGCGTCGAACTCCTCGTCGCAGTAGAAGTTCTCGTGCGAGCGCTCCGTGCCGTCGGCGGTGGTCGGCAGCACCGCGCAGGTGTGCATGCCGAGCATCTCAGTCGGGTTCGGGCCCACGCCCCACCCTGAGAAGGCGACGTCGTACTCGCCCAGGTAGACCAGGTCGTTGAGGGTGCCCTGCTCGATCGGCTCGGCCTTCGTCTGGACGCCCAGCCGCCCCCACCACTCGGAGACGAACTGGACGATGGTCGCGTAATCGGTGTTGTCGGCGTGGTGGTAGAAGCGGAAGCTGAGCGGCTCGCCGCCGCCCGGCATGGTGCGGACGCCGTCCTCGCCGCGCTCGTAGCCGGCCTCGTCGAGCATCCGGTTGGCCTCGTCGATGTCGAACCCGATCAGCGAGTCGCCGCCGTCCCAGTGCCATTGCCCGAAGATCGCCGGGATGATCGAGACGGCCGGGTCGCCGTTGCCGTCCAGGACGGTGTCGACCAGGGCCTGCTTGTCGATCGCGGTGTGGAGCGCCTGCCGGACCACCGGGTCGCGCAGCGCCGGATGGCCGTCGCCGTAGGGCGTGCCGTCGGCGGTCGCGGCGCCGTGGTTGAAGATCAGCGAGACGAACCGCCGGCCCTGGGCGTTGTTGACCGTGACGTGGTCCTGGGCCTCGAGCGCTTCGGCCTGGGCGGGGTTGAGGCCGTTGACGATGTCGACCTCGCCGGCCTCGAGCGCGGCGACGGCCGCGTCGGGCTCGGTGTAGTAGTCGTAGACGACCTCGTCGAAGGCCGGCGCGCCGTCCCAGTAGTCCTCGTTGGCGCTCAAGCGGACCAGTTCGTCGGTGCGGTACTCGCTGACCTGGAACGGCCCCGAGCCGACCAGCGGCATCCGGTCGTTGGCGTCGTCGGCGGCCGGGTCGGGGTAGGTCTCCCAGACGTGCTCGGGGACGATGAAGATCTCGGTGCCCAGGACCTCCGCCGGGGCCGGTTCGGCGAGCGTGAGCACGAAGGTGGTCTCGTCGGGCGCCTCGGCGGCGACCAGGTTGGCGGCGAAGTCGATGTTCCAGTCGCGGATGGTCTCGTTCTCGATGAGCAGTCCGTAGGTGTAGGCGACGTCCTCGGCCGTGAGCGGCTCGCCGTCGGACCACCGGACGCCCTCGCGGGTGGTGAATGTCCAGGTCAGACCGTCGGGCGACTCGTCCCACTCGGTCGCCAGTCCCGGGGTCGGCTCGTAGTTCTCGTACCCGGTCCTGACGAGCGTGTCGTAGGTCATCATGTTGGTGTTGTAGGTGATGATGTACCGCGACTTGAACGGGTTGAAGGTGTCGACCTCCTGCTCGGTGGCCACCAGCAGGCGGTCGACCTCGTCGTCCTGAGCGGCGGCGCTCGTGGCGGTCCCGGCGACGGCGCCGGCGGCGAGCGTCAGCGCGGCTGCGGCGGCCGTGAGCCGCCGTGGATGGAATCTGCTGCTCATAGGGGCGTGACTACCTCGCATTCGGTTCCGCACCGGACTAACCTCTCCTTCCGGCGGAGGAGGGGAGCATTCGGGCCTGGTTCATTCACCGTTCAGAATGGCGTAAATCTTCTTCTGTTGTCAACGATGCGAAGGAAGTTTTCGTTCTCGACATCGATCCGTCACCAGGCCCCCGGTGTCGGACCCCTGTCGTAGGCTGCCACTGTGAGCGACCTCGACAGCGCAGCACTCGCCCGGATCGACGGACTCCTCGACGAAGCCGTCGGGCGGCGAGAGGTGCCCGGAGTGGTCGCCGGCATCGCCCGCGGCGACACGGTGCGCGTCGCCGCCGCCGGCGCGACGGCCTTCGACGGAGCCCCGATGCGGCGCGAGACGCTGTTCAGGATCACCTCCATCACCAAGCCGATCACGGCGGTCGCCGTGCTCTCCCTGGTCGAGGACGGCCTGCTCGACCTGCACGGGCCGGTCGACGACCTGCTTCCCGAGCTGGCCGACCGCCGGGTGCTGCGCGACCCGGCCGGGCCGCTCGACGACACGGTCCCGGCGCACCGCCCCGTCACCGTCAGGGACCTGCTCACCTTCACCTGGGGCTTCGGCCTCCAAGGGGCGATGTTCACCGCGCCCGAACCGTGGCCGGTCTTCACCGCCGAGCGCGAACGGGACCTCCACACCTTCGGTCCGCCGCAGCCGGACGCCACCCCGGATCCGGACACGTGGATCGCACGACTCGGCGAGCTGCCGCTGCTGGCCCAGCCCGGCGAACGCTGGCTGTACAACACCGGCTCGCAGGTGCTCGGCGTCCTGGCCTCGCGCGCGGCCGGCGCGCCGTTCGACGAGGTGCTCCGCGCCCGCGTGCTGGCACCGCTCGGCATGGGCGACACCGGTTTCGGCGCCGCCGACCCGGCGCGGCTGGCCACGGCCTACCGGAAACTGGACGGCGAACTGGCCGTGACCGACCCGCCCGACGGCCAGTGGTCGCACCCGCCGGCCTTCCCCGACGCCGCCGCCGGACTGGTCTCGTCGGCGGACGACCTGCTGGCATTCGGCCGCATGCTGCTGCGCGGCGGCGAACCCGTCCTGGCCGCCGAGACGGTCGCCGAGGCGACCCGCGACCAGCTCACCGAGGAACAGCGGTCCAACGTCTGGCCCGGCTTCGACCTCCTCGGCGGCCGAGGCTGGGGATACGGCGTCTCGGTGCTCGGCGGCGGCGCCTACACCTGGGAAGGAGGGTCGGGCACCGTCTGGATGAACGTCCCCGACCAGGACCTGACCGTCGTGGTGCTCACCCAGCGGGCCTTCGACGAGGCCGGTCCTCCCGCCGTCTGCACGGAGGTGACGAGCGCCGCCCGCACCTTCGGCTGAGTCCGCCGTCCCGCCCCCCGAGCCGCGAGATATATCAAACACACGTTTGATCTTGCAACGTCGCGGCAGTTCGGTATGTTGAACCCATACACACGTTCGATATATCACGGGGGTCGAAGTGTCAGAGCGGATGCACAGCTCCGCCGTGGCCGGAAACGCCGCCGCGGCCGCGCTGGCGGCCGAGTACGGACTGCGGCTCGCGCGCGATCTGACCCCCGCCGTCCGCGAGAGCGCGCCCGCCCCCGAATCCGCGCTCGCGCCTCCACGCCACATCCTGCCCGTCACCCCCGACATCGCCGCCCTCCTGCCTTACGGCGGACTCTCGACGGTGACGGCCCTCACAGCCTCCAAGGCCGGCGCCACCTCGCTGCTGTGGCGACTGCTGGCCGGACCCACCCAGGCCGGCGGCTGGTGCGCGGTCGTCGGCCTGCCCCGGGTCTACCCCCTCGCCGCGGCCTCGGCCGGAGTCGACCTGGAACGCCTCGCCCTGATCGACGCCGACGGCCCCCGGATCGCCGACGCGGCCGGAGCGCTGGCCGGCGGCATCGCCGTCATGGTCCTGCCCAGCGACGGGTTCTCCCCGAAGCAGACGCGCCGACTGGCCGCCAAGAGCCGCCGCTCGGGCGCCGCCATCGTGTGGTGGGAGACCCGCCCCGTCCAGGCCGCCGACGCCAGACTCGAAGTCGACCACGTCCGCTGGCAGGGCCTGCGCCCCAACCCCGGCCGCCGCTACGGCGCCGGACGGCTCGACGCCTGCGAACTCGACGTGGCCGCCCACTGGCGCACCGGCACCGCCCACCGCGCCCGGATCTGGCCCTACGGCGGCCGCCCCCCGGAGAACGTCATCGACATGCGAGGCAGGCCCTTATGCGCGTCGCCGTCATGTGGATGCCCGACTGGGAGGACCAGGACGCCGCGGCCTTCGAGCCGGTGCTCGACGCGCTCGACCTGCTCACCCCCCACGTCGAGGTGCTCCGTCCCGGATGCGCCGCGATGCCGCTGCGCCGATTCGCCGGCATCGCGCCGGTCCACGGCTCCGCGGGCGCCGACGTGGAGCCGGCCTTCTGCGAGCGCCTCATCGACACCGTCACCGCACTGGTCGACCACGACTGCCTCACCGGCGTCGCCGACGGCCTCTTCGCGGCCCTGCTCGCCGCCCGCTCCGGCCACATCGTCCCGCCCGGCCGCGACGCCGAATTCCTCGCCCCCCACGACATCGCCGATCTCCGCTCCACCGCGCTGGTCGACCCCGAAACCTGCGAAACCCTGCGCCACCTGGGCATCACCACCCTCGGCGCCTTCGCGGCACTTCCCGGCGCGGCCGTCGCCGAACGCTTCGGCGCCGCCGCCCGCCGAGCCCAGGCACTCGCCGCCGGAGAGCCCACCCGGCCCCTCGCCCCCCGCCGGACCGAACCCGAACTCACCGTCCGCGTCGACGCCGAAGAACCCTATGAGACGGTCGAACAGGCCGCCTTCGCCGCCCGGCCCCTCGCCGAACGGCTCCTGCGCACCCTCGCCGAACGCAACCTCGCCTGTACCCGCGTCACCGTCACCGCCCACACCGCCCTCGGCCTGACCCGCGAGCGCACCTGGCAGGTCGACCCCGCCGCCCCCGCCGCCGAACTGGCCCGCCGCGTCCGCTGGCAGCTCGAAGGCTGGCTCACCGGCCCCCACGGCGACGAACACGACCGCGGCGACGCCCTGGCCGCCATCGAACTCGTCCCCGGCGGCCTGCTCGGCCTCGTCGACGCCGGCCGCGGCCTGTGGGAGTCCAAAGACGCCGCCACCGTCCGCGCCGAAGCCGCACTCCGCCACGCCCAATGCCTCCTCGGCCCCGACCACGTCCGCAGCGCCGCCGAAACCGACGGCCGCGACCTGACAGAACGGTGCGGCCTCACCGCCTGGGGCGCCCCGCCCGCCCCGCCCCGCTCAGGCCCCTGGCCCGGCACCCTGCCCGACCCGCTCCCCACCCTCCACGGCACCGACGACGACGTCGAAGTGCTCGACGCCGCCCGGGAGGCGGTCACCGTCTCCGCCCGAGGCGCGCTCTCGGCGACCCCCGCGCTGGTGGCCCTCGGCGGCGAACAGGTCCCCGTCATCGCCTGGGCCGGCCCCTGGCCGATCGCCGAACGCTGGTGGAACCACGAGCACGCCCGCCGCTACGCCCGACTCCAAGTCGTCCTCGGCGACGGCCGCGCCGCGCTCCTGTACGCCGAACACCGACAGTGGAAGGTGGCCGGCTGGTATGACTGACTACGCCGAACTGCACTGCCACTCCCACTACTCGTTCGCCGACGGCGCCGACTCGCCGGCCGCGCTCGCCGCCGAAGCCGCCCGCCTGGGACTGACCGGCCTGGCCGTCACCGACCACGACGGCCTCTACGGCGTCTCCGAACTGGCCACCGCCGCCGCCGGACTCGGACTGCCCACCGTCTTCGGCGCCGAACTGAACCTCGGCATGACCGAGCCCCGCCGCGGCCAGAGCGACCCCGCCGGCGAGCACCTGGTCGTCCTGGCCCGCAGCCCCGTCGGCTACCGGCGCCTCTCCAAGGCCCTCACCAGGGCCAAACTCGCCACCAAGGAGAAGGACCTGCCCTCCTACCGGATGGAGGAACTCGACGAGAACCGCGGACACTGGCTGGTGCTCACCGGCTGCCGCAAAGGACCGCTCAACACCGCCCTCGACACCGACGGCCCCGACGAGGCCGAACGCCGGCTGCGCGAACTGATCGACCGGTGCGGCCGCGACAACGTCGCCGTCGAACTCACCTGCCACGACCTGCCCGGCGACACCGAACGCATCGAAGCCCTCGCTGCGATCGCGGGACGCTGCCGCGTCCCGGTGGTCGCCACCAACAACGTCCACTACGCCTCCCCGCGCCGCGCCAAGGTCGCCGCCGCGCTCGCGGCAACCAGGGCGCGGCGGCCGCTCGACCAGATCGACCCCTGGCTCCCGGCCGCCGCCTCGGCGCACCTGCGCAGCGCCGAGGAGATGGAACTGCGCTTCGTCGACTTCCCCGACGCCGTCAGGAACGCCGCCCTGCTGGCCAAAGAGGTCGCCTTCGACCTCAAGCTCCTCGCCCCCCGGCTGCCCCGGTTCCCCGTGCCGCCCGGATACGACGACTTCTCACACCTGGCCGCCCTGATCGTCCGAGGCGCCCGGGACCGCTACGGCCCCCGGGAAGCCGAACGGGTGCCCGGCGCCTGGAAGCAGCTCGAGTACGAGCTGCGCGTGATCCGCGACCTCGGCTTCGCCGGGTACTTCCTCATCGTCGCCGACATCGTCGACTTCTGCCGCGGACACGACATCTACTGCCAGGGCAGGGGATCGGCCGCCAACAGCGCCGTCTGCTACGCCCTGGGCATCACCAACGTGGACCCCGTCGGCTTCGGGCTGCTGTTCGAGCGGTTCCTCTCGACCGAACGCGACGGACCGCCCGACATCGACATCGACATCGAATCCGGCCGCCGCGAAGAGGTCATCCAGTACGTCTACGGCAAGTACACCCGCCAGCGGGCCGCCATGGTCGCCAACGTCATCACCTACCAGCCGCGCAGCGCGATGCGCGACGCGGCCAAGGCCCTCGGCTACGGCCACGAGCAGGCGGTGGCCTGGTCCAAGCGGCTGCACCGGTGGCGCGGCCTGGAGGCCGACGAGGCCGAGGGCATCCCCGCCCCGGTCCAAGACCTCGCCGCCGAGATGGCCGAACTGCCGCAGCACCTGGGCATCCATCCCGGCGGGATGGTGCTCACCGAGCAGCCGGTCTCGGAGATCGTGCCCGTCGAGTGGGCCCGCATGGCCGACCGCACCGTCGTGCAGTGGGACAAGGAGGCCTGCGCCGACGCCGGACTGGTGAAGTTCGACCTGCTCGGCCTGGGCATGCTCGAGGCGCTGCACCGGATGGTCGACCTCATCTCGGACTTCCACGGCGTCGACATCGACCTCGCCAAGCTGCCGCCCGAGGACGAGGACGTCTACGACATGCTCTGCCGCGCCGACACCGTCGGCGTCTTCCAAGTCGAGTCCCGCGCCCAGATGTCGACCCTGCCGCGACTGCGCCCCAGGGAGTTCCGCGACCTCGTCGCCGAAGTCGCCCTCATCCGGCCTGGCCCCATCCAAGGCGGCGCGGTCCACCCCTACCTGCGCCGACGCCGCGGCGAACCCTGGAAGGACGACGTCCCCGAGATCCTCCACCCGGCGCTCGAGAAGACCTACGGCGTGCCGCTGTTCCAAGAGCAGCTGATGCGCATCGCCATCGACGCCGCCGGATTCGACGGCGGCGAAGCCGACCGGCTGCGACGCGCCATGGGCGCCAAGCGCTCCACCGAGCGCATGGAGCGGCTACGCGAGCGCCTCTACGCCGGCATGGCCGAACGCGGCATCACCGGCGAGTCGGCCGACCGGATCTACGAGCAGCTCAAGAGCTTCGCCGACTTCGGCTTCCCCGAGTCCCACGCCGCCAGCTTCGCCCACCTGGTCTACTCCTCGGCCTGGCTCAAATGCCACTACCCGGCCGCGTTCTACGCGGGACTCCTCGCCTCCCAGCCGATGGGCTTCTACTCGCCGGCCAGCCTCATCGCCGACGCCCAGCGCCACGGCATCACCGTCCTGCCGCCGGAGGTCAACGCCAGCGCGCCGGTGGCCTCCCTGGTCGAGACCGACCGGGCCTCGCGGTTCCCCGTCCTGGGGACCGCCGACATCAGGCTCGGCTTCGACAATGTCAAAGGCCTCGGCGAGGAGGCCGCCGAACGCATCGCCGCCGCCCGCGAGGAAGGCGGCCCCTACCGCGACCTGTCCGACCTGGCACGCCGCGCCGGACTCGGCAAGGGCCGGCTGGAGACCCTCGCGCTCGCCGGCGCCCTCGACAGCCTCGAGCCCGACCGGCGCAAGGCACTGTGGACGGCCGGGATGGTCCACGAGCACCCCGACATGCTCCCGGGCACCGGGCCGACCGCCGCGGCCCCGACGCTGCCGGGCATGAGCGACGCCGAGCTGGCCCGCGCCGACTACATCGGGCTCGGCCTGTCCACTCAGACGCATCCGCTCGAGCTCGTCCGCGACAGCCTCGAAGCCGAAGGCGTCGTCCCCGTCGAACGCCTGCCGCGCACCGCGAACGGCACCCGCGTCGAGATCGCCGGCATCGTGACCCACCGCCAGCGGCCCCCGACCGCCCGGGGCGTGACCTTCCTGAGCATCGAGGACGAGACCGGCATCGGCAACGTCATCTGCTCGCAGGGGCTCTGGAAGCGCTGGCGCGGTGTGGCGGCCGGTGCGAAGGCCATGCGCATCCGAGGCACCGTCGAGCACGCGGCCGACGCCCTCGGCGGCACCATGCCCAACCTCGTCGCCGACAAGCTCACCGCCCTGGACCTGGACGCCCCGACCACCGGCTCCCGCGACTTCCGTTGACGGCCGGCCTACCGGAATCTTGAATGGAGCAGCAGGGTATTGACTCAGGCTCGATTACCGCCTTTGTCAGGAAGGCACCAAGGGGACATGATGGAAGACACAAGTCGTCATGGGATGCTAGTTGACAACGATTTCGCTACTGCTTGACCCACTCACCGCAGCGGGATGTTTCGAAATCCTGACCTTCTTCCAAGGTCACCGTAGGATTGCCTCCGCCTGGGATGCCGTTCTCAATGATGTCGGACCCATTCGAGCCCGACGCGAGGATTGCCCAGTAGCAGTCTGAGCTCACATCGGTGGCTCGATAGGAGCCCGGTTCGATGTCTACACCCACCGTCCAAATTCCTTCGGTGACTGTATTCGCCTTGACCTGCTCCTCGATACCCTTGAGCTCGTTCTCCCATTCCTGGAGTTCAGATTCACGGGCGTCGAGTTCTTCTTCCCGCTCATCTGCTTCAAGTTCGCGCATGATGACAGCGCCTTCGCGTGCAACCAGGTCAAAATGGTCTTCTTCGTCGGGGTCAATCGTGACAGTTTCTGTGACGGTCTCGGTAACGGTCTTAATCTCAGGATCGGTGATCCCCGCGACGATGACTGCCCCTATCGCAATGCCGATTACTGCCGCAGCGATCGGCAAGATCCATATCGGGATGCTCCTTCTTGGCTGCTCCTCGAGTTCAACCTTATGATCTGGACCCTGTTCAGGTTCAGATTCAGTCTCGGGTTGTATTTCGGGCATACGGCATTCTCCTCAGCAAACAGAGAGTGGACGCAATTGCGAGTCATCTTATGGGTACGGCGAATGGACCTGTATGGACCAAAGGGCGACCGGATCGAGCGGCCTCCTGTCACGATATAGCCGCAGAGCGGCTAGCGGTATCGGCTGTTCGGTCCAGGCGATAATGATGCCAGTTAGGACAAAGGGGTCGTCAGGACGACGTGAGGCTGAGGTCAGAACCTCTGGCCCCGAAAAGAATCGAGCCGAATGGCGCCGCGCCATCTGCCGATTTACGATGTCATGATTCGCAGCCGACGCCGTCGCCGTCTCGGTCGAGGTGCTTGCCGTATCCGGGGTCGCCTCTATAGACCGGCGCGGCGCCTGCGGCACGGGCCGCGTCGCAGTTCTCGTAGTAGACGTCCTGTTCCGGCTCGTGTTCCTCTGTGGGCGAGGGCTCGGATTCGGTAGGCCGATCGTCCCCGCGGTCCTCCTGCGTCGACGCCTCGGGCTCGGGCTCGGGTTCCGGTTCGAGCTCTGGTTCCGGGTCTTCGGCGCCTTCACTCTTGACGGTGGTCGGAGCCTCGGCAGGAGTGGCCTCCTCAGTTGGAGTGGTGTCCTCCGTGGTGTCGGAGATCAGCGAGGGCGATTCCGTGGTTCGTTCGTCAGGTCGGCCGCCGGGGTCGTCGAGTGCTGAACCGATGAGGCCGAGGATGCAGAAGAACAGGAGCGTTCCGAAGACGCTGTAGAGGAAGATCATCCACCAACGAGTGTACCAGGGCCGTTCGGGACTCGGGATCGGTTGCTGTGGGAAGGGGTAGGTGTGGAACTGGCGAGTGGCGTCGTCATCGCTCATTGCACAGGGCTTTCCGCTGGTAGTGGACGAGAGGGGCCATGCCTCAAACGGATCGACGTGGAATTCGTTTGAGAAATATTTGGTGATACGGGGAGGCCGCCGTTGGCGATCGGCGTTGCCGGGCTCTATGGCAAAAAGTCTAGAGCCGATGTTACGGCTCGTTGCCGCTCCATGGGGTCCCCGGGGTGGCCACGGCGGAAACGACTGCGGCTTGTGTGTCCGATCGGCGATCGTTGCTTCCTTGTGCCCTGGTCGGGAATTGGCTTAGTCTGGAGTCTCAACTATCGATGGCGATCAATGTCTTGATCAATGCGCGGCATGGTCGCCGGCTCACGGACAGGACACGATATGGGACCGGCACTCCCACAGACACGCAAGAGCAGACGCAGTCTCATCGCGGCCGTCTCGGCCGCGGCCATCGCCGCGGGCGGGGCCGCGATCACCATGACCGCCGCCTCGGCCCAGACGGCCGGGTGCGAAGTGGACTACCAGGTGACCAACGAATGGCCCGGCGGATTCAACGCCGACGTCGTCATCACCAACCTCGGCGCCCCCGTCGACGGCTGGAACCTCGAATGGGACTTCCGCGACGGCCAACAGGTCCAGAACGCCTGGAACGCGCAGGTCCAGCAGTCCGGCGCCCACGTCAGCGCGGTCGACGCCGGGTACAACGGCGCGATCGCCGGCGGCGCCTCGGTCGGGTTCGGCTTCACCGGGACCTTCGACATGGCGGCCGGCAACACCGAACCGGCCTCCTTCGCCCTCAACGGCACCGCCTGCACCGGCCAGTCGCAGCCGCCCGAACCGACCGAACCGGAGCCGACCGACCCCGGCGACGGCGAGCCGTACGAGTGGAACCCGCCCGCCCACCTCGCCCAGCCGCTCCAAGAGGTCTGGAACCACGTCGAGGACACCTACGACCTCGACTTCCGCAACTTCGGCTGGGACCAGATCATGGCCACCGGCGGCAAGATCAACTACTGCGTCCGCTGGGACTCCCGCCAACCGGTCTCGGCCGCCCTGCGCGACGGCATCGAAGCGAAAGTGCAAGAGCAGTACCAGCTGTGGTTCGACCAGATGGCCGGCTGGAACGACTGGCCGTTCGACGAGATCGACGTCGAAGTGGTCGGCTGGGCCGCCTACGACCGGGACCTGCTCCAGTGGAGCGACGACTCGGTGGACGTCTACATCGGCGACATCCGCGAGGACGCCCCGCAGTGCGTCGAGGACTGCGGCCGCTTCTTCCACCGCGACGGCGCCTACCCGAACTGCCCCGGCGGCTACGACCACCACTACGACCAGTCGCTGTGGCTCACCGAGGGCATGGGCGGCGGCGCCGGCGGCGACTGGGGCCAGCGCATGGGCAGCGAGTACTTCGTGGACTCGCTGAACGCCGACCATGTCACCATCTACCTCCACGAGGTCGGCCACACCTTCGGCCTGGACGACTTCTACGACTGGACGCCGACCGGCCAGTGCTGCTTCATCATGAAGGCCGGCTCCTCGAGCACCATCACCGAATTCGACGAGTGGATGCTCCGCGACTGGTGGCGCCACCTCAAGGGCCGCTACGGCCTGTGAGACCCCGGAGGCCCCGCTCGGCGGGGCCTCCGCCGTCGTCCGCCTCGGCCGTTCCGCTGTCGATAACGTTGCCCTTGTACGAGTGACGACTCCGATCTCGAAGTCGACCGCCTTGACAATGACGTTCAGGAGCGCAACATGAGCGACGCACACGCCGCCGGGCCGTTCATCGCGGCCATCGACCAGGGCACCACCTCCAGCCGCTGCATCATCTTCGACCGCGGCGGCCGGCCGATCGCGGTCGACCAGAAGGAGCACGAGCAGATCTTCCCCGGCCCCGGCCGGGTCGAGCACGACGCCGACGAGATCTGGAACAACGTCCAAGAGGTCGTGGCCGGCGCGATGGTCCGGGCCGGCGTGGTCCGCGACGACATCCTCGCCATCGGCATCACCAACCAGCGCGAGACCACGATGCTGTGGGACAAGCGCACCGGTCGGCCGGTCCACAACGCGATCGTCTGGCAGGACACCCGCACCGACGGACTCTGCCGCGAGCTGGGCGGCGAGGCCGGCCAGGACCGCTTCCGCCCGCAGACCGGCCTGCCGCTGGCCGCCTACTTCGCCGGACCCAAGATCGCCTGGCTGCTCGACAACGTCGACGGGCTCCGCGAACGAGCCGAGGCCGGTGAACTGCTGTTCGGCACCATGGACTCCTGGGTCGTCTGGAACCTCACCGGCGGTGCGCTCGGCGGCGTGCACGTCACCGACGTCACCAACGCCTCGAGGACCCTCATGATGAACCTCGAGGACCTGCGGTGGAACGAGGACATCGCCGCCGAGATCGGCGTACCGGTCCAGGTGCTGCCCGAGATCCGCTCCTCCTCCGAGGTCTACGGCCACGTCAGCGGCGGTGCGCTCGGCGGCATGCTCGGCGGTGTCCCGGTCGCCTCCGCCCTCGGCGACCAGCAGGCCGCCCTGTTCGGACAGACCTGCTTCGACGTCGGCGAGGCCAAGTCAACCTACGGCACCGGCACCTTCATGCTCATGAACACCGGCGAGAAGCTCATCCGGTCCGAGTCGGGCCTGCTGACCACCGTCGGCTACCGCATCGGCGAGGACGACCCCGTCTACGCACTCGAAGGCTCGATCGCGGTCACCGGCTCGCTGGTGCAGTGGATGCGCGACCAGATGGGCCTCATCGGCACCGCCGACGAGATCGAGACGCTCGCCGCCTCCGTCGACGACAACGGCGGCGCCTACTTCGTCCCGGCGTTCTCCGGACTCTTCGCCCCCTACTGGCGCGACGACGCCCGCGGCGTCATCGCCGGCCTGACCCGCTATGTCACCAAGGGCCACATCGCCCGCGCCGTCCTGGAGGCCACCGCCTGGCAGACCCGCGAGATCACCGACGCCATGACCGAGGACTCCGGCGTCGAGCTGTCCGCGCTCAAAGTCGACGGCGGCATGACCTCGAACCAGCTGCTCATGCAGTTCCTCGCCGACGTCCTCGACGCGCCGGTGGTCCGCCCCCTCGTCGCCGAGACCACCTGCCTCGGCGCCGCCTACGCCGCCGGACTCGCCGTCGGCTTCTGGGAGAGCACCGAGGACCTGCGCGCCAACTGGCGAGTCGACGCCGAATGGACGCCCGACATGGACCCCGCCCGCCGCGACCGCGAATACCGCAACTGGCTCAAGGCCGTCGAACGGACCATGGGCTGGCTCGAAGACTGACCGCCCCCCACTGTGCACCGGACGGCGCCGCGCCGCGCTACACCGCCTCCCGCCCGGTGTGGAGACGGAGGTACTCGGCGTACGTCTGCGGGGGCCGATCGGTCAAGTCGGTGATGCCCGAGGAGACGGCCGCGAAACGCCCCTCCCTCACCGTCCGGACCATGCTGGTGAAAGCCGAGACCAGCCAGTCCGGAGCGTTCCCCTCCTGGAGCCGCGCGCGGTAGTCCTCCTCGTCGATGTCCTCGAAACGCACCGAACGGCCGGTGACCGAACTGGCGATCCGGCAGATCTCCTCCCCGGTCAGCGCCTCCGGGCCCGTCAGCTCGACGGTGCCCTCGGTCCGCGCCAGCGCGGCCGTGGCCAGCGTCCGCGCCACGTCGTCGCGCCCGACCAGCGACATCGCGCCCGAACCGATCGGCAGGGCCAGCGCCCCCTGTCGCAAGGCCGGCTCCAGCCAGGTGGTCGTGAAGAAGTCGGCGAAGATCGACGTCCTGGCCAGGCAGTGGTCGATGCCCGAGTCGGCGATCATCGCCTCGGTGTCCCGGTGCACGGGGGAGTAGTAGAACCGCGAATCCTCGCCGACGTCGAGGATGCCGGTGTAGACCAGGTGATCGACCCCGCACTCCGTCGCCGCCTCGACGATGTTCCGGTGGTGGCGCCGCACGGTCTCCTCGGGCCCGTCGCTGGAGACGAACACCAGGGTGCTCAAGTCCGCGAACGCCTCCCGCAGCGTGTCCGGCTGCTCGTAGTCGGCCCGCCGCACCGACAGGTTCGCGGTCGCCTGCGCCGCGTCGGTGCGGCGGACCAGCGCGACGAGCGGGGGGATGTCGGCGGCGGCGAGCAGGTACTGGACGGTTCGCGAGCCGACGCCTCCGGCGGCTCCGGTGATTCCGATCATGGTTGCGGTGTTCCTCGTGTCCTGGACGGCGGGTGGACCCGGCGGCCGGCCGCCGGGCGTTGCGATCCTAAGGCCGCGAGACGACTATCAACGCGCCTTCGGCCATGTCGACAGTCTGCTTGTCGCACCGGCCCGATTCGGCCGCTCCGCGGAATCGACCCCGACGCGTTTCGCTTCGACCGGCACGCGGGTCGTCAGCGCTCGGCCGCGAGCTCACCGAGCCGCACCGGCACGGCCACCGGCCTCCGGGCGACGCCTTCGGCGACTCCCGGTATCCCCGCCAGCGCGGCGATGTTGGCCCCGCACACGCGCCCTTGGCACATGCCGATCCCGGCCCGGGTGGCGTGCTCGAGGGAGGCCGGTCCGCCGATGCCGCGTTCGGTCACGGCCCGGCGCAGCTCCCCGTAAGTGACCTCCTCGCAGCGGCACACCAAGGTGCTCTCGCGCAGCCATCCGTGCCACCCGGACTCGACCGGGTAGGCCTCGGCGAGCGCGGCGGCGAACCGGCGCCAGGACCGGACCCGCTCCATCGCCCGCAGCGGCGGCCTGACCCGCGCCCCCAGCAGTTTCGCCGCCGCCGTCCCGGCGACGGTCCCTTCGGCGGCGGCCAGGTCGGCCCCGCCGATCCCGGTGATCTCGCCCGCGGCGAACACACCGCCAGTGCTGGTGGCCTGCGCGGCGTCGACGGCCACGAAACCGTCCTCGATCTCGCAACGCGCCGCGACGGCCAGTTCGAGCTGCGGCGTGAACCCGAAGCCGACCACGGCCGCGTCGACCTCGAAGCGACGGTCGCTGTGCGGCAGCGGATGCCAGTGCCGGTCGAGCCGCGCGGTCAGCACCGCCTCGACCCGTTCGTCGCCGTGGGCCGCGATGACGGCGCTCCGCGTCGAGATCGGAACGCCGTGCCGTGCCAGCAGCGCGGTATGGCGCGCCAGCTCGCCGGCCTTCCGCCACCCCGCCAGCGCCGCGAGCGGCCGCGGCAGCCAACGGGTGACCGGCTCGTTCGCCTCCAGGATCCCGACCACGTGCGCCCCGGCCTGGATCAGCGAGACCGCCGCCGGCAGCAGGAACGGACCGGTCCCGGCCACCATCACCCGGTCGCCGACCGCGATGCCCTGGCCCCGCGCCAGCGCGTACGCCGCGCCCGCGGTGAACACGCCCGGCAGGTCCCAGCCGGGAAACGGCAGCGTCCGGTCGTACGCGCCGGTCGCCAGCACCAGCGCGCGCGTCTCGACGACCCGGCCGGTGCGCTCGGGGTCGTCGGCCGCTCCGGTGCGGATGTGGACCCGGTGCCCGCCGTCGGTCGGCTCCAGCGCCCACACCGTCGACTCGGCCAGATGCTCCACTTCGTCCGGCAGCTCGAACCGGTCCCCGTCGACGAGGTTGTACTGCCGGTGGTACTGCCCGCCGAGCTTCGGGCCGGCGTCGACGAGGACGACCTCGACGCCCGCGGCCGAGGCCGCCTTCGCGGCGGCCATCCCGGCCGGTCCCGCCCCCACCACGACCATCTGCTTCATGAGGCCTGCTCCACCGGGTCCTGTGATCGGATGTCGTCGCCCTCGGCGACCACTCGCGCGCACGCCCTGACGTCCGGTGTTCCGTTGACGACCACGAGACAGTCGTAACAGACGCCGATGCCGCAGAACAGCCCGCGTGGTCGCCCGTCCCCGCGGGCCGTGCGCCACGAGCGGCGGCCCCGCGACATCAGCAGCGCCGCGATCGTCTGCCCCGCTTCGGCGGCGGTCTCCTCGCCGTCCACTCGCACTCTCATGCTCGCGCCTCCAATCGCACCCGATCCCGGTCGACGCCGAACGGACTCGGATCCACGGCCGGTTCGACCCCGGTGACCAGGTCCGACAGCAGCGCCCCGGTCGCGGCGGCCAGGCCGACCCCGGCGCCCTCGTGCCCGGTCGCGTGCCACAGCCCCGGAATCCGCGAGTCCCCCCCGATCACCGGCAGACCGTCGGGGGTGCTCGCCCGGAAGCCGCCGTAGGTCCGCACGACCGGCGCGGCGGCCAGTACCGGGAACAGACGCACCGCCTTGCGCGCCAGCGCCTTGAGCACCTCGACCTCGAGTCGGTCGTCGAAGCCGACGCGCTGGCGGCTCGTCCCGATCAGGACGGTCCCGGCCGTGGTCGACTCGACGACGGCGGGGGTTTTGAGATCCGTGGCAGTACCTGTTTCGGCGCCGATGTGGCCGGTGTCGTAGACTTTGCGGCTCACCAGCGCCGGGAACGGGCCGGTCTCCAGGACCGTGCCGCGGCTCGGCTCGACGTCGATCGGGGCGCCGACGAGCTCGCTGAAATGCCCGGCCCACGGGCCGCAGGCGTTGACCACGGTGCGGCACGGGATGCCGTCGGTGCCGGTGCGCACGCCGATGACGGCTCCGGCCCGGTCGGTGATGAGGCCCTCGGCGGTGGTGCCGGCGTGGACTTCGCCGCCTCGGGCGCGGACGGCCGCGAGCAGCGCGGTGGCGGCCAGCACCGGCTCGAGGCGCGCCTCCTGCGGGTAGTGGGCGGCCGCGGCGACGTCCTCGGAGAGCCGCCGCTCGAGTTCGCGGGCCTGTCCCGGATCGAGGTCGGTCGCTTCGACGCCCGCCTCGCGGTGTGCGGCCGTCTGGGCCCGCAGCGGTTCGACCGACTCCTGGTCGGTGGCGACGACCAAGCCGCCCTTGGTCTCCCATGCGACGTCGGCGAGTTCGGGGCCGAGCTCGGCGCGGAGCCGGTCGAGCAGTTCGGGCCAGCGCCGCAGTGACATCGCGGCGAGTTCGAGCGCCGGTCCGGGCGCGGCGCTCGACAGGACGACGTTGCCTTCTCCGGCGGCGGTCGTGGCCTCGGCGGGGGCGGCGCGGTCGATCACGACGACCTTGAGTCCGGCGGCGCTGAGCGCTTCGGCGCACGCCGCGCCGATGATCCCGGCGCCGATCACCACCACATCAGCGGACTCGACGGCACTCACCTCCCGCGCGCGTTCGTGTTCCCCACCAGGGTGTCACAGCCGGCCTCCGGTGTGGCGGCTTCGGCGACGCCCGTTCTCACGTCGCCGCTCATCCGCGGGTGGGCGGGACGCCCCGGACCGGACGGTAGCCGTCGGGCTCGCACACGAACACGGCCCGCCCCTGCGTCATCTCCGGGAGCCGCCGCTCGAACCCGTGGACGGCCTCGGTCGCCATGGTGCCGCTGAGGTAGCCGGTGCCGCCGGCCGAGAACTGGCCGGTGACGGCGGCCGCGCAGTCGCGCAGCGCGGCCAGCACGTGGTTGCCCGATTCGCTCGGGAACTCCAGGTTGAAGCGGCTGAACGGCGCGAAGACCGTCGTACCGGCCCGGTCGAGCATGCCGCGCAGCAGGAACTCGGTGACGGCCCGGAAGTCGCCGGCGGTGCTCGCCCGTCCGATGTATCCGGTGGCGGTCAGGTACACCGCGCAGTCGGTCACCGCCCACCCGTGCCGGCCGCGCCGCAGCACCCGGTGGACCGTCTCCTCGACCGCGTTGTGCAGCGCCCGCGTCAGCGAGCCCCGCTCGACCTCCAGCTCGTAGCGCACGCCGCTGCCCGGCGCCGCCGGATCCAGCCGCAGCCCGACGGTGGCGATGTGCGGCGTCGGCGCCCAGCGGCCCATTTCGTGGAGCGCCGCGGCCGTCCGGTCGGGGCGCTCGATGTGGATGGCGCGGGTCTGCTCGAACTCGACGGCGAGGCCGAACTCCTCGTCGAGCAGCGCGGCGACGACTTCTTTCTGCACTTCCCCGTAGAGCCGCACCGCCATGTGGTGCGCGATCTCGTCCAGGTGCGGGTCGACGAGCGGATCGCGCTCGGCCAGGCTCGTGAGCGCTCGGTGGAGTCTGATGCGCTGGGCCGGGTCGACCGGTTTGACGACCGTCTCCAGCGCCGGTGCGGTGAACAGTCCTCCGGTCGGCAGTTCGTCGGTCGAGCCGATCGCGTCGCCGATGCGGACGTCGCTCAGGCCCGCGACCTTCGCGATGCTCCCCGGAGGTGCGGCTCCTCGGGCCGTGGCCGTGCCGCTGTCGAAGACCTCGACCGCCGTCACCTTGCCCTGGTGGACGGTGACGGTCCCTTCGGGGCCGCGCCGGTAGGCGTTCAGGCGCGCCCGGGGCCGGAGCGTGCCGCCGCGCATCCGGATGTAGGCCAGTTTCCGCCCGTCGCCGCCGTGCTCGACCCTGCCGGGCTCGACCTTGAATACGGTCCCGCGCGGCGGGCCGCCCGGGTCCTGCGCCGACGTCGGCAGATATCGCTTGATGCCGTCGGTCAGCGCCGCGACGCCCGCGCCGGTCACGGCCGATCCGAAGTAGACCGGGTGGGTCGCGCCCCGGCGGGTCTGGGCCGCCAGCTCGGCCTCGCAGTCGAGCGTCTCGATCGGCCGGCGGTGCTCCAGATAGGCGGCCAGGAATTCGTCACTGCCCGAGGCCAGCACCTCGGCCGCCCGGTCGAAGTGCTCCGGGTCCTTGAACGCGTAGGGCTCGACCTCGGCTCCGGCGGTGCCGATGCCGTGCACGGCGCCCATCGGCAGGAGCTGCGGCGTGAGCTTCTCGGCGAGGTCCCGCAGCAGCTCGTCCTGTCGCGCCCCCATCCGGTCGATCTTGTTGACGAACAGGATCGTCGGCACGCCGAGCCGCCGCAGCGTGCGCATCAGGACCCTGGTCTGCGCCTGGACGCCTTCGACGGCCGAGACGACCAGCACCGCGCCGTCCAGGACGTGCAGCGCCCGCTCCACTTCGGCGATGAAATCGGTGTGCCCGGGCGTGTCGATCAGGTTGACCGCGACGTCGTCGACGGCGAAGGCGACCACCGCCGACTGGATGGTGATCCCTCGGCGGCGCTCCAGGTCCATCGAGTCGGTCTGGGTGCTGCCCTTGTCGACGCTGCCGGCGTGGTCGACGACGCCCGCGTTGAACAGCAGGCGTTCGGTGAGACTGGTCTTACCCGCGTCTACATGCGCGAGTATCCCCAGGTTGAGAAAGTTCATGTGCGTGTGAAGTCCTCGAGTGGAAGATCGGTCGGCCTGTCGCGGAGTGCTCGACGGTTCGGCGCATGGTGATCTCCCGACCTCCTCAGGTGGACTTCAGTGCCGCGAACGTTAATCGGCGGCCCCTCGGCGGCGCAAGCGATTTACCGGCCCCGTCCGACTACAGTCGAGACCATGGGCTCAGGCGACGGAGCGACCGCGATCGGCGGGGCGCTCTCCTCCGAGGAAGTGTCGGCGGCCAATGAGTTGACGCGCCGGTGGTTCGCCTCGCGTGCCGACCCTCCCGCCGCGGCGTCCGGGCTCGGCGTCTGGCCGCTGCTGTCGACGCTCGCCACAGGGGCCGCCGGCGAGACCCGAGGCGAACTGCTCGAGGCGGCCGGAGTCGACCCCGACCGCGCCGCCGCGATCGCGCCGGCGCTGCTGGAGGCCGCCGGATCGGCTCCGGCTCTCGGGCTCGCGCTCGGCGTCTGGGCCGGCCCCGAGATCACCCTGCGGCCCGACTGGGTCGACCGGCTCCCCGCCGCGGCGGTCGGCTCGCTCACCGGCGACGCCGCGGTGGACGGGCCCGCGCTCGACCGGTGGGCCTCGCGCGGAACCGACGGCATGATCGAGCGGATGCCGCTCGACGTGACCGACCGGATCGACCTGGTCCTGGCGACCGCGCTCATGGTGCGCACCACGTGGATCACCGAGTTCACCGACGTCCCGATGCACTTCCGTTCGGGGCCGTGGGCCCGCCTGGGTCGCTGCCGGGCCCTGACGGGTCTCATCCGCGACGACGTGCTGCGGGTCGGCGACGAGGCCTCGGTCCTGACCGTGCCCGGCCGCGACGACGTCGACGTGCTGCTGGGACTCGGCCGCGAGGACCTGGCCCCGCGCGAGGTCATGTCGTCCTTGATCGACGCGGCCGACGATATCGGCTGGGGGCGCTCGGCGACGGACATGGCGGTGGGGGAGCGGGGCCCGGGCGTCCGGGTCCACGAGGTGCGCGAGTCCGAGCCGCAGCGCGGCCCCGAAGTCGAGGTCCAGGCGGTCCGGTTCTCCGTCTCGGCCGAGACGGACCTGCTCGAGGACGCCGCCGCCCTCGGTCTGGAGCGGGCCTCCGACCGGCGCCGCGCCGAATTCGATCGCCTCGCCGTCGAGCCGGTCTTCGTCTCTCAAGCGAAGCAGCGATGCGTCGCGACGTTCAGCGCCACCGGATTCGAGGCCGCCGCGGTGACCGCGACGGCGATGCGCCTGGCCGGGGCGTTCAGCATGAACCACCGGCACGTCCGCGCCACGGTCGCCTTCGACCGGCCGTTCGCCTACGTCGCCCGCCACCGGCCCTCGGGCCTGATCCTCGTCGGAGGCTGGGTCGCCGAACCAGAGCTAGAGCCGAGCTAGAGCTCTGACTCCGGAGCGGCCTGCCACTGCCACTCGGTGAACCGCAGATGCCCGGGCAGGTCGCCCCTGCCGGTCGCCCACAGCAGGGTCGCCCAAGGAGGCGTGTCGGTCGGGGCGTCCGGGAACAGCCGCACGAGGACGCGCTCGCACAGCTCGCTCGGCGGGTCCACCTCCACGCCGAGTCCCTGGGCCATGTCCCAGGCGTGCACGGTCGTTTCGACCACGGCCATCGCGGCGAAGCCCTCAGGGTCGGCCACGCCCCACGTGTGGTAGGCGCGAACGCTCGCGGGCCTGGCCCGCACCGTCGCCGCGACCAGGCCGCCCATGGCGTCGAGGACCTCGAGGGCCGCCGCCGGGCCGCCGTCGGGTTCGGCCTCGATCGGCAGCAGCGAGCCGTCCGTCCCGGGCCGCTGCCAACGGATCGGCACACCGCGGTCGGTGTGCGGCGTGCGCGGCGCGAGCCTCAGCGCATAGGAGAAGAGGCTGTTGTTGAGGTGCTCGAGCGTGTCGCGGCAGTGCCACTCCAGCGGACCGGCTCTGCGTTCCCAGTGCTCGGCCGGCGCCTTCTCGAGGGCTTCGAGCGCGAGTCGTACGGACCGTTCGACGTCGTCGGCGGTGACGGGGCTTCTGTCCATGAGCGGACCGTACCCCGAAGAGGTGGATTCGGCAGTCGATTCAGCGTTCGCCTTCGGGAGCGGCGTACCAGCGCCAGTTTTTCAGGCGGTCCAGTCCCGGCAGCGCCGTCCTTCCGGTCGCCCACAGCAGGGTCGGCCACGGCTCGTGGCCGTCCGGGGCGTCGGGGAACAGCCGCACCAGGACCCGTTCGCACAGGTCCGCCGGGGGGTTCCACTCCAGATCGAGGCCTTCGGCCAGGTCGTAGGTGTGCACCAGGACCTCGACGACGCCCATCGCCGCGAAGCCCTCGGGGTCGGACACGCCCAGGTCGTGATAGGCCCGCAGCCGCGGATCGGCGGTGCGCACCATGGCGCTGAGCAGCGCGCCGCTGGCCTCCAGGACCATCAGCAGGCCCTCGGGTCCGGACTCGCGCTCGGCGAACACGGAGCTCTCCGGCCCGCCGCTGCGGCGCGCCTCGCAGACGAACGGCACCACCCCGTTGATCGGCGGATGCCTCGGTCCCATCTGGACCGCATAGGCGAACAGGTCGTCGGCCATGTGCTCGACGGTCTCCCAGCAGTTCCATTTCAAGGTGCCGGCCCGGTAGTCCCAGGAGTCGATGTGCGCTCGGCGCAGCACGTACACGGCCAGGTCGACGGCGAGGTCGACGTCCGCCGCGGTGACAGGAGAAGGGCTCACGAACGGAGCCTACCAGCGGGTCGGCCCCCGACAGGCATGCCGGAACTCGACGGCGGGTACGACGAAGGCTCGGTTACGGTGATCGCATCCCCGGACGCGGCCGGCGGCCGCCACCAGATCGAGACGAAGGTTGCATCGATGGACACCCCGAAGCCGATCGGTTACTGGCTCAAGCATCTCGACAATCTGATGGAACAGCAGTTCGAGGTGGCGCTCGAGGACCTCGGGCTCGGACGCCGCCACTGGCAGGTGCTGAACCTCCTCTTCGGCGGGGCGCGGACCCCCGACGACCTGGAGGAGACGCTCGAGCCGTTCTGGAGCGGCGGCGGGCCCACCCTCGAGAGCGTCCTCGACGGCCCCCAAGGGCTGATCACCCGCGGCTGGGCCAAACGCGGCCCGATCCTGGTGAGCCTGACCGGCGACGGCTTCGAGGCCTACCGCGACATCGCGGTGCGGGTCGAGTCCACCCGCGAGACCATCCTGACCGGTCTGAGCGCCGAGCAGTACGCCGAGACGATCCGGGTGCTGTCGGTCATGTCCGCCAACATCGAACGGTCGCTCCGCAAGCCCCGCTGACCAGGCCCCGCTCACCAGGCTCCCTGGCAGAGCCCGCTCAGGAGGCCCGCTGGCATCAGTCGGTGTCGCGGACTCCCAGCAGCTTGCGCGCCTCGACCGTGCGCATCGCGGGACGCTGCGCCAGCTCGGCGGCCTCGGCCGCCCGGCGCACCAGCTGCTCGTTGCCGGTCACCGGCCGCCGCCGCGCGAACGACACCGTGTCCTCCATGCCCACCCGCAGGTGACCGCCGTGCGCCAGCGACGCCAGCATGACCGGCAGCGTCGTCCTGCCGACGCCGGTGGCCGAGAACGTCGTCCCCTCCGGCAGATGGCGCCGGACCCCTTCGGCGAAGGCCGTCACCGTCGCCGCGTCGCCGGCCGCGCCCCCCGGTACGCCGAGCACGAAGTCCACGTGCACATGCCCGCCGAACGGCACCCCGTGCCGGTCCAGCAGCCGCTCCAGGCTCGCCAGGTGCCCCAGGTCGAACAGCTCGTATTCAGGAACTATGGCCCGGTCCTGCATCCGCGTGTGCAGCTCGACGATGAACTCCCAGCGGTTCATGAACACGCCCTCGCCGAAGTTCACCGTGCCCATCGTGCAGGAGGCCATGTCCGGCTCGGCGTCGAGCACGGCCAGCCGGTCCGCTTCCGGGTCGGTCACCGCGCCGCCGGTCGACAGCTGCACGACCAGGTCGGTCGAGTCGCGCAGCGCCGCGACGGTCTCCAGCAGCCGTCCCCGGTCGAGCGTCGGCTCGGCCTCGGCGTCGCGGATGTGCACGTGGATCACCGCCGCGCCGGCCCGCTCGCAGGCGATCGCCGTGTCGACCAGCTCGTCGAGGGTCACCGGCAGCGCCGGAGCCTCGGCCTTGTCGACCTCGGCGCCGGTCGGCGCGACGGTGATGAGCGTCCTGTCCACCGCTCACACCTCTGAGGGCTGCTCGTACTTGGCGGCGGCCTCGCGCGAGCGCGCCGCGGCCTCGTTCCCCTCGTCCCGGGCCCTCGCCGGCGAACTCATCGTCCGCCACCACTCCTGCCCGGCCTTCGGGAGCGTGTCGATCGGGTCGTAGTACGGGTAGCGCCGCGTCAGCGCGTCGGCGTCCTCGGCCTCGATCGAGGTGCGGTAGTTCTTGGTCCAGTACGAGATGCCCAGCTCCCGGTCGTACTCGGACAGCTGGTGGACCCAGCGCTTGCCGACCATCGGGACGTCGCAGATGATCCGCGGCGTCGCGTAGCCGGGCAGGTAGCCCATGATGGCGTGCTGGAGGTCCTGCGCCCGCGCCACCGAGGTGCGCCAGTGCTCGGAGCCGGGGATCATGTCGCACATGTAGAAGTAGTACGGCAGGATGTTCGCCTCGCCCTGCATCGCGAAGCACAGGTCCAGCAGGGCCTCGGGGGTGTCGTTGACCCCGCGCATGAGCACGCCCTGGTTCCGCACGTCCCGCACCCCCGCGTCGAGCATCGCCGCGGCGGCTTTCGCCACGGTCGGCGTCACCGAGTTGACGTGGTTGATGTGCGTGTGGATCGCCAGGTTCACGCCGTGCTCGGCGGCGCGCTTGGCCACTCGCCCCATGCCGTCGACGATCTCCTCCTGGAGCCAGTGCTGCGGCAGGCCCATGAGCGCCTTGGTGGCGAGCCGGATGTCGCGGACGGTCTCGATCTCCAGCAGCGCGTCGAGGAAGCGCTCGAGCTGCTTCCACGGCATGTTCGCCACATCGCCGCCGGAGACGACGACGTCGCGCACGCCGGGGTGCTCGCGCAGGTAGTCGAGGATCGCGGTCTGCCGGTCGACCGGCTTGAGGCCCAGGCGGCGCTTGTCGACCGTCGGGGTCGAGTTGCCGACCAGGTCCATGCGGGTGCAGTGCCCGCAGTACTGCGGGCAGGTCGACAGCAGCTCGGCGAGGACCTTGGTGGGGTAGCGGTGGGTCAGGCCCTCCACGGCCCACATGTCGTGCTCGTGCAGCGAGTCGCGGGCGGCGAAGGGGTGCGAGGGCCAGTCGGTGCGCCGGTCGGAGAAGACCGGGAGCATGTAGCGCCGGACCGGGTCGGCGTAGAACGCGTCGGTCCACGACCCCGGTGCGGACTCGTCGACGTCGGGGACCATCGTGTTGAGCATCTGCGGTGGCAGCAGCATCGACATCGTGGCCGCCTCGCCCATGTCGCGCTCGAGGTCGGCGTAGAACTCCTCGTGGAGTCGGTCGCCCATGACCTGGCGCAACTGCTTGAGGTTCTTGACGCAGTGCGCGCGCTGCCACTGCGCCGAGCCCCATTCGTCGGCGGCGACGTCCCGCCAGCCTGGGAAGCGCGTCCAGTCCGGCTCGGCGAGGGTGCGGCGGCGGTACTGGTAGGGCTGCTCGATCACGGTGGACGTTTTCTCACCGAACGGTCGATCGGTCACGTGTGCTCCTCCATGCCCGGGATGTTGGCCCGGCGCGTCTCCACGACGACGGATGGCCGTCTTGTGACGAGGATAACCTTCAGTTACAGTTGTTCGCTAGGTCTCGCATATTGAGATCCTATAAATTCCTCACAAACCGAAGGGCGGCAACGATGTCGATAGGCTCACCGGTCGGATCGCACCGAGTCGTCAGCCCGGCCGGAGTGCTGCCACAAGCGGCCGACCGACTGGACGACGACCCCCGCACGGCCGACAGCGAAGTCCGCGTCCGCGTCGAGCGACTCAATCTCGACGCCGCCTCCTACCGGCAACTCCACACCGCCCACGCCGGCGACGGCGACGCCATCCGCGGGGCCGTCCTCGGCATCATCGAGCGCAGCGGCAAGATGCACAACCCCGCCACCGGCTCCGGCGGCATGCTCATCGGCACCGTCGAGGAAGTCGGCTCCCGCTCACCCCTCGGCCTCGAAGTCGGCCAGAAGATCGCCACACTCGTCTCCCTCACCCTCACCCCGCTGCGCATCGACGACGGCCTCGAACACTGGGACGGCCTGTCCGAACAGGTGCCCACCAGCGGCCACGCCGTCCTCTTCGCCCGCTCCATCGCCGCCGTCCTCCCCGACGACCTGCCCGAACCGCTCGCCCTGTCCGTCTTCGACGTCTGCGGCGCGCCCGCCCTCGTCCGCCGCGTCGTCGCCCGCCGCGCCGCCCCCGTCCACGCGGCGGCCTCGGTCGCCGTCCTCGGCGCCGGCGGCAAATCCGGCTCGCTGGCGCTGGCCGCGGCCCGCGACGCCCACGCCGTCACCGTCCTCGGCGTCGTCCGCGACGACGCCGAAGCCGCCCGCCTCAAGTCCGCCGGCCTGGCCGACCGCATCGCCGTCGCCGACGCCACCGACCCGATCGCCCTGGCCGAGACCGTCACCGCCGCCCTCGGCGGGCGCGGCGCCGACGTCACCGTCGTCTGCGTCGACGTCCCCGGCGCCGAACACGGCGCCATCCTCTCGACCGCCTCCGGCGGCGCCGTCGTGTTCTTCTCCATGGCCACCTCCTTCACCGCCGCAGCGCTCGGCGCCGAAGGACTCGCCGCCGACGTCGAGATGCTCATCGGCAACGGCTACGTCCCAGGCCACGCCGACTACGCCCTCCAGCTCGTGCGCGCCAACCCCGGCCTGCGCGAACTGTTCGCCCAGCGGACGGAGGCGGCCGCATGAGCACCGGACCGACCCTGCCGCTCGACGCCGACCTCGTCGCCCGCGCCCGCCGCCTCGCCGAACGCGCCGGACGCCCCGTGGTCGACCTGGCCCGCAGCCACACCACCGTCTCGGTCGAACGCGCCACTCTGCGCCTGGCCGGACTCACCGGCGCCGACCCCGAAGGCATCCCGTGGGTCAACCGCCTCGCCGACGCCGTCGCCGACCAGGTCGGCATCGAACACGGCATCGCCCTGCCGGTCTTCCACGCCCTCGCCGAAGGCGAACACCCCGACCTGGAGCGCCTGGCCCACGCCGCCGCCGCCGGAGCCGCGGCATTCGAACTGCCCACCGGACCGGCCGCCGAATCGGCCCGAGCCCTCGCCCGAGCCGCGGTCGGCACCGGCCTCGACCGGATCGACGCGCAGCGCCGCCACCGCGGCGAGATGGTCGCCCAGATCGGCGACCCGCCCCAGCGGCCCTGGATCTACCTCATCGTCGCCACCGGCGACATCTACGAGGACATCCCGCAGGCCCAGGCCGCCGCGAAAGCCGGCGCCGACATCATCGCCGTCATCCGCTCCACCGGACAGTCCCTGCTCGACTACGTCCCCGAAGGCGCCACCCGCGAAGGCTTCGCCGGAACCTACGCCACCGGAGAGAACTTCCGGCTCATGCGCGAGGCCCTCGACCAGACCTCCCGCGAAGTCGGCCGCTACGTGCGGCTGTGCAACTACGCCTCCGGACTGTGCATGCCCGAGATCGCCGCGCTGGCCGGCATGAACCGGCTCGACATGATGCTCAACGACTGCATGTACGGCATCCTCTTCCGCGACATCAACCCGATCCGCACCTTCGTCGACCAGCGATTCAGCCGCCAGGTCCACGCCAGGGCCGGCATCATCATCAACACCGGCGAGGACAACTACCTCACCACCGCCGACGCGGTCGAAGCCGCCCACACCGTCACCGTCTCCCAACTACTCAACGAGTACTTCGCGCACGAGGCGGGCCTGCCCGACGAGCTGCTCGGCCTCGGGCACGCCTTCGAGATCGCCCCCGACCTGCCCGAGTCGTTCCGGCTCGAACTGGCGCACGCGCTGCTGGCCCGCCGGCTGTTCCCCGACGCGCCGCTCAAATGGATGCCGCCGACCAAGCACATGACCGGCGACGTCTTCCGCGGCAACCTGCTCGACGGCTTCTTCAACCTCGCCGGGGTCATGACCGGGCAGTCGATCCTCCTGGTCGGCATGATGACCGAAGCGGTCGTCACCCCCTGGCTGTCCGACCGCGACATCGCGCTGCAGAACGTCCGCTACGTCCTGAACGCCTGCTCCGGCCTCGCCGAGGACTTCCGACCGCCCTCCGACGGCTTCATCGCCCACCGCGCGAACCAGGTCCTCGGCGAAGCGGTCGGCCTGCTGGAGCGGATCGTCGACGACGGCCTGCTGAACGCCATCGGCGACGGCACGTTCGGGATCATGAAGCGCCCCGCCGACGGCGGCCGAGGCCTCGAAGGGGTCGCCGAACGCGCCGACGACTACTTCAACCCCGCCGGCGAGGCCCTCGAGTCCGAACAGGAGGTGCAGCGGTGACCCGGATCGTCCGCCCCTACGGCGACACCACCGGCGACGGCATGGTGCAGCTGTCCTTCACGCTGCCGGTGCCGCACGACAAACGCGCCGAAGGCGCCGCGGCGCAACTGGCCGCCAAGATGGGCCTCGACAACGCGATGATCGTCCACGCCAAAGCCATGGGCGAGAACCACACCTTCTTCGTCGTCTACGGCGCCGCCCGCCACCTGGTGAATCTCGACGAGATCGAGGTCGTCGAGCGCGACTACCCGCTGCTGAGCCCCAAAGAGGTCAACGACCTCGTCAAAGAGCGCCTCGGCCGCAAACTCTGCGTCGTCGGCGCGTGCATCGGCACCGACGCCCACACCGTCGGCATCGACGCCATCCTCAACATCAAAGGCGTGGCGGGGGAGAAGGGCCTGGAGTACTACCGCGAACTGCGCGTGGTCAACCTCGGCGCGCAAGTGGCCGTCCCGGACCTGGTCAACCGCGCCGTCGACGAAGCGGCCGACGCGGTCCTGGTCAGCCAGGTGGTGACCCAGCGGGACGCCCACCTGCACAACACCCGCGAAATGGCCGCCGCCTTCCGGGAGGCCCTGCCGCCCGAGAAGCGCCCGCTCCTGGTCGTCGGCGGACCCCGCTTCGACGAGCGCGCCGCCGCCGAACTGGGCGTCGACCGCGTCTTCTCGCGCGGCACCACACCCGGCGACGTCGCCTCCTACCTGGTCCACCGCCTGCTCGCCGACCTGAAGGAACCGATCGCATGAGTGATCACAACGGACTCACCGTCACGCACCGCCGCTACATCCCCTACAGCCACGCCCACTACGGCGGCGACCTGGTCGACGGGGCCTACGCGCTGGCCATGTTCGGCGACGTGGCCACCGAGATCTGCATCCGCTCCGACGGCGACGAGGGCCTGTTCGCGTCCTACTCGGACGTCCAGTTCCAGGCCGCGATCCGCGCCGGCGACGTGGTCGAGGCGACCGGGACGGTCACCCGCACCGGCAACCGCAGCCGCACCGTCGCGTTCACACTGACCGTGGTCTGCCGCGCCGACCCGGCCACGAGAGCATCGGCCGCGACCGTGCTCGACGAGCCGATCGTCGCGACCACCGCGATCGGCACCGTCGTGGTGCCATGAGCCGCATCGTCGTCTGCGTCGACGTCGGCTCGACCTACACCAAGGCCGCCGCCGTCGACTCCCGAACCGGCCGGCTCCTGGGCACCGCCGCCCATCCGACCACACTCGACACCGACGTCATGCGCGGCCTGGACACCGCCGTCCGAGCGGCCTCGCCGCGCGACGCCGAAGTGACCGAGACACTGGTGTGCTCCTCCGCCGGAGGCGGCCTGCGCCTGGGCGTCATCGGCAACGAACCGCTGGTGACCGCCCGAGCGGCCTATCGCGCCGGGCTCTCCGCCGGAGCCCGCGTGGTGGAGGTCTGCGCCGGCGACATCGGCGACGACGACCTCGACCGTCTCGCCCAGGCCCGACCGGACGTCCTGCTGCTGGCCGGAGGCACCGACGGCGGCGACCAGACCGCGCTGCGAGCCCACGCCGAAGCGCTGGCGGCGTCGAACGTGCGAGCGCCCGTCGTCTTCGCCGGGAACGCCGCCGCGGCAGCGGACGTCAGCGCGCTGCTGACCGACGCCGGCTTCGCCGTCACCTGCGTCGACAACGTCCTGCCCCGCATCGGCACCCTCAATCCGATCCCGGCGCGCACCGCCCTGCGGGAGGTGTTCCTGCACCACGTGATCGCCGGGAAGCACCTCTCGACCCGAGCCGACTTCACCGACATGGTCAAGGCCGCCACCCCCGACGCGGTCCTCACCGGCGTCGAACTGCTCGCCGACCTCACCGGCCACGACCTGCTCGCCGTGGACGTCGGCGGCGCCACCACCGACGTCTACACGGTCCTGACACCCGACGCCGAACTGTCCGGACCCCGCGCCGAAGTCGCCGGAACGGCATGGCGCTCACGGACCGTCGAAGGCGACCTCGGAGTGCGGCACACCGCCACCGGCATCGTCGAAGCCGCCGAGGCCGACGACCTGCGACCGAGCGTCGGCCTGAGCGACGACGCCCGATACCGCGCCGAACACCCCGACTACCGCCCCGACACCGAGGCCGAACAGACCGCCGACGCGGAGCTGAGCGCGCTCGCCGCCCGCATCGCCGTCGGACGCCACGCCAGAGGCGAACGCATCGGCGGCCCCACCGAACCGCTGCGCGGCGGCAAGGACCTCGCGGCGGTCGAGCTCGTGATCGGCTCCGGCGGAATCCTGCGCCGCGACCCCGAAGCGGCCGCCGTCTGGCTGCGCGAAGCGGTCTGCGGCCACACCGCCGGCGGCTTCCGGCCCCCAAGCTCGGCCCGCGTCCTCATCGACGCCCACTACGCGCTGGCCCCGGCCGGGCTCCTCGCCGCCCACGGCCGCGGCGACATCGCGGCCGAACTGCTGCGCGACACGGTGATCAAGTGGCACCGCCGCACGTCACCGTGACGAGGCGGCAGCGCTCCACGACGCCTTGATCGAACGGCAAGTCAACGCCGAAACGCCGCCCACGCCGCCGCGAACCGCTCAGTGAGACCCCGGCGCCGGACCGGCTCGGCACCGTCATGCCGCGCTCGCCGCACCCGCGCCGCCCGGGCCCGGTAGGCGACGGCGACCCGCTCCAATGCCTGGCGCCCTCACCCTGCCGGATCACGCCCCAGGCCGCGAGCACGCCGACCCCGGTGAGCCCGCCGATCACCGGCCAGTCCGGAGCGGACCCCATCGACCAGAGCGAGGCGATGAGACGACCTGCCGCGTACCCCGCTTCCTGGCCCCCCGAACAGGAGACAACCTCAGTAAGCTGCCGAGGAGAGCACCGAAGGAGACCCCGTGACCGATCAGGACACCCTCGCCTACTACACCCGCCCCGGCCGACTCGCCTCCGCCGGAGCGCACCACGACGCCCTCCGCGCGCTCCCCTCCGACGTCCCCGCGCTGTTCGAGGCCGTCCAAGGCCTGGTGATCCACGAATACCTCCCCGCCCTCTACGGCCTCGACCGCGAACCCGGATACACCGAGACCGCGCACCTGCGAACCGTCGAGCACATCGCCGACCGGCTCCTGGCCGACGGCCGCCCCCTGACCGAACGCCGCGCACCGGGGGACCGGTTCGGCGGCTGCTGCCGCCACTTCACCGTCACCACCGTGGCCGCCCTCCGCGCCCACGGCGTCCCCGCCCGCGCCCGCTGCGGCTTCGCCACCTACTTCGAACCGGACTGGTACGAAGACCACTGGGTCGTCGAACGCTGGGACGCCGACCGATCCGAATGGATCCTCGGCGACCCGCAGATCGACCCTGTCCAGCAGTCCGGACTCCCGGTCGCGATCGACCCGCTCGACCTCACCCGGGACCAGTTCGTCGTCGGCGGCGAGGCGTGGCGGCGCTACCGCGACGGCCGACTCGATCCCGAGCGGTGCGGCTTCGCAGCCCACCGGGAGTTCAACGGCCCGTTCTGGATCGTCAACGACCACATCAGGGACGTCGCCGCGCTCGCCGGCATGGAGATGCTGCCGTGGGACTTCTGGGGCCCCATGGTCCAGCCCGGCGGGACGGTGGACGACGACCTGGTCGAACTGCTCGACCAGGTCGCCTCCCTCACCGCCGACCCCGACACGGCCGCCGACGTCCGCGCCGTCTACGAGTCCGAGCCGCGCCTCCAGGTACCCGAGCGGGTCCACAACTGGTTCCTCGACCGGCATGAACCGCTCGTGACCTCCTGAGTCCGGCGGCGTCCGCGCTGCGATACGGTTCCCCCGTACCTCATCATCGAATGGAGTGACCAGCCTTGGACGTGGAGCGCACCGAGCTGCCCGGGATCGGAGTCCGGTTCGAGTTCGAGACCAAACGGGGAGTGCACCTGGGCATCGTCGCCCACCGTGAAGGCCGGCGCGACTTCATCCTCTACGACCCTGACGACCCCGACAGCGCCCTGGAGTGCGTCGTCCTCGACGCCGACGAATCGGCGTCGGTCGGCGAGCTCCTCGGCGGCGCCCGCATCGTCGAGAAGCTCAACAAGCTGCACCACGAGATCGAGAACCTCGTCTCCCGGCAGCTGCTCATCGACGCCACCAGCCCCTACGCGGGCAGGCCCCTCGGCGACACCCGCGCCCGCACCCGCACCGGCGCCTCCATCGTCGCCGTCGTCCGCGACTCCGGCGTCCACACCGGACCGGCGCCCTCCGAGGTCCTGCGCGTGGGCGACCGGCTCGTCACCATCGGGACCGAGGAGGCCGTAGAGAAGGTCGAACGCATCCTGCGCGGACGCGAGTGACGCATGGACCACCTGGTCGAAGTCCTCTTGCAGCTGGGCCTGCTCATCGGCGTCCTCGGCATACTCGGCGCCGTGGCCGGCCGGTTCGGGATCTCGGCGATCCCCCTCTACCTCCTGGCCGGGCTCGCCTTCGGCGAAGGCGGACTCCACGACCTGGAGGCGATCGAGAGCTTCCTCGACATCGGCGCCGAAGTCGGCATCGTCCTGCTGCTGTTCGCCCTCGGACTGGAATACACCCCCCGCGAACTGCTGGGCACCATGCGGACCTCCTGGCTCGGCGCCGTCGTCGACCTGGTCCTCAACGCCACCCCCGGCGTGGTCTGCGCGCTCCTGCTCGACTGGGGCCCCCTTGCCGCGGTCGTCTTCGGCGGCGTCACCTACATCTCCTCCTCCGGCATCATCGCCCGCGTCCTGTCCGACCTGGGCTGGCTCGGCAACCGCGAGACGCCGACCGTGCTCTCGCTGCTGGTCGCCGAAGACCTCGTCATGGCCCTCTACCTGCCGGTGGTCACCACCGTCCTGGCCGGCCTGGCGTTCGCCCAAGCCGCCTGGGGCCTGGCGCTGGCGCTGCTGGCGGTCGGCGGGGCCTTCTTCGTCGCCTCGCGCGGCGGCACGCTGCTGTCGAAGTTCCTCGACTCGCCCAGCGACGAGATCCTCATGCTCAAGGTCCTCGGCATGATCCTGGTCGTCGCCGGCCTGGCCGAGCAGGTCCACGTCTCGGCCGCGGTCGGCGCCTTCTTCGTCGGCATCGCGCTCTCGGGCGAGGTGTCCCACACCGCCGAGCGCACGCTTGCGCCGTTGAAGAACCTGTTCGCGGCGATCTTCTTCGTCAACTTCGGGCTCCAGACCAACCCGCAGGACCTGCCGCCGGTGCTGCCGGTCGCGATCGCGCTGGCGCTGGTCGGCGTCCTGACCAAGCTCGGCACCGGCTGGTGGGCGGCGCGCAGCGCCGGCTCGTCGTTCACCGGCCGGCTGCGCGCCGGGCTGGTGCTGCTGCCGCGCGGCGAGTTCTCGATCGTCATCGCCGGGCTCGGCGTCGCGGCCGGACTCGACCCGCAGCTGGGGTCCACGACCGCGGCCTACGTGCTCGTCCTCGCGGCCATCGGACCGCTCGCCCCGCGCTTGGCCGACCCGATCTCGGCCAAGCGACGCCGAAGACTCCGCGCCCGCAGGGAGAAGCAGACCGCAGCGGCCAGCCCCGCGGCATGAGGCGCCGCTCGCCGACTTGATAGAAATCAACGATGGCTGAAACCGCAAACCCGCCCCGTCCCGCCGACGAGGTCGTCGAGATCGCGCGCGACCTCATCCGGATCGACACCACCAACACCGGCGACCACGCCACCTCGAAAGGGGAGCGAGCGGCCGCCGAGTACGTGGCCGAGAAGCTCGCCGAAGTCGGGCTCGAACCGACGATCTACGAGTCGGCACCGGGCCGAGCCTCGGTCGCGGCCCGCTACCCGGGGGCGGATTCGAATCGCGGTGCGCTGCTGCTCCACGGCCATCTGGACGTGGTCCCGGCCGAGGCCGACGAGTGGAGCGTCGATCCCTTCGCCGGCGAGATCTTCGACGACTTCCTGTGGGGCAGGGGAGCGGTCGACATGAAGGACTTCGACGCGATCCTCTTGGCCGTGGTGCGCACCTGGCGGCGCGCGGGCAAAGTGCCGCCGCGCGATCTGGTGCTGCTGTTCACCGCCGACGAGGAGGCCGGGTCCGACTACGGCGCCCGGTTCATGGTCGAGCAGCACCGCGAGGTCTTCGACGGGGTGACCGAGGCGGTCGGCGAAGTCGGCGGATTCTCCATGACCCTCGGCAACGACCTGCGCGTCTACGTGGTGCAGACCGCCGAGAAGGGCCTGGACTGGCTGCGGCTGCGCGCCTCGGGCCGGCCCGGGCACGGTTCGATGATGCACGACGACAACGCCGTCACGCGCCTGGCGCAGGCGGTGGCGAACATCGGCCAGTACGACTTCCCGATCGAGATGACCCCGACCGTGCGGCAGTTCCTGGAGTCGGTCTCGGAGCTGACCGGCATCGAGTTCGACCCCGAGAAACCCGAGGAGACCGTCGCCAAGCTCGGCCCGGTCGCCCGCCTGGTCGGCGCGACGCTGCGCAACACCGCCAATCCGACCCGCTTGAACGCCGGCTACAAGACCAACGTGATCCCCTCCGGGGCCGAAGCGGTCCTCGACTGCCGGTCGCTGCCCGGCCGCAACGACGAGCTGGAGGAGAAACTGCGCGAGCTTGCCGGCGAGGGCATCGAGTTCGACTACGAGATCCGCCAGCCCGGCATCGAGACCTCCTTCGACGGCCCCCTGGTCGACGCGATGGCCGACGCCATCCGCCGCTCCGACCCGGGCGCGGTCACCGTCCCGTACATGCTCTCGGGCGGGACCGACGCCAAGGCGTTCGCCTCGATCGGCATCCGCTGCTTCGGGTTCGCCCCGCTCAAACTCCCGGCCGACCTCGACTTCACGGCCCTGTTCCACGGCATCGACGAGCGCGTGCCGATCGAGGGCCTCCAGTTCGGCGTCACCGCCATGCACCGCTTCCTGTCCAACGTCTGAGGCGCAGGACGGCACCGGCGCCAGCCGGTGCCGTCCGCGACCCGCGCCCCTCGCCGCCGCGGCGAATGGCGCGTTTTCAAGCGCGCGATGCGCCCTGCCGCGACACTGGTGGCATGAGCGAAACCCAAGTCGACCCGATCCCCGAGGGATACCACTCGATCACGCCGTTCATCGTCTGTCCCCAAGCCGCCGAGGCGATCGAGTTCTACCGGCGGGCCTTCGACGCGACGGTCCTGGCGCGCAACGACGCGCCCGACGGCACGGTCATGCACGCCGAACTCCAGATCGGCGACTCGATCCTCCAGCTGGCCGACCCCAATCCCGCCTGGGGCCTCATCGCGCCCGACCGAGAGGCGAGCTCGGCGACGCTGGTGCTCTACGTCCCCGACGTGGACGCCACGTTCGTCAAGGCCGTCGAGGCCGGAGCGACCGTCCGCGAGGAGATCGCCGAGTTCGTCACCGGAGACCGGTTCGGCACCATCACCGACCCCAGCGGGCGCCGCTGGACGATCATGACCCGCGTCGCCGACGTCTCCCGCGAGGAGGGCCAGCGTCGCGTCGACGAATGGATCGCGTCGATGAGCGGCTGAGCGCTCAGTAGCTCTCCGGGTATCCCACCGTCGGCGCCGACACGTCGTCGAGCGCCAATCTGATCTCGGGCGGCAGGAACAACTGCTCCGCGGCCAGGGAGGCCCGCAGCTGGGTCGCGTTGCGGGCGCCGACGATCGCCGAGGCCACGCCGGGCTGGTCCCGCACCCACGCCAGCGCCACTTCCAGTGGACTGACGCCGAGCCCTTCGGCGGCGGTGGCCACGGCCTCCACGATGCCCGCCGACCGCTCGTCCAGATAGGTGGAGGCGAAGCGCGACCATTGGGCCGAGGCCGCGCGCGAGTCGCTCGGCCTGCCGAAGCGGTACTTCCCGGTCAGCACGCCTCGGCCCAGCGGCGACCACGCCAGCACTCCCAGTTCCATCGCCAGGCACGCCGGCAGGACCTCGCGTTCGACGCCGCGCTGCAGCAGCGAGTACTCGACCTCGCTGGCCACCACCGGCGTCCGGCCCGGCCAGGCCGTCTGCCAGGCGCACGCCCGCGCCGTCTGCCAGCCGGTGTGGTTCGAGACCCCGGCATACCGGACCTTGCCGCTGGAGACGGCCAGGTCCAGCGCCGCCATCGTCTCCTCCAGCGGCGTGTCGGGATCGTAGACGTGCAGCAGCCACAGGTCGATGTACTCGGTGCCCAGGCGCCGCAGCGAGTTCTCCAGGCACCGCAGCAGCCAGCCGCGCGAGGTGTCCCGCTTGCGGTCGGATCCGTCGGTGCGGACCCCGGCCTTGGTGGCGATGTGGATCTCCGAGCGCGCCACGACCTTTCCGATGAGCTGGCCGATGGCCGCTTCGGAGGAGCCCTGCCCGAACACGTCGGCGGTGTCCACGAGCGTGCCTCCGGCCTCCACGAAGGTCTGGAGCTGGGCCGCCGCGTCCTCGAGCCCGGCCTCGTCGGTGGTCCACGTCATCGTTCCGAGACCGAGGGAGGAGACCTCGATGCCGCTGCGTCCAAGTGGTCGGCGTTCCATGGACACACAAGGTACATCGAGCAAGTCTCGGAAAGCCATGCCCTTACCGCGCAACCGAGTCGGGCTCAGGTCCGACCGGGATCGCCCGGGACGGCACCGGCCGTACGGCCGAGGCGCCCGGAGCGGGCGGCCCATACCCTCGAAGTCGCGCAATGCGCGGGCCGCCATACAAGTGCGGGCGGCCGAGCCGGTGCCGCTACGCTGTCGAACGGCAAAACCGAAGGGAACGCGACTTGGAAATCTGGCAGGCCTTCATACTCGGCGTCGTGGAGGGCATCACCGAGTTCCTCCCGATCTCCTCGACCGGCCACTTGACGGTCTTCGCCGCCTTCCTCGGCCTCGACCCCGCCTCGTCCGAGGTCATCGCCTTCAACGCCGTCATCCAAGGCGGCGCGATCCTGGCGATCCTGGTCTACTTCTTCAAGGACATCGTCCAGATCGCCAAGGGCTGGACCATCGGCGTGTTCGACAGCGACCGGCGCGGCAAGGACTACCGGTTCGGGTGGTACGTCATCGTCGGCACGATCCCGATCGTCGTGGCCGGGCTCCTCATCGAGGACTACATCGACGCCGTGTTCAACCTGTACGCGGTCGGCATCGGCGCGATCGGCTGGTCGTTCGCGATGTGGTGGGCCGAACGCGTCGCCACCCACCAGCGCTCGGAGGCCCACATCAACATGAAGGACGCCCTGTTCGTCGGCGGGCTGCAGGTGCTGTCGCTGTTCCCGGGCGTCTCCCGCGCGGGGGCGACCATGACCGCCGGCCTGCTGCGCGACCTCGACCGCACCACGGCCACGCGCTTCTCGTTCTTCCTCGGCATCCCGGCGCTCGTCGGCGCCGGCATGCTCGAGATGAAGGACGCGCTCGGCGGCGACCTGCCGCTGGGCTCCCTCATCGTCGGCATCGTCGTCTCGGCGGTGGTCGCCTACGCCTCGGTCGCGTGGCTGATGAAATTCGTGTCCAACCACACGTTCATGCCGTTCGTCTGGTACCGCATCGCCTTCGGCGTCGTCATCATCCTCATCGCCGCCGCCGGGCTCGTCCCCGCCTCCGCCTGAGACGCTGGCCGACCGGCCCGGGGCGCACTACGATCGCGCCTATGGAATCTTGGACCGCACCCGACGTACCCGCCCTGCCCGGACACGGCCCGACGCTGCGCCTGCACGACACCGCCGGCGGCGAGTCGCGCGAGACGGTCCAGGCCGGCGCCGACCGCGCCACCATGTACGTGTGCGGCATCACTCCATACGACGCGACCCACCTCGGCCACGCCGCCACGTTCATCACCTTCGACCTGGTGCACCGCTACTGGCGCGACCAGGGCCTGGACGTCGAATACGCCCAGAACGTCACCGACGTCGACGAGCCCCTGTTCGAGCGGGCCGAACGCGACGCGACCGACTGGCAGGTCCTCGGCCTGCGCGAGACCGCGCTCTACCGCGAGGACATGGAGTCCCTGCGCGTGCTGCCGCCGACCCACTTCATCGGCGCGATCGAATCGGTCCCCGCCGTCGGCAAGGCCGCGGCCCAGCTGCTGGAGTCCGGCCACGCCTACCGCCACGAATCCGGCGACGTCTACTACTCGGTCGCCGCCGACCCCCGCTTCGGCTCGGCGTCGAACTACGACCGCGAGACCATGCTCGCCTACGCCCGCGAACGCGGCGGCGACCCCGACCGCGAAGGCAAACGCGACCCGCTCGACCCGATCCTGTGGAACGCCCCCCGCGACGGCGAGCCGTCCTGGGACTCACCGGTCGGACCCGGGCGCCCCGGCTGGCACATCGAATGCACCTGCATCGCCCTCGAATACCTCGGCTCGTCCATCGACGTCCAAGGCGGCGGCTCCGACCTCATCTTCCCCCACCACGAATGCTCGGCCTCCCACGCCGAAGCGCTCACCGGCACCCACCCGTTCTCGCGGACCAACGTCCACACCGGCATGATCGGCCTCGACGGCGAGAAGATGTCGAAGTCGCTCGGCAACCTCGTGTTCGTCTCCAAACTCCGCGCCGAAGGCGCCGACCCGGCCGCCGTGCGACTGGCGCTGCTGGCCGGACACTACCGCGCCGACCGGCAGTGGAGCCGCGCCGGCCTGGCCGAGGCCGAACTGCGCCTGGGGCGCTGGCGTGCGGCCGCGGCCCGCGAACTCGCCGTCCCCGCCGGAGGCATGCTCAACGCCGTCCGCGAACGACTGGCCGACGACCTCGACACCCCCGGCGCGCTCGCCGCGGTCGACCGCTGGGCGGGCGAGACTCTTTCCGCTGGTGGCGATGACCCCTCCGCGCCGGGCCTGGCCCGCGACACGATCGAAGGATTGCTCGGAATAGACTGCTCACGCTGATTGCGCGAAATGTCGAGTCTCGGTACACTCCACAACTGAGTGTGGCCGACTCCCCACGCCGCCCGAGGAGTCGCAATTGAAGATCCTGCTGCTGGTGTCAGCCTTCAACGGTCTCACCCAGCGTGTCTGGTGTTCGCTCAACGAACAGGGGCACGAAGTCGGTGTCGAACTCGCACCGGCCTTCGACACGCCTGAGTCGCTCACGCGAACGGTCGAACGGATCAACCCCGACCTGATCCTGTGCCCCTTCCTCAAGCACCGGGTCCCCGAAGCGGTCTGGCGCCGGTGGACCACCGTCATCGTGCACCCCGGGCCCGTCGGCGACCGTGGACCATCCTCACTGGACCATGCGATCCTCGGCCGCAGGCCCCGCTGGGGCGTGACCGCGCTGTCGGCGGTCGAAGCGATGGACGCCGGCCCGGTCTGGGCCACCTCCACCTTCGAGATGCCCGACTCGATCTCCAAGAGCGCCCTCTACAACGGCCTCGTCGCCGACGCCGCCATGGAATGCGTCGAGACCACCGTCCGCAAGGCCGCCTCCGGCGCCCACCCGATCCCGGCCGACGACCACCCCCGCGAAGTGCCCGGCACCGCCGAACTGCCGCTACTGCGCCGCAAGTCCTTCGAACTGGACTGGCGCGCCTCCGCGGCCGAACTCGAGCGACGCGTCAACGCCGCCGACGGCGCACCCGGCGCCCCCGCCGTCCTGGGCGGCGGCACTTACTGCCTCTACGACGCCGCCGCCGTCCACGACACCACCGCCGCCGCGCCCGGCACCGTCGTCGGCCGCAACCTCGAAGCGATCGCCGTCGCCTGCGGCCAAGGCACCCTCTGGGTCGGCTACGCCGCCCGGCTCGAACACCGAAGAGGCCCCAAACTCCCCGCCGCCATGGTCGTCGACGCCGACCGCCTCCCGTACCTGCCGGTGCCGCCCTCGCTCGCCGAGACCGCCTACCGCCGCGACGGCGACATCGGCTACCTCACCCTCCGCTCCTACAACGGCGCCATGCACACCGAACAGTGCCGCCGCATGGCCGGGGCCGTCGAGAAGGCCCTCACCGAGGACACCCGCATCCTCGTGCTCACCGGCACCGAGCACGCCTTCTCCAACGGCATCCACCTCGGCGTCATCGACGCCGCACCCGATCCGGCCGCCGAGGCCTGGGCCAACATCGGCGCCATCGACGAACTGTGCACGGCCATCGCCGCCGCCGACCAGCTCACCGTCGCCGCCTTCAGCGCCAACGCCGGCGCCGGCGGCGTCATGACCGGTCTGTGCGCCGACGTCACCGTCGCCCGCGACGGCGTCGTCCTCAACCCGTACTACGACATGGGCATCTTCGGCTCCGAACTGCACACCTGGTCGGTCGCCAGCCGCATCGGACCCGAGCGCGCCCAGGCGCTGCTGATCGGCAAACTGCCCATCTCGGCCCGCGAGGCCGCCCGAATCGGCCTCATCGGCGCCGTCGGCCCCCGCGACTGGTCGGAGTTCCAGCGCTGGCTCCAAGCGGTCGCCGTCGGCTACAACGAGCCGACCACTCGCGGCAGCATGTTCGCCGCCAAGGCCCGCCGCCGCGCCGAGTCCCGGCCCCTGTCGTACTACCAGACCATCGAGCTCGCCGAGATGGCCCGCGACCTCTTCGACGACCGCCACGGCTTCGCGGCCCAGCGGCGCGCCTTCCTCGGCAAGTCCGCGCCCGCCGAGACGCCCTCCAAACTGCGTTTCCCCTAGCGCCGCGCACCGGCGACCGCGGCCGAGCAAAATCCCAGCGCAACGGCGGTAAACGCTCGCCTCCGGGTTTCGCCGACGCTGTTGACAGGCCCACCGAGACCTGGTGGACTGGCAGTATGTTCGAAGAAGGGCAGTACTTCGCGCCGGTCAACACCGACGCAGACGGCACGGTCGTCGTCGAGCTGGGTGAGAACCACCCGGGCTTCGCCGACACCGAATACCGCGAACGGCGCAACGCCATCGCGGCACTCGCATTGGACTGGGAGCCCGGTGAACCCATACCGACCGCCTCCTACACCGATGCCGAACACGAGATCTGGCGGCTGGTCAGTGCGGAGCTGGCCGTCAAACACCGACGACTCGCCGCACGCGAATACCTCGAAGGCGAAGAGCGACTCAAGCTCCCCGCCGACCACATTCCGCAGCTCGCCGAGGTCTCCGAGAAACTCGAACCGCTGACCGGCTACAGCTACCGGCCCGCCGCGGGCCTGGTCCCGCTGCGCGACTTCTACGGCGTCCTCGCCGACGGCAAGTTCTACGCCACCCAGTACATCCGGCACCACTCGGTGCCGTTCTACACGCCCGAGCCCGACGTGATCCACGAGGTCATCGGCCACGCCAACGCGCTGGCCTCCGACCGGTTCGCCTCGCTCTACCGCGCCGCCGGGGAGGCGGCCCTGCGGGTCGAGTCCGAGGAGGCCCTGGAGTTCGTCTCCCGGGTCTTCTGGTTCACCCTCGAGTTCGGGGTGATGCGCGAGAGCGACGGCCTCAAGGCCTACGGCGCCGGCATCCTGTCCTCCTACGGCGAGATGGACGAGTTCAGGAACATGACGATCCTGCCCTTGGACATCCCGACCATGGGCACCATCGACTACGACATCACGCAGTACCAGGACAAGCTGTTCGAGGCCGCGTCGATGGACCAGCTCGAGGACGTGGTGGGGGAGTTCTGGACGACCTGCGACGACGACTCGATCGAACGGCTCAAGGCCGAGGCCGCCCGGTAGCGTCCCGCTCCCGCCGTTCGTCGGCGTCCTTGAGCGCATGGCGCACCGCGCAGCGGATGGTCCAGTAGAGAATGTAGACACCGAGGGCGTACATGAACAGGGCGAGGAAGCCTTCCACGCGCCCATCGTATATGTACCTCGCGTGCGGTCAGTACAGCTGCTTCTCGTACTGCTCGCCGTAGTACTCGATGAGCTCGTCGAGCGACTTGTCGACCGTCTGCGTCTCCTTGACCATCTGCGCGTGCGGCGGCAGCGCGTCGGGCGTCCATGTCTCGGGCTTCCAGATGCCCGAGCGCATGGACGCCTTACCGCAGTGGAAGAAGATCGTTTCGATCTCCACGACCAGCGCGAGGACCGGCTTGTGGCCCTTGACGACCATGTCGTCGAAGAACGGCGCGTCCGACACGATCCGGGCGCGTCCGTTGATCCGCAGCGTCTCCCGCCGGCCCGGGATCAGCGACAGCAGCCCGACATGCGGATTCTCCAGCACATTGTGGTAGCCGTCGACGCGCTTGTTGCCCTTGCGCTCCGGGACGGCGATCGTGGTGTCGTCCAAGACGTGTACGATGCCCGCCGGGTCGCCCTTGGGCGAGGCGTCGCAGTCGCCCTCGGCGTTCGAGGTCGCGATCACGCAGTACGGCGAGACCGCGAGCCACTGCCGATCCCGCTCATGGAGCCTCGGCCGCTCCTTCTTGGCCGCCTGCGGCTTGACCTCCCCGACGATCTCCCGCAGCTTCGATGCGTCCGTGACTTCAGTCCACAGTTGCGTGTCGATGGCGTCCATCCACGTCCCTTCGCGATCCGGGGTCTCTGCGGCCCGATGCTACGCCCGGGTTCCGTCACCGAAGCGCCCGTTCCCATCAGATGGCCCGCTCAGCGCCGCCACATCGGGGCCAGCGCCGGTCCGCCCTCGGGCAGCGCTATCGGCTCGCCTTCAAGCGTGAACCCGAGCGGCTCGGACAGCACCGCCGCCCCCGCGCCTCTCCCGCGGTGCTCCGGCACCGTCGCGATCGAGTGCAGGCACAGGTGCGGGAAGACGTCCGGATGTGCGTCGGCCAGCAGCCGCATGGCCTGTGCGGCCCGCTCCAGTGCCGGGAGGTCGTGTTCGGCGGCGACTGCGGCCATCTGGTCGGCCTCGGCCGCGAAGCGGTCGACCGAGTCCACCGCGATCCACACCGACACGCTCCAGATCTCGCCATCCGCGCCCGCGATCCACACCTCGTCCTCCCGCCTCGAGCACGAGGCCCGCGAGGAGTGGCGGCTCTACCAGCGACACCGCTGGGTCCTGCCCGCCATCGCCGCCAGCCGCCCCCCGGTGGGCCGCGGCCTCCTCGCCGACGCCGAACGCATCCTCACCGGCATCGCCCGCCCCGGCGTCGACGCGCCGACACTCATGGCCGTCTACCTCGCCGTCTCCGGGCTCGTCCAGGGCCTCGCCCTGCTCCCGGCCGCCGAGGCCGCCGAACGGACGGCCACCGGCCAGACCCTGGAGGAGTGGTGGAGCGGCAAACGCGACGAGCTGATCGACCGGTTCGGCGCCGACTTCCCGTATCTGGCCGGACACTTCGGCCCCGAGGCGACGGACGTCGACTTCGAGGCGCTCTTCGGGTTCGCGCTGGCCGCGCTCCTCGACGGACTCGAGACCGGCGCCATGTCCACGTGATGAAACCCGATTCCCAGGTCGCGGCCCCCCAACGTACTCTGGAGGGCGTGTCTGCACCGAACCGCTTCCTCGAGACCCTGTCCCGCCGCGTCGTGATCGCCGACGGGGGCATGGGCACGATGCTGCAGGCCTTCGACCCGACCCTCGAGGACTACGACGGCTACGAGGGCCTGTCCGACATCCTCTGCCTGACCAGGCCCGACATCGTCCTGGGCATCCACGACGCCTACCTGGCCGCCGGCGCCGACTGCATCGAGACCAACAGCTTCAACGCCAACTACGGCGGTCTGGTCGAATACGACATCACCGAACGGGCCCGCGAACTCGGCCGCGCCGCCGCCGAACTCGCCCGCCGAAAGGCCGACGAATACGCCACCCCCGAACGGCCCCGCTTCGTCCTCGGCTCCATGGGCGGCGGCACCCGCCTGCCCACCCTCGGCCACGCCCCCTACGCGACCCTGCGCGACCACTACCGGGAATGCTCGGCCGGCCTCATCGAAGGCGGTGCCGACGCCATCCTCGTCGAGACCGCCCAGGACCTCCTCCAAGCCAAAGCCGCCGTCATCGGCGCCAAACGCGCCAACGCCGACCTCGGCACCAAGGTGCCGATCATCGCCCAGGTCACCGTCGAGACCACCGGCACCATGCTCGTCGGCGGCGAGATCGGCGCCGCGCTCACGAGCCTGGCCGCCCTCGACATCGACCTCATCGGCCTCAACTGCGCCACCGGCCCGGCAGAGATGACCGAGCACATCCGCTACCTCTCGCGGCACTCGCCCGTCCCCATCTCCGTCATGCCCAACGCCGGACTCCCGCAGCTCGGCACCGACGGAGCCGTCTACCCGCTCACCCCCGCCGAACTGGCCGACGCCCACGAAGAATTCGTCACCCGATACGGCGTCAGCCTCGTCGGCGGCTGCTGCGGCACCACCCCCGAGCACATCCGCGCCGTCCGCGACCGCCTCGACGGCGTCACCCCCGCAGAGCGAGAACCGGTCCTCGAACCGGGCGTCTCCTCCTCCTACCACCACGTCCCGTTCCGCCAGGACGCCACCATCCTCAACGTCGGCGAACGCACCAACGCCAACGGCTCCAAAGCCTTCCGCGAAGCCATGCTCGCCGCCGACTGGGACCGGTGCGTCGAGATCGCCCGCGAGCAGACCCGCGGCGGCTCCCACCTGCTCGACCTCTGCGTCGACTACGTCGGCCGCGACGGCGCCGAGGACATGCGCGTCCTCGCCTCCCGCTTCGCGACCGCCTCGACCCTGCCGATCATGCTCGACTCCACCGAGCCGGCCGTCATCGAAGCCGGACTCGAAGCCCTCGGCGGCCGCTGCATCATCAACTCGGTCAACTTCGAGGACGGCGACGGCCCCGACTCCAGGTACCGACGCGTCATGCCCATCATCGCCGAGCACGGCGCCGGCGTCGTCGCCCTGTGCATCGACGAGGAAGGCCAGGCCCGCGACCGCGACTGGAAGGTCCGCGTCGCCACCCGCCTCATCGAGGACCTCACCGGCAACTGGGGACTGGGCATCGAGGACATCTTCGTCGACACCCTCACCTTCCCGATCTCCACCGGCCAGGAGGAGACCCGCCGCGACGGCATCGAGACCATCGAGGCCATCCGCGAGATCTCCCGCCGCTACCCCGGCGTCAACTTCACCCTCGGGATCTCCAACATCTCCTTCGGCCTCAACCCGGCCGCGCGCCAGGTCCTCAACTCCGTGTTCCTCAACGAATGCGTCGAAGCCGGGCTCACCAGCGCCATCGTCCACTCCACCAAGATCCTGCCGATGGCCTCCATCCCCGAGGAGCAGCGCAAGGTCGCCCTCGACATGGTCTACGACCGCCGCGCCGAGGACTACGACCCGCTCCAGAAGCTCATCGAACTGTTCGACGGCGTCAGCCTCGCCGGCTCCAGAGAGGCCCGCGCCGAAGCGCTCGCCGCCATGAGCCTCGAAGAACGCCTCCAATACCGCATCATCGACGGCGAGAAGGACGGACTCGAAGCCGACCTCGACGCCGCGCTCACCGACATGAGCGCCCTCGAGATCATCAACGACCACCTCCTCGAAGGCATGAAAGTCGTCGGCGACCGCTTCGGCTCCGGCCAGATGCAGCTGCCGTTCGTCCTCCAGTCCGCCGAGGTCATGAAGACCGCCGTCGCCCACCTCGAACCGCACATGGAGAAAGCCGAGGACGACGCCGGCAAGGGCACCATCGTCCTCGCCACCGTCCGCGGCGACGTCCACGACATCGGCAAGAACCTCGTCGACATCATCCTGTCCAACAACGGCTACACCGTGGTCAACCTCGGCATCAAGCAGCCCATCAACGCCATCCTCGACGCCGCCGAAGAGCACAAGGCCGACGTCATCGGCATGAGCGGCCTGCTCGTCAAGTCCACCGTCATCATGAAGGACAACCTCGCCGAGATGATGGCCCGCGGCCTCCACAGCCGCTGGCCCGTCGTCCTCGGCGGCGCCGCCCTCACCCGCGCCTACGTCGAAGACGACCTGCGCGGCATGTTCGACGGCGGCGAAGTCCACTACGCCCGCGACGCCTTCGAAGGGCTCTCCCTCATGGACCGCGTCATGGCCGCCCGCCGCGGCGGAGGCGGCCCCGTGATCGACCCCGCCCAGGCCGAGAAGATCGCCAAACGCCGCGAGCGCCGCGCCAAGCAGGCCACCCTCGTCGCCGAGAACCTCCCCGACCTCTACGACAGCTCCGTCCGCTCCGACGTGGCCACCGACGTCGACCTCCCCGTCCCGCCCTTCTACGGCTCCCGAGTCGTCAAGGGGATCGCGCTGGCCGAGTACTCGGCCATGCTCGACGAGCGCGCCACCTTCCTCGGCCAATGGGGCCTCAAGCCGACCCGTGGAGACGGTCCCTCATACGAAGAACTCGTCGAGACCGAAGGACGCCCGCGCCTGCGCTACTGGCTCGACCGGCTCGCCACCGACAACGTCCTCGGAGCCAAGGTCGTCTACGGCTACCTGCCTGTCTACGCCGAAGGCAACACCCTCGTCGTCCTCGACGAGAACGGCCACGCCGAACGCGCCCGCTTCACCTTCCCCCGGCAGCGCCAGGGCCGCCGCCTGTGCCTGTCCGACTTCTTCCGCGCCAAGGACGGCGAGCAGCTCGACGTCCTGGGCATGCAACTGGTCACCTTGGGCGCCAAAGTCTCCGAGTACACCAACGAGCTCTTCGAGTCCAACGCCTACCGCGACTACCTCGAAGTCCACGGGCTGACCGTCCAGCTGACCGAAGCGCTCGCCGAATACTGGCACCGCCGCATCCGCCGCGAATGGGTCCTCCCCGGCGGCTCGACCGTCGCCGACGCCGACCCCGGCGACCTCAAGGGCATCCTCGACGTCGACTTCCGCGGCTGCCGCTACTCCTTCGGCTACCCGGCCTGCCCGGAGCTGTCCGACCGCGCCACACTCGTGGACCTGCTCGGCGCCGACCGCATCGGCGTCGAACTGTCCGAAGGCGACCAGCTCCACCCGGAGCAGTCCACCGATGCGATAGTCCTGCACCACCCCGAGGCGAGCTACTTCAACGCCAAATAGCGCGACAAGGCAGTATGGCGGCCATGTCGAACGAACTGGTCGCCTACCTCGGCGTCATGGACGCCGGAAAATCCACCCTCGCGCTGCAGTACCACCACTCCCTCGGCGGCGACGGCATCCTCTACACCTCCATGGACCGCAGCGGCGAAGGCGTCATATCCAGCCGGATCGGCCTCCACCACAAAGCCAAGGAGATCACCACCGACCTCGACATCTACGACGACCTCGCCGAGATCCGCCCCCCGTACGTCGTGGTCGACGAAGTCCAGTTCCTCAAAGCCCCCAAACAGATCAACCACCTCGCCGACGCGGTCGACGGCCTCGGCGTCGACGTCTACGCCTTCGGACTCAAAACGGACTTCCTCGGCCGGCTCTTCCCCGCCTCCCAACGGCTCATCGAACTGGCCGACCGCGTCGAAGAGCTCCCCGTCCGCGTCAACTGCTGGTGCGGCGAACGCGGCACCCACAACGCCCGCGTCCGCGACGGCGTCATGGTCTTCTCCGGCGACCTCGTCGAAGTCGGCGACATGGACTCCTACACCGTCCTGTGCCGCCGCCACCACCGCGCCGGACTCGCCTGAGCGTGTGAGCCGCCTCGCGGCCAGGCGGCGAACCCGCCGATCCCACCCGCCACCCCCGTACCGTCATAGAGGTGACTGCATTCCCGCACGCCGTGCTCTTCGACATGGACGGCACCCTCGTCGACTCCGAACCCCGCTGGGACGTGGCCCTCGAAGAACTCGCCGCCCTCCTCGGCGGCGACCTCGACCCCCAGGTCCGCGCCCAGATGGTCGGCACCAACGAAGGCGCCTCCGTGATCCTCCTCCTCGAGAGCCTCGGCAGGCCCCTCGACGAGGCCCCCGAACACCAGGCATGGCTGCGGCTACGGATGCGCGACCTGTTCCGCCAAGGCGTCCCCTGGAAACCCGGCGCACACGAACTGCTCAACGAAGTGCGTCGGGCCGGACTGCCGACCGCGCTGGTCACCTCCACCCCGCGCGAGCTGGCCGACCTCATCCTCGACCAACTCGGCCCCGACAACTTCGACGTCACCGTCTGCGGCGACGAGGTCGAGCACAAGAAACCCGACCCCGAGCCCTACCTCGTCACCGCCGACAAACTCGGCGTCGACATCGCCCAGAGCATCGTCCTGGAGGACTCCCTCACCGGCGTCACCTCGGCCATGCGCGCGGGCGCGGTCACCATCGCCATCCCGAGCGAAATCGCCCTGCCGCCCGAAGTCGACGTCCTCACCCTCGACAGCCTCTCCGGGACCGACCTCGACTACCTCCGCGGCCTCGCCCCCGCCACCTGACCGAAAACCTCAGGCCCGGCCCCGCGCCGTCAGCACCTCCCGGTGCCGGTGACCCCACTCGTCCAGCGGCGCCAGCGCCTCGTTGAGCTCCCGACCCAACGGCGTCAACGAATACTCCACCCGAGGCGGCACCTCCGCGAACAGCTCCCGGTGCACCACCCCGCTCGCCTCCAACTGCCGCAGGTTCTCGGCCAGCACCTTCTCGCTCACGCCGTCGAGCATCCGCCGGATCCGGCCGAACCGCTGCGGCCCTTCGGCGAGCACCCACATCAAATGCAGCTTCCACTTGCCGCCGACCACGTCGATCGCAACGGACATGCCGCACGCTTGATCTGCGTCACTGTCGCTCAGCACCGGACCCCTCCCGACCATATTTCCAACCTCGCGGTAAGCAACCCCACTTGGAAGTGCGGTCTTGCGAAGCCTATCGGGCGCCTACGACCATGGACCCGGCGCCGAAAACCAACTGCTTCGCAACACCGAAGGGACACAAGATGTCTCAGCCACAAACCCGACGATCCGTCACCGTGGTCGGCCTGGGTCCGATGGGACGGTCCATGGTCAAGGCCTTCCTCAAAGCGGGCCACGACGTCACCGTCTGGAACCGCACCACCGCCAAGGCCGACGACATGGCCGAACTCGGCGCCGAACGGGCCGACACCATCGCCGCCGCCCTCGACGCCAACGAACTGATCGTCGTCAGCCTCACCCACTACCAGGCCATGTACGACGTACTCGGCCAAGCCACCGGACACCTGGCCGGAAAGACCATCGCCAACCTGTCATCCGACTCGCCCGAACGCGCCCGCAAGGGCGCCGCCTGGGCCCTCGAGCACGGCGCGCAGTTCCTCTCCGGCGGCTTCATGTCCCAAGGCGACGACATCGAACATCCCGCCTCGTACCTCTACTTCAGCGGCCCCCGAGCAGTGTTCGACACCCACAAGGACCTACTGCGTCCCCTGAGCCCGCAGGCCTATCTCGGCGAGGACCACGGCCTCGCCCAGGTCTTCTACCAGGCTGAACTCGCCCTGTTCCACGCCTTCCTCATCGGCTGGGAACAGGCGCTGGCCATCGTCGACCGCTCCGGCGCCGACCTCGACCGCTTCGTGGCCAACGCCGCCGCCCACCCCGACAGCTACGCCGACTTCATGCGCTCCTTCGCCGCGGCCGCCGAACACGGCGGCTGGAGCGACATGGCGGAGCTCAAGATGATGCACGCCGGCGCGCAGCACGTCATCGAAGCCAGCGAAGACGCCGGCGTCGACGCGGCGCTCACCAAGACCGTCCAGGACTACTACCGACGGGCCATCGAGGCCAGCGACCGCGCCGGACACGCGGTCCCCGTCTACCGGATCCTCCGCGGCGAAGCCGCATAGAAAGGCAGAACGCCATGCCAAAGGGAAGCATCACCGTACTCGGCCTCGGCGCGATGGGCTCGGCGATCGCCGAGCGCCTCCGCGCCGCCGGCTACGCCACCACCGTGTGGAACCGCACCGTCGAGAAGACCGAACCCCACGTCGCGGCCGGAGCCACGGCGGCGGCCACCGTCACCGAAGCGGTCGCCGGAGGCGACATCGTCATCGTCGTCCTGCTCGACCACCTGAGCGTCCGCGAACGACTCGAACCGGTCGCGGACGAGCTCAAAGGCAAAGTCGTCGTCAACTTGACCACCACGACCCCGAACGAGTCCCGCGCCACCGCCGCATGGGCCGCAGAAGCCGGCATCACCTACCTCGACGGAGCGATCATGGCCGTCCCCGACATGATCGGCGGACCCGAGGCGGTCCTGCTCTACTCAGGGGACGAGAACGCCTACGCGATCGCGAGAGCGGCCCTGGAGACTCTCGGCACCGCCGAATTCGAGGGCACCGACGCGGGGCTCGCTTCCCTGAAGGACATGGCGCTGCTCTCGGCGATGTACCTGATGTTCCACGGGTTCCTGCAGGCCGCGGCGATGATGCGGACCGTCGGCGTCCCCGCGAGCCGCACCGCCGAAGACGTCACCGCGCTGCTGACCACCCTCATGCCCGCGACCGCCGAATTCGCGGCGATCGTGGACTCCGGCGACTACGAACCGGCGCAGGGCCAAGACGTCGACTTCACCCGGCCGGCGATCGCGTCGCTGATCACCGCCAGCCGCGAGCAGGGCGTCAGTGCCGATTTCCTCGAGCCGGGGAAGCGACTGCTCGACGAGCTCGCCGCGACCGGACGCGGCGCCGCCGACTGGGTCCGCATCATCGAGCTGCTCACCATCCGCTGAGACCGGCCGCTGGAGTCAGGCCCCCCGGCCCGGCTCCAGCAGCCGCAGCTTGTCATGGTCGTCCGTCCCAGGCGAGGCCGACAGCGTCACCAGCATCTGACCGCTCCCATCGGCCACGCGGAACTGCTCCTTGTGCAGGCAGATACGGCCGACGATCGGATGCTCGAACTCGACCGCGCCGATGCCGAAGTCCCTCACCTCCGCACGCGCCCACAGCTCACTGAACCGGCGATGGGCGATCGACAGCTCCCCGATCAGGGCCGCGAGCCGCTCGTCGTCGGGGAACAACGCCGAGACCTTCCGCAGCTGCCCGACAGTGTCAACCGTGCAGTGCTCCCAACCTGGCAGAAACTGTCTGGAGTCCTCGTCGAACGTCAGCCTGGCGAAGTTCGCACCGGCGTCCAGATCCCAGCCGAAGGGCCCGTACAGCAGCCGCGCCATTCGGTTCGACGCCAGGACGTCCTGCCGGTGACTCAGAACGAGCGCCGGGAAGCCCTCGATCGACTCGAGCATCGTCCGCAGCTGCGGACGCACGCTCGCGCTCGGATGCTTCGGGCTCAACCGCGAGTATCCCGCCAGACGGTGCAAATGCTCACGCGTGGACTCGTCGAGCCGAAGTGCCCGGGCGACCGCATCCAGCACCTGATCCGATGGCCGCTTCGCACGCCCCTGCTCCAAGCGCGTGTAGTAGTCCACGCTGACGCCCGCCAGCAGTGCCAGCTCCTCCCTGCGCAGCCCCGGCACCCTGCGGCGCGCATCGTCTCGCAGCCCCACATCGGCCGGGCTCACCCGCGCTCGCCGAGCCTGCAGGAACCTGCCCAGGTCCTCCACGTCCTCCAACTGGTGGACCTCAACCGTCTCGGGTTCCATTCCAGCTTCACCTCCGGCGCAAGTATCACCGCACGTTTGTTCCAATGCCAAGGACTGTCAGTCCTAGGGTGGAGGGACCGACGGTACGACAGACGTCTGGCAGGCGCCCCGCAACAGGCGCAGCATGGCACCCATGAACATCCACATCGTTTACGCGCACCCGTCGGACCGATCCCTCAACGCCGCACTGCGCGATGAAGCCGTCGCCGCCCTCGAAGCCGGCGGGCACAACACCACCGTCAGTGATCTGTACGCGATGAAATGGAACGCCGTGGCCGACTACGGCGACTTCGGTCCCACCGAGGCCGACGGCTTCATGGCCGCCTCCGGCGAGGCCTACCGCAACGGCACGGTGGCAGCCGACATCCGAGCGGAACAGGAACGGCTGCTGGCCGCCGACGCAGTCATCCTCCAGTTCCCGCTGTGGTGGTTCTCGATGCCCGCCATCATGAAAGGCTGGGTCGACCGGGTCTTGACGAATGGGTTCGGCTACGGCTCCACCCGCGGCTGGCCCCGCTACGGTGACGGAGTCCTGGCCGGAAAGCGCGCGATGGTGAGCGTGACGACGGGCGCCGCGGAGCCGCACCTGTCCGACCGCGGAGTCAACGGCAGCATCGAGGACCTGCTCTTCCCGATCAACCACGGCATCTTCTTCTACACCGGCATGGAGGTGCTGCCACCGTTCGTCGTCACCGGAGCGGTGCGGTTCGACCAGGCCCGGTACGAGGAGGCCGCCGAGCGCCTCCGGCAGCGCCTCGAGAGGCTCGAGACGACCGAACCGATCCCCTTCCGCAAGCAGGCCGGCGGCGACTACGACGAGGACCGGCGCCTCAAGCCCGGCCTGGAGCGCCCCGGAACCACGGGATTCGGCCTGCACATCGCCTGAGCACGCGAAAGCCGGAGCGGCGCCGATGCCGCTCCGGCTCTGAAGTCCGTTCCTGCCATACAATCCACGACCGCGCGGGCGCCGCCATGGCGAGAGTCGATCAACCGGGCAAAGAAATACTGGGGGGGACGGGGGCTCTCTGTCCTCGGTCAGTGCTCTTCGGTCAGTGCTCGAACGGGAACTTGTCGGCGAACGCCGGCTTGAGGTCGTCGACCCACACCGCGTTCTCGTCGTACTTCGCGAAGAACGGGCGTCCGACGATCTCGGGATCGCGGGCCTGCAGCATCCGCAGTGCGAACACCTTCTCGCCGTTGATCTCGGTGACGCCGTCGACGGCCACCTTGCCGGGCGTGGCCGACATCGACGGGCCGCGCACGGTGCGGCACAGGCCCGAGACCTGGCTGAACGCGTCGCGGTAGATCTCCCAGGCCCGCACCAGCGGCACCGAGAAGTAGTCCTGCGGACCGGTGTCCCGCTCGACGAACATGTAGTAGGGGATCATGCCCAGTTTGTGCTGGGTCCGCCACATGCCGGCCCACTGCTCCGCGTCGTCGTTGATCGTGCGGATCAGCGGCGCCTGAGTGCGGATCACCGCACCGGTGTCGCGGATGCGGCGGATCGCCTCCTGGACGATCTCCGGCTCGAGCTCCTTGTGGTGCGAGAAGTGGGCCATGAACGCCAGGTTCCGGCCCGACTTGACCACCGACTCGAACAGCCGGAGCGTGTCCTCCGCGTCAGGGTCGGTGACGAACCGCTGCGGCCAGTAGGCGAGCGCCTTCGAGCCGATGCGGATCGACTCGACGTGCTCCATCTCGAGCAGCGGATCGATGTACCGGCGCAGCACGGGCTCGCCCATGATCATCGGGTCGCCGCCGGTCAGCAGCACGCTCGTCACCTCGGGGTGGCGGCGTACGTAGCCGGTCATCTGGTCGACGTCGTTGTTCGCGATCTTGAGGTCTTCGAGTCCAACGAACTGCGCCCACCGGAAGCAATAAGTGCAATAGGCGTGACACGTCTGCCCCTGCTGAGGGAAGAAGAGCACCGTCTCCTTGTACTTGTGCTGGAGGCCCTTGATCGTCTCCTCGCCGGACTTGGGGAGATTGAGCTGGATCTGCCCGGCGGGATGCGGATTGAGCTTGAAGCGGATCTCGTTGGCCGCGCCGGTGAGCTCCTGCTTCGATGCCCCGTTCTTCAGCAGTTGGGCGATGTGGTCGACGTCGTCCGCCGGCAGCATGTCCTCTTGAGGGAAGACGAGTCTGAACATCGGGTCGTCGAAGGCGTTGTCCCAGTCGATGAGCTCATCGACGACGTAGGAATTGGTACGGAACGGCAGCACGGATGCCACCGCTCTCGTCCGGAGCCGCTGCTCCTCGGTCAGCGGGGCGCGCTTCAGCAAGTCGTCGAGGTGACGAATGGTGTAGGCGCGGAATCGCCGACCGGTGGTCTCGGGAGTAGTCACGACGAACTCGACCTCCTCTACGGTGTGAGTTTTGGGCTGGGCGGACAGGCATGGTTGCAAACATGTGCGCGAAACCAACGTTCACCGTGTCGGTCCGCAAGCTGGACCACAGCTTCGGACCGGCCCCATAGCAGCTGCTCGTGGGTGGTGTACCTGATGCCTTCGCGCACAGTGTGCGTTCAATATGAATGTTTGTAACGCTTACCTTCGACCCTAACCCAGTGTTGCCTCAAGGGTGATCGGGACCGACTTGAGCGCCTGGCTGACGGGGCAGCCGTCCTTGGTCGCGTTCGCGATTTCGTCGAACTCGTCCTTGTCGATCCCGGGCACGGTGGCGCGGGCCTTGAGGGCGATTCCCGTGATGCCGGTCCCCGGCTTGAAGTCCACCGCGGCCTCGGTGACGATCTCGTCCGGCGTGTAGCCGGCCTTGCCGAGACCGGCGGACAGGGCCATGGAGTAGCAGGAGGCGTGGGCCGCGGCGATGAGCTCCTCGGGGCTGGTCTTGCCCTCCGGCTCGTTCGCCCGCGCCGCCCAGGTCACCGGGGTGTCCGGCAGACCGGAGGAGACGAAGCTGGTGACGCCGCCGCCTCCCTGGAGGTCGCCGGTCCAACGGGTGATTGCGTTGCGAGTGACTGACATGCCTTCTCCTATGAATCTGGGAGTTGCTGGTGCACGCAGGCTAACAGCCCGGGCCCGAGCGAGCGGACAGTCCGCAGCGCACGGCGGGCATGTCCGGCGACAGGCGAACCTCGCCGAAGATCTTGATGTCTCCGCAGCTCAGGAGTACTCTTGAACAACAGACCCACCCCCTGATCAAGCACCTGTCAGGGGCGTGTATATTTGTCTCTGCCCGCGGGGGAACGGAACAGCCGGTCAGGCTGGTCCGGAGATCACGACGGAGACACGCGACAGGCTCGGGAGAGCGCTGGCGCGGTCCGCAGATCGAAGCGCGGGAATCACCTGAGACTCGCTAGAGGCTCGACTGCCTGTTGCCGGAAACACTCTTCCTGAGGTTGGACGGCACAGATCGGGACTGCTAACTTAGTCAGGTTGCTTCGGCCGAGGCCGATCTGGAGACACTTCAGTATCGCTTGGTTGTGGCGTGTTGTTTGAGAACTCAACAGGGTGTTTGGATGGTCAGCGTGCGGGCTGGCTGGGTCTGCTGGGCTTGGTGTCTGGTGGGTTTGGTTGG